>NZ_JAKMZC010000004.1:0-348734 GCF_029890535.1 Vibrio sp. S/42/10 | reverse complement strand
ATAGGTTATAGTGTGTTCTAATAATTATTAGAAATGTGATCTAGTACTATTTTTAAAACCTTTTTATATTGCTTCAATTACTTATAGATGAATAAAACCACTGGCTTCGATTCTGCTTGACATGATTAACTCCACATATATTGCTCAAAATTCACACACTAACACTAACTGCTATTCTCCAATTTCAGGTTATTAATTGTATAAAAAACAAACAAAAAGCCTAATAAGTAAAACTAACCTCTCTTTCGCTAACAATAATTTCGAATAGTATATGAGATACTAAGTTGCTTGTGCATCCTGTGACTTTACCTTTAATTCAGAAAATTTGTGTTTACCACAATATCGATACCCGTTTTTTATCTTAATTTTTCCTATAAGCAGCTGAAACAAGGCCAAAAATAACACAATAAATAGATAATCCTTTAATGACTCCAATTCAAACACAAAATCTATTGAATATAATAAATAAGGGCGAAACACCTACTCCCTTCGATTTAAATGATACATTTCAAACGAATATATAATAATTATTTAATAACTTAACGAGTATCAGAGTGATAAGTAGAACTTTAAATTCATTAACTAAAGTCTAAAAGGTGTTTGGTGTCGATGAGGAGAATGCTAAAGCACTAAAATTTGTACCGAATTTTGAGGAGGAGGTTATAGCTTATAATAGGAGAGTATGTACAAAGGTATCGCAACGAACAGCATTAATACCACGGTCGTATAAGAAACTCGGAGCTTAAAGGTTACGCTGCCAAGAAACTAAATCATACGACATTAAGTAGTGCGCAATTGAGTCTATAGGAACCTAACTATTTTTATCATTAATGTTTAACATCTGAAACGAATAACTGTAGCTCACTCGATTGAACAAGCTACTAATCATCTCCCCTTATGAAGCATAAGCTTCACTTACACTCCAACAAAGAAACTAATTACCAGTGCGTTAATCAAATCAACAAAGAAACCACACACTAGTGGCACCACAATGAATGCTTGTGGGCTTGCACCATAACGATGGGTCACCGCGGTCATGTTCACAATCGCGGTAGCGGTCGAACCTAATGTAATACCACCAAAGCCAGAACATATCACCACTGAGTCATAGTTTCTTCCCATCAAGTAATAGACGACAAAGATGGTGAATAGCAGGGAAAGCAAAATCTGGATACTCATGACAACAGAGATATAGCCAAACAACCCATCAAGATCCCAGATGCGTAGCCCCATTAACGCCATGGTCAAGAACATCCCCAAACAGATATCAGAGATCATCGCCAATCCTTTACGGCCTTGAGCGATTTTCTCTTGCGTGCGACGCTTCTTAAATAGTGCACGTCCAACGTTACCGATTAGGATACCTGCGATTAAACAGCTAACGAATAGTGGCAGTTTCAAACCCATAGCGTCAATAACTTCACTCAGGCTGTAACCCAGCATCAGAGTGAGGTTAAGAATTAACCATGCCCATAGAACGCCATAATGACTCAATTCTGTACGTGTTTCGCTTTCTTGAAATGCACCAACCGTCACATCTTCTTCATTAGATGGGTTGATTTTATGCTTATTAAGTAGATAGTTTGCAATTGGGCCACCAATTACACATGCCGCTATCAAGCCAACCGTATTTGAAGCCACACCGAGTTCTAACGCATTAGATATACCAAACTCTTCAACAAACATGGGTGCCCAAGCAAGCGTGGTACCAACGCCACCAATCAGACTCACAGAGCCGGATAACAAACCTGCTTTCGCGTCCATCCCAAAACCTGAAGCCACAACCATACCAACTACGTTTTGCAACACGATAAAGACGGTAGCCAGACACAGCAAAATGAACAGTGGTCGCCCACCTTTTATCAGCGTTTTAATATCCGCTTGAAGTCCAATACCAGCAAAAAAGTAGAGAAGCAAAAAATCTCTGACATCTAAACTAAATGTAATTTGAATTTCAAACAGATAGTAAAGCGCTGCTACGGTCGCAGCACAAACAAAGCCACCAATAACGGGCTCAGGCAATGAATATTTCCTTAGTACTTCAGAGCGCTCAATCAAACCTTTACCGATAAAAAGTAATGAGATCGCGATAGTAAAGGAAAGCATTGGAGAAACGAGGGTTTCTGTCATGGGGTATTAGATTCCTGATTGTGGGATTATTCATATTATTGCTTACTCTTGATCATCTAGATCCATACCAAAAAATCAAGCTTTTATCGGTTAAAAAGGCGCCTAATATGATTCTATTTAAATCGGCATAAATAGAGTAAATGATGACCAGGAAAGCATTACAACAACTTATACGAGAGTGTGTGCAGAAGGCGTAGAATTGTAGGGTTTCTAGAACGAGAAAACCCCAGCATTTCTGCTGGGGTTTCGAATAGTGGTGGAAGGATGGGGATTTGAACCCCAGATACGCTATAAACGTATACTCGCTTTCCAGGCGAGCGCCTTAAGCCACTCAGCCATCCTTCCACAAATTTTGTGTCGAGCTTGTTGCTCAACAAGGCGCTACTTTATTGATTCTGCTTGCTTTGGTCAAGGGGCATTATCAAAAAAAGTACCTTTTTCAGTTTGTTCGATTACAAATTAACTCATTAGATCAAAAACAAACCAAATTTCATTGTGCCTTTGTGCCTACGCTTGTTGGGAGTAGCCCGGAACTCGAAACCATTTGCGGCACATATCTAGGAAGTAACCGTAAAGTACACCCATACCACATGAGATAACCGCATTACTGGTGACTGCGGTCACGATCTGCTCGCTTGAAGCACCAACTGCCAACAAGATACCTGCATAAACAGGAGACTGGAATAACACGTAAGCCATTAGGTCGGACAAATTCTTCATCAAAGAGCTTTGTGAAAGCTTTGCACCATTGCGCAAGAACCAGTCACGAAAGACACCATAAGGCCAAGCAATAGCAATATTTACCGGAATAGACAACGTTCGTGAAGCAAGAGATTGCTCGAACGTCATACCTGAGATAAACACTTCTACGATCATGCCAGAGATAAAACAGAAAATTACCATAGCAAATGTATCCGCAGCGGCGTTACGAATACAAAATGGACCACGAGATTTCATTGACAACAAACCTAAAATATATCACTACCTGGATAGTGATTTAGCAACATATAAACAAGGTGTTTTTTAACCTTGCCAGATAATGTCGCTATTAAAACACAACTTAAGCAGACATACATTCCAAATTAAAAATCAAGTTGTAAATTAACAACCAAAAACCATTTAAAAAGCAGTCACTTCCACCAGAAAATCATACACAGGTCAAATAACGGGCAATTCGTTGTTTACTTTCTGTAATTAAATAACACTCAAGCCATAGGTAAATTTACAGTAATGATATTAATAGTGTCTTGAGTAGGAGGAGCTCCCATAGAAACCTGCTCTAGAGCTTTATCGACTTGAGATGACAATTCGGGATTATTCATAGGCTTAATGTGTAGACGTAAGCTCTCCAATGCAAATTGAATCAACTCTAGGTTATTGTCTTCAAGTGCTACATACAACGTCACTAACAGCTCTTCAGTATTATCTTTGTTTCGTAGATCGGGTTTAGGTAGAGAACGACTTTGGCTCTTCTGTCCATGAAGATGCGTTCTCTGGGAGTTCACATTATGATTATGACGCACCACGTCCTTGCTCATTTTTTCATTGCTAACTGTTTCTTGGTGAACTTCATCAATACGTCCTTCCTCATAACCTTCATCTTCATGGAATTGGTAAAGCTTATGCGAATAACGGAATAAAGCGTCGTCTAATTCACGTTCATCAATGGGCTTGGCGACAATGTAATCCACACCAGCGCCGAGCATTCGTTCGCGAGTCTCTTTAAAGACATCGGCAGTACAACCAAATATTAAAACTGATGAAACATCACCGATTAAAGCGCGAATAGCTGTTGTTGATTCAACGCCATCCATCACTGGCATATGGTTATCCATCAACACCAAATCAAAATGCTCTGCGACCACAGCTTGTATCGCAAGCTCACCATTTTCGACACTTTTGCACATGAAGCCTTTACTGCTCATGAACGTTTCAATAATGACGGTATTGGTTCGGTTATCCTCAACAATCAGCACTTTTAAGCCAGAATAATCTAACTTTTTGTGTGGCAAGCTCTCTATCTCACCCGGTTGACAAGGTTGGATTTTCAACCGAACGTCGAAGCTCGTACCTATTCCTTCTTCACTAGTAACCGTAATACTACCATCCATCAGCTGAGCAATTTTCTTCACGATCGCTAAGCCTAGGCCGGTACCACCAAAACGTCTTGTAGTCGAAGATTCTGCTTGTTCAAAAGGTTTAAAGATACGCTTTTGCGCTTCTTTGGAAATGCCAATCCCGGTGTCACGAACTCGAATACTGAGGTAGGTGTCATTTCCTTCAACAACTTCTTTAAAATACACCTCGACAAAACCTCTGGAGGTAAACTTCACAGCATTGTTTAATAGGTTGAACAAGATCTGGCGCAGCCGAGCCTTATCCGAGAAGTACCAACGCCCAGAAGGCACCTCAGAATAAACCTTAAATTGGAGCCCTTTTTCAGAAGACAATGTGTAGTAGACGCTGTTGATACTGCCAATGATTGAATCTAAAGGAAAACGCGTTTCATCAAGATCCAACCTACCCTGCTCGATCTTTGAAAAATCTAGGATCTCATTCAGCAGTGTCATCATATGATCGCCAGACTCATACAAACTCTTAAGGTGCTTTTCTTGCTCTGTATTTAAAGGGGTTTTAAGTAGGATTTGTGCGGTACCCAATACCCCGTTCATCGGGGTACGGATTTCATGTGACAACGTTGCCAGAAAAGCAGTTTTCGCATTAGTTGATGCTTGAGCTTTAACCTTTTCCGCTTCGAGGTAAATGGTCTTTTCATTAAAGGTTTTGATCAAATGACCGATTTCATCTTGGCTTGAGTACTCAACATCAATGATTTCACCGGCTTTAGAACCATCGACCTTTGCTGCAATGGCGGTAATTGGGCTAATCAAATAGCGGTTTAACAAGTAATAACCCGCCATCACACACAGTAGTAATAGAGGTACAATGCCGCCTTCGATACTCATGACTTGACGAAACACTTCGTCTGCAACGCGTGACTTAGAGTTAACCACATCAACTTGCCAACCGAATTCACCAAATTGATTACTACTGATGTAGATCCCTTCAACAAGATTGAAATTATGAGACACCAAGACTTGGTTAAGTTTGTCCCTAAGCGTAATACCAAGATCATACTCTTCCGCATGGTTCTTAATAAAACCCAATAACTCTTCGAGAGAGAGATCCACCGTTGCCACGCCAGCAAAGATGCCATCATAATAATAAGGGGATGAAGCGGTGATCATTCGAACGTGGGTGTATGGATCGATATAAACATCGCTCCACAAAATGGTTCCCTGGCTTCTGTTAATGACGGAGGTATACCAATACTCTTGATGATAAGGTGCAGTCTTAGGATTGTTATAAGAGAACAGCTGGTCAATCTTGCCATCGTCTGCTTTATTGAAAAAATAACTATTCAGTTGCATTTGAGGATTGAACATATAAGGTTCTGGCCAAATACCTGCACTGACGATCGTGTTGTCACTTGCCGCCAACATCGACTTAAACAAAGGAAGGACCTCAGCACCGCTTCGTTGTGCCTGAGCAAGACCAACTAAACTGTCAACAAAGCCTTCAGAGCTATTGAGAGGTTCTGTAATCAATGCAGAAAGAAGCTCTGTACGGAGATCTAGGTTCTCTTGTAATTTGGCTCGCACAGGGGATTCTACGACGTAATACGTCACACTACCGACAATAGCGATAAACATTGCAAGGTATAAGCTAAGCGCTACCATGCTTTTTTTCTTTAAAGACGACCGTATCTGCATAATTTTTTATTGTTTTCTTTTCTGTTAAACCTAGTGTTTATCATCAATGACATCAAGCCTTTTTAGATTGAAGCTTGATTGGTGTAAGTTCATTGGTACTATAAGTGCAAATATGTTCCCTTTTACGGTACCTCACTTTGACTTTACAAGATATTCTTGCGCTTCCAGAGTTGGAAGGAAAGCTAATCACAGAACACAAAACTATGGGATTTGTCACTGCAATGGCAGCGTCGCCTAATGTGTTAACCCCGCACGAGTGGCTACCATTCCTTTGGGGGGGGGAAGAAGTCGCTCCTTTTACTGATGGTGAACAGCTTGAAAGCTACATTGAAGTTATCATCGCGCTTTGGAACAAAACTCGCCCAGAGTTAATCGAAGGCACTTGGGTTTGGCCTGAAGCTTGTCAATTAGATGACGAGGAAGTGGTAAACACAGCAGCTCGTGATTTTTGTGAAGGCTTACTTCAAGGCTGGCAGATTGCACGTGACGACTGGGAGACTCTGATGCCTGAAGACAGTGAAGACAACGCGTTAGTTGGCGGTGTACTGCTTTCACTAAGTATGCTGTACGATCCTGAAACCTCAATTGCAACACTTGCAGAGCAAGGTATTGAAGGTCTTGAACAATTCGAAGAGATCTTTAACGCTGTTCCTGTGATGCTTTGTGGGCTAACACAACGCGGCATCGCATTAGCTGAAGCTCAATAATAATGATTAGCTAGATATAAAGAAGGCCTCTCGATGAGGCCTTTTTTTGTTTGAAAAGAAATCAAATACGCGTTCTAAAAGCCTTTCCAATCAAAATCATCAATTCGCTCATCGGCGATATAAAACAACTTGGTCCCACTACTAACCACTTGATCCAATTCTGGGTTGAGTTCAATTCCGCTACCGGAATCTATTGCAATCAACGTTGCTTGATACTTCTTTTTAAACGCCGAGAAGATTGGCGCAACGGTGACAGGCTCGGCATCTTTAGGGTAATAGGTTGAATACTGTGTCATCCCCCTTGTAGAACTCAATAGCTCTTGATGCAACGCACTTGATCCTGGATCAACCGCAGCCTTTGCCAACATTTCAGCACCGACTGCTGGTATACACTCAGAATTAGGACAATGTTTATGTAACAGATCACTCAATGCTTCATCTTTAAAGTAAACGAGTAGATGCGCTTTAGGGTTTCGATTCGCGCAGTAAAGTGCCGCGGATAATGTAATGTCGTCTTCTGGGTTATCAATCAAGATACAACTGGCTGACTCGATACCGGTTTTCTCCATCTCTTTGCCATCAGTGTAGCTGTTCACTTTAACAAAGTTGATTTCTCCAGGTAACGGATTTTCAATATCCGAACGAGTACACAACACTATTGGTCGCTTACCCGTTTCTTCATGCTGTAACATACGAATTAGATGAATCGTTCTTTGTTCATTCCACCCAAGCATCAAAATGTGGTTGTCCACTCTAACTCTCCTTTTTCCTAGCAAGCCCGCTCGCCAATATTCAACACCTTCTGTCGCTACCTTACCTAGCAAGGCCGCGAAAAGACTCAGTCCACCCGGAATCACAAACAATATAACGATCCATTGCCCTGCTTCTGTTGTGGGCGATAAATCACCGTAGCCAACCGTAGACGCAGTCACGACTAGGTAGTAAGCGAACGTGGTAAACGAGCTGGTTAGCGCTGTTTCACCCGCTAAATACAAACTCGACCACGACAGAAATACGTAGCCTAAGAAGGTGAACAGTAAGTTTTTTCCATTCAAAACAAAGATATTTGCTTTGACCCAACGTTTGAGTTGTAACCAGATTATCATTCGAGCCTCAAATCCTTCGATCTTACTTACATGCTAGAAAAAATACCTGATATCAACAAGATGTATCATCAGAAAAAGATACATGACCACAAGATTGATACTAGCGAGCTATCTTTAGACACAAAAAAACCAGCACTATTGGCTGGTTTTTCGTTGGTTAGATAAAAGAACGGCTTACGCGTTACCTTTTACCTGCACATTTAACTGCTCAGCAAAATCTAGCATGCGGTTCAGTGGGATAAGAGACTTCACACGCAGTTCGTCAGAAACGAAGATCTCGTGTTGCTCACCACCGTTCTCAAGCGCATTTTCAATCGCTTCAAGGCCATTCATCGCCATCCAAGGACAGTGTGCACAGCTGCGACAAGTTGCACCAGCACCCGCTGTTGGCGCTTCAATCAGTTCTTTTTCAGGAACCAATTGCTGCATCTTGAAGAAGATGCCTTTGTCTGTCGCCACGATCATCTGTGGGTGAGGAAGCTCTTTCGCCTTCTTAATAAGCTGGCTTGTTGAACCTACAGCATCCGCCAGTTCAACCACACTTGCTGGTGATTCTGGGTGAACCAAAATAGCCGCTTCTGGGTATACCGATTTCATTTTCTTCAAAGCATCAGCTGAGAACTCATCATGAACGATACACTCACCTTGCCAAAGCAGCATGTCGGCGCCAGTTTGATTTGCGATATAAGAACCTAGGTGACGGTCTGGGCCCCAAATAATGGGTTTGCCTTCGGCGTCTAGGCTTTCAACGATTTCTAAAGCGATACTCGACGTAACCACCCAGTCTGCACGAGCTTTAACAGCCGCAGAGGTGTTCGCGTATACAACCACGGTATGGTCAGGATGAGCATCACAAAATTCTGTAAATTTATCAGCAGGACAGCCAAGGTCAAGTGAACATTCCGCTTCCAGCGTTGGCATTAATATGCGCTTCTCGGGAGTCAGAATCTTTGCAGACTCACCCATGAAACGAACACCAGCGATGATCAGCGTACTTGCTGAATGACGGTTACCAAACTTGGCCATTTCCAATGAATCGCCAACAAAACCACCAGTATCTTCAGCCAGAGCCTGAATTTCAGGGTCTGTGTAGTAGTGTGCAATTAGAACTGCATCTTTTTCTTGAAGTAGTGTTTTGATATTCGCGATGTGTGCCTGTTTCTGAGCATCACTCAAAGGAACTGGCTTAGGCGGAAACGGGTAAACTGTATCAATTTTATCTAGTATATGACTCATTGCTCTTGCTCTACGCAACTTCTTCCGAGAATCCGAGTATTCTACACAGGACAGCGATTGGGATCAAAAAGGATTGGTTGCAAACGGCTACTCGCTAATACTCAAAAAGCATAAACAAGTCTTTATGTAACTATTACGAAGGGAGTAACTGGTTACCTAACAGCAGTAAGCCAGTATTTATCGAAATACTGCGGATATAAAAAAGAGGTACCTAAGCACCTCTATTTTTGATTTATAAGTGAGTCTTAGCCACTTTTGCCGAGGCACTGTTTGGATACTCGGTCACGACTTGTTGGTAATATTTTTTAGCTTGCGTCGCATTGTTGTTACGCGTTGCTATATCACCAAGCTTAACCAGAGCATCTGCTCGCTTATTTGAGTCTTTGTAAGATACAACAGCGGCAAAACTTTTCACGGCTTCTTTATCTTGCTTCTTAGCAAAATAAAGCTGACCTAACCAGTAATGAGAATTAGGCGTGAAAGTAGAATCTGGGAAGTCTTTTTGAAACTTTTGGAATGCTGCGATAGCACCCGTGTAGTCTCGTTGCTTTAGAATCATGTCTACAGCATTTTGATAAGCGGTTTGCTCATCAACATCGGTACTGAACGTACCAGAGGCATCTTTAGAGCCTTCGCTCGCTGCTACTGCTACCGTTGCTGTTCCGGCTGCTTTCACCTCGCCTCTTACACGATCCAGTTCAATGAACAGTTCACGTTGGCGCTCTAGCATTTGTTTCATATCGTAACTGTTTCGTTCCAACTCACCACGAAGTTCACTGATCTCCAGTGCCATGTCGTCGATTTGCTGTTGCATTTGAAGCTGAACGAGGTTTCGATTTTGAAGCAGGCGCTCTAAACGCTCAATATCTGATTCGTTAGATGCTGATCGAGAGGAAGATGTTGAATTGGTTGCGGTGCTATTGAGATCGGATACTGGGGCTGGTGCAGCGAACGCAATGTTCGCTGCACTTGCCAGTAACGAAAGCAAAATGACTCGCTTTGTGTTACTGAACATGAGGCAATTCCTCAATTATATAATCTACTAAAATTAGTAAACTAGTACTGCGCGACGGTTTTTAGCGTACACATCTTCAGATTGACCAAGAAGAAGTGGCTTCTCTTCACCGTAGCTTACGATAGAGATTTGGTCAGCTTGAACACCTAGAGCTTGTAGGTATTTCGCTACAGCTTGTGCACGGCGCTCGCCAAGTGCGATGTTGTACTCAGGAGTACCGCGCTCATCAGCGTGACCTTCGATAGTAACGTTCATGTCAACGTTCTTAACTAGGTAAGCTGCGTGAGCTGCTAGCATTTCTTCGTAGTCGCCAGCGATAGTAGAGTTATCGAATGCGAAGTAGATTGTTTGAGTTTCACGTAGCGCTTGCTCTTTAAGCTCTTGCTCAGACAGTTGACCGTTAGCGTCAATTGGCGTTACAACAGTTGTATCTACGTTGCCTTCTGTACCTGAAGTTGTTTGGTTGCTTTCAGTACCAGATGTTGCAGATGTTGCTTCATCAGTTGAGCTACATGCCGTTACTGCCATCACTGGTAGTGCAATCATCAAGCCTTTAAGAACTTTGTTAAGTTGCATCTTTTTTTCCTTACGTTATCAAACTTAGTTTCTACAGCCGACTAAGTGCTATAGATAGTTAAATGCCACAATAGTTAACACTATCAATAGCTAATAGAATGTATCACTTTACCTAGAGGAACGGTGACCATGCCGGCGCTCTTACGCGTCCGTTGGTTGCCGGTAATCTAGCTTTAAAACGGCCATCGATAGAAACCATCGATAGTACATTTGTTTTATTGTAAATAGAGCTATAGATAACCATACCTCCATTCGGTGCAATACTTGGGGATTCATCTAACAGAGTTTTTGTTAGTACCTGAACCGCACCCGTTTCCAAATCCTGTTTCGCCAAGTTGAAACCTGAATTACTACGATTGACCATGATCATGAATCGTCCATCAGGGGTGATTTGACCACCTAGGTTTTGGCTACCTTGCCAAGTAATACGAGACGTCGAGTTATTTAACAAATTTACATTATAAATCTGAGGTTTACCACCACGATCCGAGGTAAAAATAAGAGACTTGCCATCTGGGTGCCAGAACGGTTCAGTATTATTTGAACGACCACGAGTAATCTGAGTCAGCTTACGACTAGCAAGGTCAAGTGTGTATACCTGAAGGCTGCCTGTCTTCGATAATACCAATGCCAATGTTTTACCATCCGGTGAGAATCTTGGCGCACCATTGTGACGAGGGTATGACGTCACCTTCTCACGTTCACCGGTATAAATATTCATAATGAATATTTCAGCTTGGCCATTTTGGAAACTCACATAAGCAAGCTTCTTACCGTCTGGTGACCATGCTGGTGACATCAGAGGCTGCTTAGAACGAAGCACTAAGCGCTCGTTGAAACCGTCATAGTCAGCCACACGAAGTTGGTATGGGTATTGGTCTTTATCGTTTACGACCACATAAGAAATACGGGTTAAAAACGCCCCTTTTTCACCAGTCAGCTCTTCATAAACTAAGTCAGCTATACGGTGCGCATACTCTCTCAAGCGTTTACCTGGAACCGTCGCTTTCTTGTTAAATAAAACGTGGTCTTTAGAAAGTACGAGTTGGCCTTCATCACTCAACGCGCGGCTTTGCCCTTTGGTTAACTGACCACGAACAATGTCGATCAATTGGTAATTAACCACATACTGCCCTTCGGCATTCTTAGTGATGCTACCGGTAAGCAATGAATCAACACCTAGATTCGTCCAAGCATCAAAATCCACCTCAGCTTCACTGTAGGGTGTTTGAGGCATTTTGCTTGTTGCAACAGGGCTGAATTTACCGCTGCGTTGTAAGTCAGAAGCGATAACCGCTGATACATCGTGTGGTAATGGCTCTTCGCCTTCCCAGCGGAAAGGTACAATAGCGATAGGTCTTGCAGAGTTTATACCGTCTGTAATAACCAGCTCCAGCGCTGCATGTGCAAACTGGCTGCTTGTCGCTATTATGAAAACAAAACTCAGTAATAGTTTTTTTAACACAAGTTCGTCCTTTTACTCTGGTGATACAGTTAAGTTAATGTCTTTCAGTGATTTCACAATGTCTGGGTCTTTAGGCAACGGATAAGATTGCACTTGAGCCACGGCACGCTTGGTTGCTGCACACAATCGGCTATCACCATCCAAAATACTCAAGCTTCCCAAAATCGCATTCGAACCTGTTGGAATAAGCTTAAGGTTCACTCGACAAGAGCGCCCTCTATAACTGTCTTCTAACAGTAAGTTTTGCTGAATAAGTTGAGTATAAATCGCACCATAGCGTTGTGCTTCATCACTTATAAATTGTTGTTTCGCCGAAGAATTTTGAGTCGACTCAGTTTCAAGCCCAGCAAAGATATCGTTCAATGCTGCTTCCTGCTGTTTACGCTCTTTTTCTGCTTTTGCTGCAGCTTCTTTTGCCTTACGGGCTTTTTCTGCTGCGGCTGCCGCTTCTTTTTCTTTCGCTATGCGTTGCTTTTCGGCGCGTTCAGCAGCTTCTTTCTCTTTACGAGCTTTGTCTGCTGCTTCTTGCGCGGCTTTTTCTTTTGCCACGCGTTCTTGTTCCGCTTTTGCGATTGCCGCTTCTTTGGCCTTACGCTCGTTTTCTGCTTTCACTAACGCAGCTTCTTTCAACTTACGATCTGCTTCTGCTTTAGCGGCTTTCTTTTGCTCTTGCTGTAAACGCGCTTCTTCAGCTTGACGTTGTTTCTCTTTCTCAACTCGACGTTTTTCAGCTTCACGAGTCGCTTTTGCTTCTTTCGCTTGCTGCTCTTTCAGCTTGCGAATGTTTTCTTCTTCAGCTTTACGATTCTTTTCCAGTCGTTCACTTTCACGTCTGAGCTTGTCTAGACGTTCTTGCTCTTTCTTGCTCGCGGCTTCTCGTTGTTGACGAATCTGTTGAGCTTGCTGGCGAACCAACTGAGGGTCAATCACCACAGCTTGAACCATCTGCCCTGTCGGCTTAGGTTCTGACATCGTGAAATCCGCTCCCCAAATGAGCGCAACGAATAAAATGACGTGCAGCCCAAGAGAAATAAGAAGCGGTGTTCTGAAATTATTGGATTTTTTATTATTCGCTTTCATGAATGCTACGGAGCTATTCCCTTATATCCGTTAAAAGGCCAACCTTTGGCACACCTGCACGGCTTAATTCATCAAGTAACAAAACCACTTCAGCGTAAGGTGTTGCGGCATCACCGCCAACCGCTACTGGAGAGCTTGGCTTCAGAGACAATTCAGCTTTCACTCGGACGATAATCTCCTCCAGTGACAAGCCACGCTGTACTTCTTCGTTATTCACGCTCAAACCAAATTCACCGTCTTTGTTCACTTCGACGATAATAAAGCTCGCGTTGTCATCACCCAATAGGTCTTGTGCTGACTTAGCTGTTGAAGCCTGAGGCAATTCAACATCAACACCTTGGGTAACAAACGGTGACGTCACCATAAAAATGATCAGCAATACAAGCATAACGTCGATGTAAGGTACAACGTTAATCTCTGCTGTCATCTTGCGTTTTTTAGGTTGGTATCCAGCCATCTATTATTCCCTGCCAGCCATCGCTTGACGGTGAAGAATACTGTGGAACTCTTCAGAAAAAGTCGCGTAATTGTGCTCGAGCTTACCTACACGGCTGCTGAAACGGTTATACGCCATTACTGCTGGGATTGCAGCGAACAAGCCCATTGCTGTTGCGATAAGTGCTTCCGCAATACCAGGTGCAACCATCGCTAACGTAGCTTGTTTTACTTCACCGAGTGCGATAAATGAGTGCATGATGCCCCAAACCGTACCAAATAGGCCGATGTATGGGCTAATAGAACCGACGGTCGCTAAGAAAGGTAAGTTGGTTTCTAGCTCATCAACTTCACGCGCAACCGCAACCCGCATTGCACGACCAGTACCTTCCATAATGAAGTCTGGAGATGTCGCATTTGATTTACGTAGGCGAGCGAACTCAGTAAAGCCTGCGTAGAAAATCTCTTCTGTACCAGAAAGCTCATCTTTGCGTTTATTGCTCTCTTGATACAATTTAGCAAGATCAACACCAGACCAGAACTTATCTTCAAACACTTCAGTTTGTTTAGAAGCTTGAGATAACACTTTACTTCTTTTTATGATCATTGCCCAAGAAACAACAGACATGCCCATAAGAACTAGCATGACCATTTTAACCAGTAAACTGGCTTCTAAAATTAGGCCTAAGATTGAGATTTCAGCAGTCACTATTCGTTAGCTCCGTAAGAATAAATGTTGGCATTGCCTTGGGTTTCATTTTTTGATTGTCGATACATGCTACCTTAACCATTGCTTTACACAATGCTTTGCCATCAGGATTTACGATCTCTTGACAGAAGACCAAGCTAGCTCGCTTCAATTCGTAAATATTTGTAATGACTTGTAAAGAGTCATCAAGACGTGCGCCTCGAATAAAATCAATGTCCATATGTCGGACTACGAAACCGATATTTTGTTCTAACAATACTTGTTGAGAAACGCCAATCGAGCGCAGCATCTCAGTTCGAGCACGTTCAAAAAACTTGAGATAGTTAGAATGGTACACGACCCCACCCGCATCGGTATCTTCGTAATATACGGTTACTGGCCACGTAAACGGCTTAGATAATCCCTGCAAATTAATACCACAACCCAAAAACGATAAAGATATCACTATAACCTAACTCATTATCATTAATAGTATATGGCTGTGAATTTTTTGAGTTAAGAGACGAAAAAAAAGGCCATCTGTATAAGATGACCTCTTTTTGACTAAAAACCCAACAACGACCTAGGTTTACTTTGTAACAAACCCAATCCGCAGCCTTATTTAGATAAGGCGTAACGCCGTTAGGTAGAGCAAAATTGTGAGTGAAACGTATGGGCTAAACAGCAACTGCCACATCCAAGCTCTTGGCTTAAAGCCGATACCGTAAACCATGCTTGAGCAAACTGCCCAAATAAACATTGGCCCAATGATCGCGTTAAAGCCACCGATGCTTGTCGCATACGCTTCAGGATCCCACATCACTAAACCAACATGCATGAAGCCCAATATCAGGGATAAGGCTCTTAACAGAGTCTTATCCATTGGTTGATGCAGTTTAGCGACTTGCTCTGCGAGATTACTCACTGTCTTTGTCCATCATTTCTGAATGCTCAAGCCAAAGAGCATTGATGATGCCGAATGCACATGCTAGAAGTACACCCAAAATCCATGCGAAATACCACATAAAATTTCTCCTAAGTTATTTCACTTCTAGCTTAGTAAGCTGAAACGTCGTTATCTTCGATGTGTTTCTTATCCAAACGACCGAACATTTTGTAGTATGTCCAAGTTGTGTAGCCAAGAATCACAGGAACCATTACCGCCGCAACAGCAGTCATTAGGCCAAGAGTTAGCTCACTTGCCGTAGAATCCCACATAGTCAAACTATGGTTAGGGTTCAGGCTTGATGGCATTACGAATGGAAACATTGCAAAACCAGCAGTCAAAATAACACCAGCATTAGATAGACTCGAGAACAAGAATGCGAAGCCACCGCGTTCAAGGCGAGATGCAATCACAGCAAGTAGTGGCATTGCTACACCAAGAATCGGTGCTGCCCACATTGCAGGGTACGTTTCGAAGTTTGTCATCCACGCACCAACTTGAAGTGAGACTTCTTTGTTTAGTGGGTTTGAATCAGCAAATGTATCAATAGTGCTCGTAATTACATAGCCTTCGATAGATTGAACCCAGAAGCCACCAATAACGAATAGAGCAATAGCAATTAGGCCAGTGATCTGAGCAACGTTACGTGCACGGCTGTGCAGTTCTTCTGTTGTCTTCATTTGAAGCCATGTAGCACCTTGCATCACGAACAACATCAGAGCCAACACGCCACATAGCAATGCAAATGGGTTTAGCAGAGCGAAGAACGTACCATGGTACTTAGACATCATTAGGTCGTTCAAGTCGAATGGTACACCTTGTAGTAGGTTACCAAACGCCACACCAAAAATGATTGGCGGAACGGTACCACTGAAGCAAAGTGCATAATCCCAAGCCTTACGCCATTTTGGTTCTTCTATCTTTGAACGGTAATCAAGAGCAAGTGGACGTAGCCAAAGTGCTGCTAGAGTCACGTACATAGCAAAGTAGAAACCAGAGAAAGACGTCGCGTAAACTAATGGCCATGCAGCAAACAATGCACCACCAGCCGTAATTAACCATACTTGGTTGCCGTCCCAGTGAGGAGCAATAGTATTCAGCATAATACGACGTTCAGTGTCGCTCTTACCGATAACAGGTGATAGGGCTGCAACCCCCATATCGAAGCCATCAGTCACGGCGAAACCAACCAGTAGAACACCGATCAATACCCACCAAATAAGTCGTAAGCTTTCGTAATCAAACATAATATTCCCTCACTTATACTTCAACTGAACGGCTAACTTTGTCTTCAACAGAGCTATCGTTTTGTTCGAAGTGGTAACGGCCTGTCTTTAAGCTACTTGGACCTTTACGTGCGAATTTCAGCATTAGGTAAACTTCAGCAATCAAGAACACTGTGTAAAGTGCAAGAATTGCGAATAGAGAAGTCCAAAGCTGACCGATAGTTAGTGCTGATGCGGCAACGTTAACCGGTAGGATTTCACCAACCGCCCATGGTTGTCGACCAAACTCAGCAACGAACCAACCCGCTTCAATCGCGATCCAAGGCAATGGGATTGAGAACAGCGCCGCTTTAAGTACCCATGGTTTCTGTTCAATCTTCTGACGACACGTTTGAACAAACGCAGCACCGAATACAAACAGCATAATGAAGCCACAAGCAACCATCAGACGGAATGACCAGAATAGAGGCCAAACTGTTGGGATAGAATCATCCGCAGCCATTTGGATTTGGTCTTCTGTTGCATCAACAACGTCGTCTGTGTAGCGCTTAAGAAGTAGACCGTAACCTAGGTCACCTTTCACTTCGTCGAACGCAGCCATGTTTTCTTCAGATTTGTCGCCTGCACGTAGCTTTTCTAACAACTCATACGCGTACATACCAGTGCGGATACGATCAACGTGATCATCACGTAGGTCACGCAGGCCCGTTACTTCTTTATCAAGAGAACGTGTTGCGATGATACCCATTACGTAAGGAATTTTAATTGCGTAGTCAGTATTCATTGTTTCTTGGTTTGGAATACCAAAAACAGTAAACGCGGCTGGTGCTTCTTCAGTGTGCCACTCTGCTTCAACAGCAGCTAGTTTTACTTTTTGAACTTCACCAAGCTCGTAACCAGATTCATCTCCTAGCACGATAACTGACAAAATTGCCGCCATACCGAAAGAGGCTGCAATCGCAAAAGAGCGACGAGCAAAGGCAACGTCACGACCTTTAAGAATATAGTATGAGCTGATACCAAGGATGAACATTGCACCCGTTGTGTAACCAGACGCTACCGTATGCACGAATTTAACCTGTGCTACTGGATTTAGTACAACTTCAGCGAAGCTCACCATTTCCATACGCATCGTTTCAAAGTTAAATTCTGCACCCACTGGGTTTTGCATCCAGCCGTTTGCTACCAAGATCCAAAGCGCTGAGAAGTTAGAACCAAGAGCGACTAACCACGTTACTGCTAAGTGTTGACGCTTTGACAACCTGTCCCAACCGAAGAAGAAAAGACCAACAAAAGTAGACTCTAGGAAGAATGCAACAAGCGCTTCGATAGCTAGCGGAGCACCAAAGATGTCGCCAACGTAGTGAGAATAGTAAGACCAGTTAGTACCAAACTGGAACTCCATGGTTAAGCCTGTCGCTACACCAAGGGCAAAGTTAATACCAAACAATTTACCCCAGAACTTAGTCATGTCCTTGTAAATTTGCTTGCCAGTCATTACATAGACTGACTCCATAATGGCAAGTAGAAATGCCATACCTAAAGTCAGTGGAACAAATAAGAAGTGATACATCGCTGTAAATGCAAACTGCAATCGCGACAGATCAACAACATCAATCATGGTAACTCCTTTGTGTCGGCTGAATGACACTTGTGTGATTAATCACCGCAAAAATCCATGTTAAAACAATTTATGTAATTGTTATTACAAATTGAAATTTGTAGCAAAAACGTACCGTTATAGTTAGATTATTGTTAAGCATGAGCTAATATAGCTAGCGCTAATATTACTTGTAAAATCAGTATGTTTCAAAAGGTTTATAGGAGAAGCTTGCTTTGATTTGTATCAATATTAGTCCAGCAAATTAGAGTTATTTTTGAACAACTATGATTAAAATCACACCAATTTAGCTTCCATTAATAACAGCGCTTAATATCCGTGACAAAAGCTAGACATCGCTACAACATGCAAATCACAACTACCTATAAAGTATTAACAAAAGATATGACAAGTTATTTCATTTTTTGTTACCTAAATCAAACTCGGAATCAAAGTTTCCATTTTTGAGATCCGATACTCGGCCTTTTTATCGACTTGCTCAAAGAGTTGTTATTCAATAAAAACCAAAAAATCCCAGTGCTTATGCAACTGGGATCTTTAAAAATGAATAATCTAACGATTGGAAGGTTTGTCGATTCCGAAGTGTAAATACGCTCTGTCGGTAGCAATTCGGCCTCGCGGGGTTCGTTGCAAGTAGCCTTGTTGAATCAAGTATGGTTCCAGCACATCTTCAATGGTGTCTTTCTCTTCGCCAATGGCTGCTGCCATGTTGTCAATACCCACAGGACCACCACCAAACTTCTCCATAATCGCGAGTAGAAGCTTTCTGTCCATATAGTCAAAACCTTTGGCATCGACGTCCAACATATTGAGTGCCTTGTCCGCCACGTCTGGGCAAATATGCCCATCGCCTTTCACTTCCGCATAATCGCGCACACGGCGTAATAAACGGTTTGCTATACGCGGTGTACCTCGAGCACGGCGAGCAACTTCTAATGCTCCTTCCGACTCCATCGAAAGTCCAAGGCAATCAGCACTGCGCTGAACGATATTTTGTAGATCTTCGACTTTGTAGTACTCAAGGCGTTGAGTAATACCAAAACGATCACGCAGTGGAGACGTCAGTGAGCCAGCACGCGTGGTAGCACCAATCAATGTGAAGGGAGGAAGATCAATCTTGATAGAACGCGCCGCAGGCCCTTCACCAATCATGATATCCAGTTGGTAGTCTTCCATTGCTGGATATAGAACCTCTTCAACCACAGGGCTTAAACGGTGGATCTCATCAATGAATAACACGTCGTTTTCTTCAAGATTAGTCAACAGAGCGGCCAAGTCGCCCGCTTTTTCTAATACCGGGCCTGAAGTCGTGCGAATGCTAACATCCATTTCGTTCGCGACAATGTTTGCCAATGTGGTTTTACCTAAACCAGGAGGGCCAAATATCAACAAATGGTCCAGAGCTTCATTTCGCATTTGTGCTGCTTGAATGAAAATTTCCATCTGGTTGCGAACGTGGTCCTGACCTTGATAGTCGGCTAACGCCTTTGGACGTATTGCACGGTCGACAACATCTTCATCTTTAAAGACCGGATTATCCGGTGCAATCAGGCGATCAGCTTCAATCATAAATTTTGCTATTCCTAACTCTGCTCTTCCTGACTTTGCGCTTCTTGAATCTGTGTAAAGGCAAAGTGAATGAGTCTATTATATAGAACAAGTATATGGGAGATTAAACCATCGACTTCAATGCTTCGCGAATCAATTGTTCGCTGGTCATGCCATCTTTAGCCACTTGAGCTACAACTTTAGATGCTTGAGTCGGTTTATAACCCAATGCAAGTAGTGCGCTTACCGCTTCTTCTTCAGCATCGTGAACCGTTGGCAGTGAGTCCATTGGCGCTGCGTCCGTTGCAGGAGTAAATAGATCACCTGCACCCCACCCTTTCAAGCGGTCTTTCATTTCAACAACCAGACGCTCTGCTGTTTTCTTACCCACACCCGGCAGTTTCACTAGCGTAGAGATGTCTTCACGCTCAACGCTCTGAACGAATTGGCTCGCCGTCATTCCAGAGAGAATACCAAGACCAAGCTTAGGGCCAACACCGTTTGCTTTAATCACTTCACGGAACAGCGCACGCTCTTTAACCGTGTTGAAACCATAAAGTAGTTGCGCATCTTCACGAACAACAAAGTGAGTGTAGATAATTGCCTCTTCGCCAACGTTTGGTAATTCATAAAAACAGCTCATTGGCATTTGAACTTCATAACCAACACCACTCACTTCGATTAGTAATTCTGGTGGCTGTTTTTCTATTAATGTACCGCGTAGACGTCCGATCACAATTCACTCTCTTGATGGAATATAATTTGAGGGACAGAATATAAAAGAACTGGATGCTTATCCAGTTCTTTGTGTTTATTGGGATGATTTATTTAAGCTTGCTTAGCTTGAGAAACCGAATGATTCTGGC
Organism: Vibrio sp. S/42/10; assembly: GCF_029890535.1. NCBI lineage: Bacteria > Pseudomonadati > Pseudomonadota > Gammaproteobacteria > Vibrionales > Vibrionaceae > Vibrio > Vibrio sp. S/42/10. The sequence goes on along the minus strand of NZ_JAKMZC010000004.1, from coordinate 328,316 downwards.
TTCAGAAACGCCATAGCCTAGGTTATCGGTAACGCCCTTTTCTTGCACCTGTTGCTTTACCCGCAAGCGCTATCAAAGTTTTATTGGTGTTAGCGTGAGTGATCGCTACACCTAAAGCATCAGCAGCATCAGCCTGTGGCTTGGCTGGTAACTTAAGCATGCTCATCACCATATTCTGAACCATAGACTTGTCAGCACCACCGTTACCCGTCACCGCTTGTTTAATCAAACGAGCCGCATATTCATGTACAGGCAAGTCTGCATTCACCGCAGCCACTATCGCACTACCACGCGCTTGACCAAGTTTAAGTGCTGAATCAGCATTCTTCGCCATGAACACTTGTTCGATCGCGAATACGTCAGGCTGGAACTGGGTGATGATTTCGCTCACACCGGCATAGATCTGCTTTAAGCGACCCGGCAATTCTTTTTCTGACGTGCGAATACAACCGCTACCTAAGTAATATAGATGGCGACCATTTTGACGAATCACGCCATAGCCGGTAATGCGAGAGCCAGGGTCAATCCCTAAGATAATAGACATAACTTCAAATACTGATTATTTATACATGCTTTATGAACTTAGTATATCGGACGCAAAAAAAAATGCCCGTCAAATTAACGGGCATTTCGTTGTTCTGCGAAAGAAAAAGTTCTATCAAAAACTAAGTTTTGTTGAAAGCTAAAGTGCTATCTAAGACTTAAGCTCTATCGAAAACTCACTGCTTGATTAGAAAGCTGAGCTTAATCGTTTGATTAGTCTTCTTTCTTAGCTAAGTTAACAGCGATTGCTAGCTCTTCCAGTGATGCTGGGTTTGCTAGGCTTGGCGCGTCTGTTAATAGACATGCTGCTGCTGTTGTTTTCGGGAATGCGATAACGTCACGGATGTTCTCTGTACCACAAAGAAGCATTGCTAAACGGTCAAGGCCGAATGCTAGACCAGCATGTGGTGGCGTACCGTACTTAAGAGCTTCAAGCAGAAAGCCGAACTTCTCTTGTTGCTCTTGTGCTTCGATACCTAGGATACCGAATACAGCCGTTTGCATTTCTGCGTTGTGGATACGTACCGAACCGCCGCCCACTTCGTAGCCGTTGATTACCATATCGTATGCATCAGAATTAGCTGCTGCTGGGTTCGCTTTTAGCTCTTCCGCGTTCACACCAAGTGGTGATGTGAATGGGTGGTGCATTGCGTGCAGGTTGCCTTCGCCATCTTCTTCGAACATTGGGAAATCGATAACCCAAAGAGGAGCCCACGCTTTCTTGTCAGTTAGCTCTAGATCATCGCCTAGTTTAATACGAAGTGCGCCCATTGCTTCTGCAACAATGCTTGCTTTGTCTGCGCCGAATAGAATGATGTCGCCAGACTCAGCTTCTGTACGCTCAAGAATGCCGTTGATCACATCTTCGTTTAGGAACTTAGCAACTGGAGATTGGATACCTTCCATGCCTGCAGCACGATCGTTAACCTTCATCCAAGCTAAGCCTTTCGCGCCGTAGATGTTTACGTGTTCAGCGTAACCGTCGATTTGCTTACGAGTTAGCTTAGCACCGCCCGGAACACGGATAACCGCTACGCGACCTTTTTCGTCGTTAGCTGGGCCAGAGAATACTTTGAACTCAACGTCTTTAACCAAGTCAGCAACGTCAACTAGCTCTAGTGGGTTACGTAGATCTGGCTTATCAGAACCGAAACGACGAATCGCTTCAGAGAAAGGCATTACTGGGAATTGGCCTAGTTCAACATCTAGAAGTTCTTTCCACATATCGTGAACAAGCTTCTCAGTCACGTTACGTACTTCTTGAGAAGTCATGAACGATGTTTCGATATCGATCTGAGTAAATTCAGGCTGACGGTCAGCACGTAAATCTTCATCACGGAAACATTTAACGATTTGGTAGTAACGATCAAAACCAGACATCATCAGCAGTTGCTTGAATAGCTGAGGAGATTGAGGAAGTGCGTAGAAGCTACCTTTGTGAACACGGCTTGGTACTAGGTAGTCACGAGCACCTTCTGGAGTCGCTTTCGTTAGTACTGGCGTTTCGATATCTAGGAATAGGTTCTCATCGAGGAAACGACGAACGAAGCTAGAAGCACGTGCACGAAGCTTGATACGGTCGCTCATTTCTGGGCGACGAAGATCGATGTAACGGTACTTAAGACGTTGCTCTTCAGAGTTCGTTTGGTTGAAGTCTAGTGGAAGCGCTTCTGAACGGTTGATGATCTCTAGGCCTGTCGCGTAAAGCTCTACTTCACCAGTAGCCATGTCTTTATTTACTTGGCTGTCAGGACGAACACGTACTTCACCAGTAAATTTGATACAGAATTCATTACGCAGTTGGTTAGCGATCGGGAAGATATCTTTCATATCTGGATCGACAACAACCTGAACGATGCCTTCACGATCACGCATATCAATAAAGATAAGACCGCCTAAATCACGGCGACGGTTTACCCAGCCGCACAATTCTACAGTTTGTCCCGCCAGGGACTTGTTCAGGTTACCACAGTAATGGGTACGCATAATGAATTTCCCAATCTCTTAATTATTTACTAATTTCCAAGCTGTCAGTGGTCATTCCACACAACAGAGCAAAGGAACATTTATACGCGGAAACTCGCCTAAAATCGACCTTCCACATTCGAATTTATTGTGTTTTATCTGGCTTTGCTGCTTTTTAGCCCACCAAGTGCGCAAAGATTCACCAAAACCAGGAAAATTGCGATAATTATATCTCGAAAGTACCTTAATCAGCAAAACTCTCGTACAGTAGATTTTAGGGCGTGATGGATAACGGTGTAATAGATGAATGATCGTGAAATAACAGCAGAAACTTTACCTTTAAGACTTGGATTAACCATGTGGTCTCACTCTGAATGGCAAAGTCAGTTCTATGGCAGAGGCACCAAGCCAGCCGAACGCCTAGAAAAGTACACGCAAGTTTTTCATACCGTTGAGGGCAACACGACCTTTTACGCTACGCCAAGTATGTCGACAGTTCATAATTGGAAAGCCGCCAGTCACGATGATTTCAGGTTCACCTTTAAGTTGCCCAAATTCATTACCCACCAGCAACAACTCAGACACTGCCAAGCTGAGCTCAAAGAGTTCTTGATGACTATGTCGCCACTCCACGATCGCATTGGTCAATGGACAATTCAACTGCCACACAGTTTTGAGCCCAGCATGCTGCCTGCCCTACAAAAGTTTTGTACGTTATTTCCAAAAGACATGCTGCTTGGCGTTGAAGTTCGACACTTGGGTTTCTTTGATAAGGGTGATGCAGAGAAGCGCTTCAATCAGTGGCTAGTTGAGGAAGGCATCAATCGCATCATTATGGACAGTCGCCCTGTGTTCTCAGCGCCACCAACCACGGAAGCGGTGATCGATGCGCATCAGAAAAAGCCGCGTGTTCCCGTTCATGCGATTGCGACGGCCAATAACCCGATGATTCGATTTATTGGCCACACAGACCAAGGACCTAATATTGAGTTTTTTAAGCCTTGGTTTGCCAAAATTCCAAACTGGCTTAGTGAGGGCAAACAACCCTATTTAATGATCCACACCCCAGACAATAATCACGCACCTGAGCTTGCGATAGCTATTTATAAGCGCTTACAAAAGCAAGTGTCTGAAAATACGTCATTGTTATTACCCGATCTCGCTCAGTTTCCGGCACAGAAAGGCAATCATCAAATCTCGATGTTTTAATCCCTCACCCTTATATACAGCCAAACACTAGGAGTAATCTCAGTTTTCGTGACAGCAGTGTTTTTTTTACGTAAAATACGTCCCCTTTTATTTGGTACGAAATCTGTGCCAATTACGCTGACTGTCGAGAGAGAATGCCATGAGCAACACAGACAATATCTTTTCCGCTCCTATTGATAAAATTGGAGACTTCACCTTTGATGCAAGGGTTGCTGAAGTATTTCCGGATATGATTCAACGCTCAGTGCCCGGCTACAGCAATATCATCTCTGCGATCGGCATGTTAGCTGAGCGCTTTGTAAAGCCACATTCAAATATATATGATCTAGGTTGCTCTCTTGGCGCGGCTACGCTTTCAATGCGCAGACACATTCAACAAGAAGGTTGCACGATTTTCGCTGTTGATAATTCAGAAGCGATGGTTGAGCGCTGTAAATTGCACGTTAATGCTTACCGCAGCGATACACCTGTCGAAGTGATTGAAGCGGATATTCGTGAAATCGAAATTAAAGACGCCTCTGTTGTGGTGCTGAACTTCACGCTGCAATTTCTGTCTCCGGACGACCGATACGCATTACTTGAGAAAATTCATGCGGGCCTGCGTCCTGGTGGGATCTTAATCCTGTCAGAAAAATACGTATTCGAAGACGAAAGTTCAAATGAATTGCTTATCGACCTGCACCACGACTTTAAACGTGCTAACGGATACAGCGAGCTGGAAGTCAGCCAGAAACGCAGCGCTATCGAAAATGTGATGCGTCCAGATTCAATTCCAGTTCATAAGCAGCGTTTTGAAAAGATTGGCTTCTCAAGTAGCGAAGTGTGGTTCCAATGCTTCAACTTCGGTTCGATGTTCGCGATTAAATAGCGCTGAACCACAATTGGCTAAAGTCTGAAGCTCTCATATTTTAGCCCTTAATTTCCCTGTGTTATGGCTATAAGGCTGTACACATTATGAATTCCACAACGGTTAATATTATTCATGTTTAATTTTGCTAACTTTTATCAACTCATTGCCCAAGACACTCGCCTACAGCCGTGGCTCAATATTCTTCCTCAACAGCTGACGGATTGGCAAAATGCAGAGCACGGTGACTTTGACCGTTGGTTACGTGCACTGAACAAGATCCCACAAGGCGTGCCTGATCAAGTTGATTTAAAGAACTCTGTGACTATCGGCAGCAGCACACCATTTCAAACGGGTGAGCTTAAAAAGCTAGAGAGCTTATTAAAGACGTTCCACCCTTGGCGTAAAGGTCCTTATACCGTTCATGACATTCATATCGATACAGAATGGCGCAGCGACTGGAAATGGGACCGTGTACTTCCGCATATCTCACCACTTAAAAACCGCTCTGTACTCGATGTAGGTTGCGGTAATGGCTACCACATGTGGCGTATGCTTGGCGAAGGTGCTCGCTTAACGGTGGGTATCGATCCCTCTCACCTATTTTTGGTTCAGTTTGAAGCGATTCGTAAGTTGATGGGCGATGATCAACGCGCTCACCTGTTGCCTCTAGGTATTGAGCAGCTGCCAAAGCTAGAAGCCTATGACACGGTATTCAGCATGGGTGTGCTTTACCACCGCCGTTCACCGCTTGATCATTTGATCCAATTAAAAGACCAATTGGTATCTGGTGGCGAATTGGTGCTTGAAACGTTAGTGATTGAAGGTGACGAAAACGCTGTTCTTGTTCCTGTTGACCGCTACGCGCAAATGAGAAATGTCTACTTTTTCCCATCAGCTCGCGCTCTAAAACGTTGGCTTGAACAGGTTGGCTTTGAAGGCGTACGTATTGTTGACGAAAATGTCACAACGATTGGTGAACAACGCACAACAGAATGGATGACGCACAACTCTCTACCTGATTACTTAGACCCGAACGATCCAAGTAAAACAGTAGAAGGTCACCCTGCACCACGACGTGCGATTCTAGTGGCGACAAAGCCATAAACTTAATAGCAATAAGAATACGAACTCGACAGCAACAAAACTTTAAATTTCAGGCCACAAAATCAACATTTCTTGTGGTAAAGAAATCATAATTTTCTGCGCTGAGAGCTCTACTTCAAAGAGCGTAAATTGAACAAAAGTTGACTTATGTTTAATAAGTGAGCTATTTAAAATAGCAATAATTGGCGCAGCGCTCACATTGCGATTCAATATGACCAGACTCTTACAATAGGATGCTTCACGCATCCTTTTTTGTGGGCTAAACTCTTAAATAGTCTGAACTATTCTCTAATTCTCAAAGGTTTTTTTATGTTTAAGCGATTATCGCCAATTGTGGCGGTTGGTTTGCTCTCTGGCTGTACCCTGACAAACGGTGCGGCCTACCACCAAGAAACTCTCGACGCTATTTCCCGCTCAGAGACAAACATCGCAAATAAGGTTCAAAATCTTGAACTGCAACTAAGCAATCAAAGTGATTACATTGAAAGCTTAGAAGATGAAATCACTACCCTATCTAATCAATTAGATGTTCATCTAACAAACATGGAACACCGCGTTATTGAAGAGTTAACGGAAGAGGAACCGGTTGCGGTTGCTGCGGCACCTATTGCCCCAACATTGCAGCCAACCATTCTTGGAGGAATCGAAAAAGTATCTATTGACTCTATCAAGCAGAGCTTTGATGCTCGTGTTGATACTGGCGCAACGACTTCTTCTTTGAACGCTGTCGACGTCAAAGAATTCGAACGTGATGGTAAGAATTGGGTTAAGTTCCATCTAGACGATAAAGCACAAGCCGTAGAAGACCAGAAATGGATTGAAGCACCTGTTGTACGTTATGTAAAAATCCGTCAATCAACCAATGATCAAGCAGAACGTCGAGCTGTGATCGAATTATGGGTGAAAGTTGGAAAAATCCATGAAAAAGCGCAATTTACATTGGCGGATCGCTCTCAAATGAGTCACCCTGTATTACTAGGGCGCGAATTTATCAAAGACATAGCGCTAGTAGATGTAAGTAAAAAGTACGTACAAACGGAAGTTAAATAACAATAGTAGGGTAAGCTATGACGTCTAGAATTCCATTTTATATCTCTATTTTCCTGCTCATCGTAGCAGGTATAACGTTGAGTATGTTCAGACATACCACCTACGGCGTACCTTGGACTCCAGGGGAAACTAGGCAAGTTTGGGATGTTGAAGCTCGCATCGAGTTCAACGCAGTAGGTAAAGAAGCAAAAGTTTCACTAGCCGCTCCTCATACTCAGTCTAACTATACGCTTATCGGCGAATCGGCTTCATCACCAGGTTACGGTATTTCTTATTTGAATACTGAATCAGGTCGCCGTGCAGAGTGGTCTATTCGCTATGCAGATGGACCGCAAACCATCTACTACAAAACACAATTCTTAGTCGACAACCAAGCAAAAGTGAACGATACCCCACCAGAGGGGGAAGTTACACAGCCAAGTTTCGACGGTCCAGAGGAAGCGGCATCTCTTGCATTGATCGATAGAGCGACTAAACGTTCAGCTGACAATCTAACGTTCACTCGTGAGCTAATCAAAACGCTTAACGATCCTGACAGCCAAAACTCAGCGCTGATTCTGAACAACATGACGAAAGTAGAAGCGACACACAAGCTACTTTCAGCAGCAAAAATACACAACAAAGTAGTTGGTGTTATCGAACTGGAAGATGGACGCCGTCGTCAATCCATCCAGAACATGATTCAAATTTGGGATAATGACCAATGGATTTTATTCTCTCCTGAATCAAGCCAACAACAAGTGCAACAAAACCTACTCATCTGGGATGAGTCGAACGTATCTCTATTGGACGTTGTAGGTGGCCAGAACAGTAAAGTTCACTTCTCTATGATTGCTCAAGAGGTTTCGCCAACTGAAGCAACCAACAGCAAAGTATCAGCTGATCAGCTATTGAACTTATCAATCCACAGCCTACCGTTAGAAGAACAAGCGATGTTTAAAACCATCATGCTGATCCCTATCGGTGCCCTAATTGTTGTGTTCTTACGCGTCATCATCGGTTTGAAAACGTCTGGTACGTTCATGCCGGTACTGATTGCGGTAGCGTTTGTTCAAACTCAACTTGTAACCGGTATTGTCGGCTTCCTATTAATTGTCGGTACAGGTCTTGTCATACGCAGTTACTTGTCCAAACTCAACCTCTTATTGGTTGCAAGGATATCCGCCGTAATCATTACGGTGATCATGATTATCTCCGTGTTTACTGTGGTCGCGTTTAAAGTAGGGTTAACTGAAGGGCTATCCATTACGTTCTTCCCAATGATTATCTTGTCTTGGACTATCGAACGTATGTCTATCCTTTGGGAAGAAGAAGGCGCGAAAGAAGTTGTACTACAAGGTGGCGGCTCACTATTTACCGCGGTACTTGTTTACTTAGGTATGACTAACCCGTTCATTCAACATTTAACGTTCAACTTTATTGGTTTGCAGCTGGTTATTCTAGCGACCATCTTGCTACTAGGTAACTACACAGGCTACCGCCTAACCGAGCTTCGTCGCTTTAAACCGCTAGCGGAGGACTAAGTTATGTTTGATCAATTTACTTCACCGTTTAAGTTGAAAGACAAAGGCATAATGGGGATGAACAAGCGTAACCATAGTTATATTGGTCGCTACAATGATCGTTCCAAGTATCCACTGGTTGATGACAAGCTTAAGACTAAGATCATTGCTGAACAAGCAGGTGCAACCGTACCAAAGTTGATTGGCGTGATTGGTCATCAAGCTGAAGTAAAAACAATCCACAAGATGGTTAAAGAGTGGCCAGGTTTTGTAATCAAGCCAGCTCAAGGTAGTGGCGGTAAAGGCATTCTTGTTGTTACCTCTCATAAGGACGGCGTTTATACTAAACCATCCGGTTCAACCATTAATGAAGAAGATGTAGAGCGCCACATCAGTAACGCGCTAGCTGGCCTTTTCTCACTCGGTGGTAAGAATGATGTCGCTGTAGTTGAAAACCTGATTAAGTTCGATGAGTGTTTTGACGGCTTCAGTTACGAGGGTGTGCCAGATGTTCGAATCATTGTATTCAAGGGCTACCCTGTAATGGCAATGATGCGTCTATCCACTTCCGCGTCTGATGGTAAGGCGAACTTGCACCAAGGTGCTGTGGGTGTCGGTATTTGTATCGCAACCGGCAAGGCCGTTCGTGCGGTTCAGTTTGACCATCCAGTGACACACCACCCAGATACGGGTAAAGAGTTGGCGCTACTTCAGGTGCCGCATTGGGAGAAACTGCTGACCCTTGCATCAAGTGCTTGGGAAATGACGGGGTTAGGCTACATGGGGACGGACATGGTTTTAGACCAAGAAGAAGGCCCAATGGTACTGGAGCTCAATGCTCGTCCTGGATTGGCAATACAAATTGCAAACGGTGCTGGTTTATTACCTCGCTTGCATCATATTGAAAACCTAGGCACACCCGCTGAATATCCTAAACCTGCAGAGCGTGTTGCCTACGCTGCTAAGCAGTTTGGTGTTCACGGAAACGAAATAGTTCCGAGCTAAGCTCATCTAATAAAAAGCCAAACGACTGAGCAAGTAATTTATACTGAATCTAGCTCAATAAAAAACCGCATAGCTCTGAGAGTTACGCGGTTTTTTAATACCTGTAATTTAACTTAACGAACCGAGCGAAGCCTCTGCTACTTCACTCTCAGGCTCACGAATGGGATCAATTCGCACAGCCGCCACCTTAAATTCAGGGATCTTCGCGTGTGGATCCGTCGCTGTCGTCGTTAAACGGTTAACCGGTGATTCGACAAAATGGAATGGAATAAATACCACGCCCTTTTGCATTCGCTTAGTTACAAAAGCCGCGATTTCTATTTCCCCACGACGCGTTGATACCTTGAGCATCTGACCATTCGAAATGCCTAACGCTTCAGCATCATGAATACTCACCATGGCACGTGGCCCCGCTAAGTTATCCAGGCCTTTGGTTTTACGCGTCATAGTACCTGTATGGAATTGCTCTAGGATACGCCCTGTCGTTAGAACTAACGGATACTCTTCATCCGGTAACTCCGCAGCGTATCTAAACGGAATCGCCTCCATTTGACCACGCCCACGGGTAAATTGGGTCTGGTGCATGATACGAGTGCCATCAGGGTTATTCTTATTACTCGGCCATTGCACGCCATTGACCGTAATATTCTCCCAACGTAAACCACCATACTGTGGTGTTACACGTGCTATCTCATTGGTGATATCGGCAACGGTTTTATAGTCCCAACCACCGCCCATTGCATTGGCCAGCATTTGGATAATCACCCAATCTTCTTTCGCATTACCGGGTGGATTAACCGCAGCATTAATACGCTGAACACGACGCTCTGTATTGGTGAAGTGGCCAGATTTTTCAGCAAACGAGCAAGATGGTAAAACAACATCAGCATACTGCGCCGTTTCGGTTAAGAAAATGTCTTGGACCACAAGGAAATCTAAAGCTTCAAGCCCTTCAATTACATGCGCTTGATTTGGGTCACTGAGCACAGGGTTTTCACCCATTACGTACAAACCGCGAACATTCCGATGGCAGGCGCCATCAATAATTTCAGTAAGCGTTAAGCCCGTTTCAGCAGGAAGTTCGGAAACACCCCACTCCATCGCAAACTTCTGGCGCACCATCGGGTTATAAACCTTTTGATAACCCGGCAAGTTGTTTGGCAAAGCCCCCATATCACAAGCACCTTGCACGTTAGATTGTCCGCGTAAAGGGTTAATACCACCACCTTCAATACCAATGTTGCCACACAAAAGTTGCAGGTTAGCGATTGAGCGTACATTGTCGTGGCCTGTGGTGTGTTGTGTAATCCCCATCGAGTAATACACCGCTGTGCGCTCTGCAGTACCAATCAAACGTGCCATTGCGAAGATGTCTTCCGCTTTAACGCCAGTCACCAATTCCACTTTATCGAGAGAGTAGCTTGGTGACATGACCTCTTGGAGCAAGGTATCAAAGCCATCCACACGAGCTTCGATATAATCTTGGTCATACCAACCGTGTTTGATGATCTGCTGCATCACACCATTAATCAGCATCACATCAGTACCCGGGCGATGCGCTAAGTAGAGTTCCGCATGGTCCGCAATATCGATTCGTTTTGGATCAGCGACGATCAATCGCGCTCCACCATGTCTCACCGCTTGCTTGATATGTGAGCCTATAATTGGGTGTGCTGAAGTCGTGTCTGAACCTATGATAAAAATCACATCTGAGTGCTTGATACTTGGAATATCATTGGTCATTGCACCGCTGCCCAGCGAAGCCTCTAAACCTGTAACAGTCGAAGCATGACAAAGACGAGCACAGTGGTCGACGTTGTTAGTTCCAAGTTCTCGACGTATGAATTTTTGGAATGCATAGTTATCTTCGTTAGTCGTTTTAGCTGACGAGAAGCCCGCCAAGGCATTGCTACCAAAACCTTGTTTAATCGCGGTAAACTTATCTGCAATGAGCGCAATCGCTTCATCCCAACTAGCAGGTTGTAACCAACCATCTTTGCGTATTAGCGGCGTAGTTAAGCGTGCATCACTACCAACAAAATCAAAACCAAATCGGCCTTTAACACACAACATGCCTTCATTAACCGGAGAGTTTGCGCCTTCGATGTAGCGAATCTTATTTTGCTTTTCATCAACGTGCATGGTTAGCTTACAACCCACACCACAGTAGGTGCAGATAGTATCGACTTTCTTAAGAGTATCGGTGTCACCTTGCTTTCTATCACGCGCATCCACCATCGCACCGGTAGGACAAGCCTGAATACAAGAGCCACATTGAACACAGTTAGAATCACCCATTAGTGTCTTGTCTGCTTCAAAATTAGGGCGACACTCAGGCCTTGATGCTGGCTTGCCATTTGACTGATTCATGAAGCTTAGAACACCATGAACATTCTGTTCGCGACAAGCTTGGATACACTGACCACAACTGATGCAGCGGTTGGCGTCAAAGATGATGAATTCAGAACTATCATCGACAGCAAACTTCTGCCGTGTCGAACCAACTTTGGATTCCTCTGCACGAATCACCTGCCAGTTCTCATTCGAAGCCACATCGATTTTGTACTCTGGATGTGTTTGCGTGGCCTTGTATTCAGTCGAATAATCTCTCAGATCACAATCTGTATTTGCTTGGCAGCCACATTCTAGGCATCTCGCTGCTTCCGCTATTGCATCTGCATTATCAAAGCCTGTTTCGACTTCATCGAAGCTTTGCTCGCGTTGTTCTGGGGTGAGCTCTGGCATGATTTTACGCGCCATGCGCTGTATAGATTTGTATTGCTCAGGATCGACTGCTTTTAGCTGCTTGTGCTTTCTTGAGTTGAACGGTTTAGCGGGAATATTTTCCATATCACCGTTGAAGAATCGGTCAATCGCTTGCGCAGCAATACGCCCATCTCCTACCGCTTCTACTGCCGTCGCAGGACCACGTCGAAAGTCACCAATACTAAATATATTACCAGTGCCCGTATACATCGTCTGCGGATCAGCGTCCGCGGTATTCCAACGTGTCAGTGGAATATCAATCTCTTCGTTATCCATAAAGCTTAGATCAGGCTTTTGCGATACTGCAGCAATAACGGTATCAAATGCTTCAGCAAAGAATTCGCCGGTTGGTTTAGGGCTACGACGACCTGAAGCATCAGCAGGACCTAAAGCCATACGCTCCAATCTTATCTCTGTTACATGGCCATTTTCATCGGCTATGTTTTCTACCGGGTTAGTCAAAAAGTGGAACTTCACACCTTCATGTTCAGCTTCTTCTATTTCGTAATCTTCTGCTGGCATTTCATCTCGAGTGCGACGGTAAATTAGCGTGGTATCAGCGCCATCACGTACCGCTGTTCGAGCACAGTCAATTGCAGTGTTACCGCCACCGATCACTGCTACCTTTTTTCCTGTGACATACTGCTGATCGGTCACGTAATCTTTAAGGTAATCGACACCCAAATAGCAACCACCGAGCTCGCTACCCAGATAGTTCATTTCAACCGCTTGCGATGCACCAACCGCTAAACAAACGGCATCGAAACCGTTGCTTAAATCAGACAGTGTAAAATCGACGCCCAGTTTTTTGTCACACTCAACCACCATTCCATTACGACACATGAGTTCGATTTCTTTATCTAAAATCGACTTAGGTAAACGATATTCAGGGATACCATAACGCAGCCAACCACCTGCTTTGGGCATCGATTCATAGACACTGACGTCATAGCCTTCGTTAGATAGATAATAACCTGCAGTAAGACCGCCAGGGCCACTGCCGACAATTGCGATGCTCTTACCCTTATTTGGTTTCTTAGCTGGCATATAGCTCTCTTGAGCCGCTAAGTCAGCATCGGCAGCGTGTCGCTTGAGTTGGCGAATCGCGATCGATTCATCGACCAAATTACGACGACATTCAGTTTCACAAAAAGCAGGACACACACGACCAATTGAAAGTGGCATTGGTAATGTCTTTTTAATCACTTCAATCGCTTTAATGTGATCATTTTGAGCAATATGGTGCAGGTAAGATTGGATATCGACCCCAGCAGGACAAGCCGTTTGGCATGGCGCCTCACAGTCAGCGTAATGATCTGTCATTATACGATTTAGTGCTTCTTGTCGATGAACAGTCAGTTGCTTTGACTGAGTCGTAATCTCCAACCCATTAGACACTTCAAGCTCACAAGAGCGAGTCACACCAACGCCATCTACCTCAACAACACACAAATCACACGGTACTTTATCCGCTGTTTTGTTCAAACCACATAAAGATGGAATCTCCAAACCACATGTTTTTGCCGCTTCAAGAACGGTTTGTCCTTGTTCGACGATTCGAAATTTCCCATCAATGACGATTTGAATCATAACTATGCCCTGCCTTTACCTTTCGCAAATTTGCGAGTTATCAATAATTGAAAAATAAGTAATACAATATTATTAATATTATTAAATCTATGTCATTACCATACATTATTTGTGGTTTTGTGCGTGTGACCTCAAACAAGTTCCATTGATAATACCCACAATTATAAGTGGTCTTATCCGTGCATGAGAAAGACTGAAACAACAGTTGCATGAATATAGGAAAACGTATGAATGATAGAGGGCTGGATAACTTGTAAGGAGTAAGATTTGAGGTACAAAAAAGCCCCTATTGATTAGGGGCTTTGAATAAATATCATCGAGGCGCTATCGAGCTTATAGCTTAGCTATCAAGGTCATAACTCGGCTATCAAGATTATTGCTCAGCTTCTTCGAGAAGCTCTTGCACCGGAGATGCCGGTTTATTTTGGGCAAAGCCTCTTAGTCCAACAACGTGTACATGTTCGTGGTCTTTGAAGACCTTCCGAACCAGTTTGTAGGTTGTGCCTTTCTCTGGGCTAATGTTCTCTGGCGCAGCAATCAGAAGTTGCATACCTAAACGGTCACACAGTTCAAACAGCGTAGAGATCGACTTAGAATCCAGACGTGCGGCTTCATCAAGGAACAACAAACGACATGGAACGATGTCTTTACTACGAAGTCGACGAGACTCTTCTTCCCAGCTCTGAATAACCATCAATAGGATTGATTGACCAGTGCCGATCGCTTCACCTGTAGACAATGCACCAGATTCTGCTTGTAACCAACCATCTGAACCACGGTTAACTTCAACACTCAGCTCTAGGTAGTTACGGTAATCGAGTAACTCTTCACCCAGAACTTGCGGAGAACGTTGACCCGTGTCGATATGTGGGTTCACACGTTGGAACAACTTCGCCATCGCTTCTGAGAAAGTAAAGCGCGTTGATTCGAACAAGTCTTTATGTTGTTCTTGTTGAGTCGCTAACCCTGATAGCAAGATCTCGTGGCTTTCACGGATCTTAACGTTCAGACGTACGCCCTTAACCTGACCAAAGTAAATGTTAGACAGACCTTGGTTCAGCATTCGAATACGGTTCTGCTCGCGCTGAATCGTTTTCTTGATGATACTAGCTACTGACTCAGAGCTAATCGCCAGGCGGTTTTCACGCTGCGTCAGTTCTTCTGTTAGTCGAGCTAGCTCTACTTCCATCTCTTCGATTGCTTCGACCGGATCATCCGTATGAATGATGTCTTGGCGAATACGCTCACGGAGGTGCTGGTAAACCGCAATGTAGAACAGAACCTTACGCTCTGGATGTGCGTTGTCTTCAGATAAACGCAGTGAATCACGTAAATCGTCATTGTCAGCGACAGCCAGACGTAGCGCACCCAGTGATTTATCCGACATAGAGCGAAGCTCGCCCGCCGTTAGGTATGCCAGTTCACGCTTGTGTAGGCGACGTTCAACATCATTTTCACGAGCTAAGCGAAGTACTGAACACCAGCCAGCTTTGGCTGCAACTACAAAGGCACGAAGCTCTGTGTACTCTTTCTGTACTTTCTTAAGACGCTTAGCCAGTGCTTTCATCTCAAGCTCTGTTGACGTAATCGTACGCTCGTATTCGCTCTTACGGCTGCGAGACGTGTGCAAACGTTCTTGAAGCTCGTCACGACGACGTACAGCACGCTCTTCAGCGCCTTCATCAGCGTTTACGCCAAACTCTTGTAGCTCTTGTTTGAACTCTTGAACCGTTTCTTGTTTCGCTTGATGTGAGCTCTTCAGTGCCGCCAATACTTGGTTGTATTGGTTCATCTGTTCGCGAGCTTGCTTCAAGCCATCGCGGCCTTTAGTTCTTGCTTGTTCAGCTTGAACCAATTTCGCTTTTAATTGCTCGCTCAGTTCACTGCTTTTATTAAGCAAATCAACAGAGTCCGCGTAAGCAAAGTAGTGACGACGCTCAATCAAATCAGACAGCGCGAACACTTTACCTTTTAGCGTTTGTAGCGCGTTGTCTGCTTGACGATATTCGGCTTCCAAAGCTTCGAACTGCTCCGGGTCAACGTCTAGTGCAGATACGATTTGCTCTAGAGAAGTAAGCGCTTTACCGTGAGTATTCAAGTAAGACTTGGCTTCACTTAAACGCTCTAGTTGCGCTTCCAATTCAGCTAAGCGATCAGCCAATGTTTCGTCTTCTAAAATACGAACCATTGGCGCTAATTTATCTAATGCACCAAGTGCCTGCTTGCTTTGTAGAAGCTGACTGCGTTGCTGCTGCTCTTTAGAGTTAAGCTCAGCCAGAGAACGAACAATTTGATTACGCTTATCACGAATCGCAGCTAGTGCTTGTTCTGGGTCTGCGTTAAACGCAACGTGCAGATGCTTCGCAACAAAGCTATTAAATGCTTGGTATAGTCGATTCAATTTTTGAGAGTCAAACGCGGCTTTGGCGTGGTTTTCAACGACCACATTACGCTCTTCACGCAATTTTTCTAGGCGTTGTTCACGAGCCGCACGGCCAAATAGCGGGATCTCAGGGAAGCGAGAGTAACGCATTTGGCGATCGTTCAGTTGAACACACACCGCACCTTCAAGCTCATCGGCATTGAATGAACTATCATCAAACGCGTCTACATCGCCTTCTAGGATATAAAGGTCTTCTGGACAGTCATCAAGATCGACCAGTTTCTCTTTAATGCCATCCAAATCAGAGACCACAATCGCATGACGAGCTGGACCGTACATCGCACTGAAGTAGGGTGCATCGCCAATGGTGATATCATCGTAGATCTCAGAAAGCAGCACACCACCAAGGGTATCTGCTAGGCCCTTCAAGCGAGGATCGTTTGAACCACCTGGAGATGCTAAACGCTCAATTTCTTGCTCAAGTTCAGCGCGGCGAGTGGCTAGCTGATCTTTTGCTACTGCTTGAGACTTTTCGTCTTCAAGCACTTGCTGCATTTGAGTCATCACTGCTTGGCTGTCTTCTAGCTCAGCTTCTGTTTGGTCTCTTAGCGCTTCAAGTGCATCGTTAGCTGTAATCCACGCCGGAGCAATTGATTCAAGCTTCTGAATCTCTTGGTCGTAGTTTAGTTGTACACGACGTTGCTCACTCTTCGCTTCACGCAGTTCTTCTTGAGCGTACTCTAGAGACTCGATCTGCATGGTATGACGTTCGCGTTCTTCATCGAAAACCGCTTCGTCAGTCAGCGAAACGTTATGTTGTTTTTGATATTCGATCGCAAGCTCTTTTGCTTGACGCTGCTGTGCTACATCACGAGCTATATCGCGGTGCTGAGCACGCCACTGTTGTTCATTTTCAACAACGTGTTTGGCATTGCGGCCTTTTTCTAGGGCTTGTTTAGCACTGTGAGACGCATCTTTACGCTCAACATCACCAACAATGCTCTTAACAAGAGACAGCGCTTTGTCGAACTGTGCAGAGGCAGCAGAAGACATGTCGAGCTTATGTTTCGTCGCCAGTAGAGTTTGAGTACTTGATTCTTCCTGTGCTTTTAGCTCTGAAACCAAGGTTGATGCGCTTTCTGCAGTGATAGATTCATCACCAAGCAGCTGCTTAGTTTTCTCTAATGCTTGAACCGCTTGCTGGTATTGAAGTGCACGAGTCTGCTGAACATCCAACGCTTGTTGGTAATCAGCAAGCTGAGTTTTCAGGCTATCCACTTCTTCTTCAGTAATGGTTGCCTGCTCTTCAGCAAGAAGTACTCGCTCTTGAGCTTCTTCAACCACCATCATCTGCTCTTCTAGACGCTCATTAAGCTCTTCTAGATCTTCGCTATAACGAGCAATTTTCTCTTGCTGGCGAAGTGCAGTTTGAACCAACTGAAGATGATCCGAAGCCGCTTGGTAATCTTGCTCTAGTGCCGATTCTTGGTCGACAAGTAACTCTAGTTCTTCTTGAACGCGGTTCAACAAGTTGTTTTGATCAAGCAAGGTTTCACGAGAACCAAACAGTTCACCACGGAACTTCATGGTTTGATCAAGCTTGTTGCGACGATCGTTGGCATGGCGCATGTAATCTGCTGCCACGTAATTGGTCGATTCCGTGATCAAGTGCTTGAACAAGTCACGATCCGACTGAGTTGTCTTGATCGCTTCTAGCGTCATGCGGTTCTCGCGCAGCGCCGATTCCATATCTTGGAATGCTTTCTTCACACCACCATTTTGCGGTAGAAGGTAATCACGCAGAGAACGTGTAATCGCACTTGAGATACCACCGTAAAGTGATGCTTCAATTAGACGGTAGAACTTAGAACGGTCGCTGCTGTTACGCAGTTTCTTCGGTACTACACCGTACTCAAACATCTGTGAGTGATAATCAACAATAGAAGAGAATGCTTTAAAGTGAGCGCCTTCGTATTGTGCAACTGCTGCTTTCACATCGTTCAATTGACATACACGAGCGTGGCTGTCTGAAACGTTCTGAATCAGTACATCCGTTGGTTTCACATGGCTAGGAAGGCCTTGGATAACGAACGGCTTGATGTCTACTTTCTTGTCACGACCCGCAACTTGCTGCAGTTTTACTGCAAACAACAGGCGTTGATTACGAGAGTTCACAACATCTAGCGCCGCATAACATGCGCCAGGTTGAAGCTTACCGTAAAGGCCTTTATCACGAGATGACTGCGAACTGCCCGCTTCCGTTGTATTACGGAAATGCAGAAGGCTTTGGTCTGGGATCAGTGCTGTGATGAATGCCGCCATTGTGGTCGACTTACCTGCACCGTTACCGCCAGAAAGCGTTGTAACCAATCCATCAATATCAAAAGTACGTGCGAAGAAACCGTTCCAGTTGACCATGGTTAATGATTGATACTTACCTCTTTCAATCATGCTTCACCTTCTACTTTTGTTTGTTCGCCATCATTTGACTCAAGGTCAAAGCCGGCTTGATCGTTAAAAATGTCTTGTTGACCGTTTTCGTCTACGTCTGAATCTACTTCTGATACAGTTTCCGCTTGTTCTTCATTTAGCAAGCTGCCTTGGTTTGGCTCTTGGGTATGAACTACAGCTTCACCATCACGGATAAGACGTAATTGCGCTTCTTTCATGTCGTCGCCAACACGAACATCAGCACCAAAGCGGAACACCGCTTCGCTAATACGAAACTTGCCCGTCTCGCCTATCGCAATCAGCATCCCGATACGGCGTAAACGACGTAAAGAAGTGCGCACTTTTTCAAACAGCTTTTCTTTGTCTAGGTCAGAACCAGACGCGCGGTTTGTTGCGAGCTTCATGAGTTTTTTCTCATCTGCTAACGACATCAATTCATCAAACAGTTCTTGATTGGTGAAGATACCTTCATGAGCAAGACGTTCAGGGCTTAGGTATAAGAAACACAACACTTTACCAACCAACATGTCTAGTTCAGACAATACACTACGACCAATCAGAGACGTAGAGCGCGGACGCAGGTAGAAGAAACCTTCTGGCGCTTTCACCAATTCCGTATTGTAGCGTTGGTAGAAATGCTGAAGCTCAACTTCAAAATCAGACAGCAACGCGTGGTTATCTAGGTCTTCGGTTGAAACATGCTTGCCTGAACGCAGCATGCTGTCTAGCGCAGGGAACAGTGGGTTCGCTATCGCTTTTACCAGTTTCTCTGGCATGTAATCATCAGTACTTGTTAATGACATTTGCTTGTACCTTTGCACCGAAATCGTTGATTGCCTGCCAATCTGGCTGAATAGCCTGATAGTCAGACTCTGAGTAACCTAAGCGCACGGCTTGGTCGACAACAATTCTGGCTAAATCAAAATGGTGTGTGCGAGGGTGTGCTGCGAGGTAATCGCGTAACACAAGGCCAAGGTCAATTGGCGCGCCTTGCTGTTTGTGAGCTTTTAACATCTCTGCAATTCGTTCTGAAAGCAGATCATTCACTTGCTCAAATTCTTCGTACTCTACGTCGATCGGCGCTTGTCCCATCACTTCGTCATCACGAAGCACAAGCGCTTCATCACGAAGATCAGTCAGTTTATCAGCATCGGCGTAGGTCAATAACCATGGCGCATCAAAGTAGTCGGTAACCGACTGGCGCAAGCGTTGGCTAAAGGCACGGTTTTTATCCATATCAATCGCGGTACGGATAAACTTGTGAACGTGGCGGTCGTAGCCGATCCATAAGTCGATCGCTTGTTGGCCCCAACTTGTGATTCGGTCGAGCTTCATCTGCAAGCCAAACAGAGTTTCGCCAACGAACTCGAGTTCATCATCACCGTAAACAATTTCTTGAATATCGAGGATCTGTGTTTGCAGTTCATCACCCGCCGCTTGCAAGGTGTCTTGCAATTCTTTTAGCGTGGACGAGGTTTCTGATAGCAAGGTTTCACAGTTGTTAATCGCCTCTCGCCAATCTTTGTTTAAAAGATCCGCAATTTGCTGTTTGACGGTTTGTTGCTGCTCATCCATAACACGTTGGTTAAGATCGATCTGATCAAAAATTTCGCCAACAGAATATTTGAGCACGCCGTAAACATTCCTTCTCCAATGTCCCGGAGTTCCACCTTTCTGAGCGGCTTCAATGGCTTTTGCCATCTCATCTGCAACCATAGAAAGCTGAATAGACAGTTTCAATTTGGAAAACTGGCGGTGACGTAAGTAATAATCTGAGATACCAATCGCCAATGGAGATAAGCGATAAATGCTTGCACCATCCGTGATCTCACTAGTAAACCGGCTAATCAACTTCTGTTTAACCAACTCATTGATGGCGTTGTTGGCACGAAACGCAGACGCTTCGCCAGTATCTTCAAACAGTCGAGTGACGATAGTAAATGCATCGTGCAATTCACCCTCGCCCAACTCTTCATCGAACCTTTCATTGCTTAGTACTGCGATAGCAATCAAAAATGCTAAGCGCTCTGGTGGCAAGTTTAATGAAAAATCATGCTGCTTGACCCAGCCCACCAACTCATCAATTGGCTGCTCTTCGGCAGTTTGAGTCATTTCACTCATTGTGGTTCCTGTTACTGTTCTTCGTCATATCGAACGTGTTAGATATGACGCCTATTTCTTTATGACGCGGGCTTGTTACGATTGCATAGCGCATGTTGTGGCTTCTTTTACCACATTCACCGCTGTTATTGCGCAGGTTTTTGAGCCCAAACGTGAATATAACGGCCTAGCGACAGATATGGCTCTTGGCGACATAGCTGTTTTTCTAGTTCCAATACATCTTCAAATTGGTAATCGCCCATGTATTCCATATTACCTATGTAGTCACTGAAAGAACGAATGCCTGATTTACCACAGATGTCTAGACCAGCGTCTTCTATCCATTGATAAACCTCTTCAGGCTTTAAGCCTTTCTGTGGTTGCAGCTTAAACCGTTTTCGATGTGGCATCCCATTCAATACATGAGGAATGTTGCCACAAATCACATTTTTCAGGACTAATCCGTGGTGGTTGTAAAACATTATCGAAGCAACACCACCCGGCTTTACTTGTTCAAGTAATAAATCAAGCGCCTCTCTCGGATTCGCTAACCACTCCATCACAGCATGAAACATCACAACATCGACTTTCCCATCGAGATGTTCTGCCACATTCTGAATGGGAGAGTGGATAAAACGATACCGCTCTAGCAAACCTGCTTCGCTGATACTTTCTTCTGCTAGTTTCAGCATTTCAGAAGAGAGGTCACACAGAGAAACATTATGCCCAAGCGACGCAATTTTTTGCGACATTTGTGCAAGCCCACCGCCAGCATCGAGTATATGCAACGGAGATATGGAACCATCAAATTTGCTCAAAGCTTGTTCTAAATCTTCCCATACGATGATCTGACGGATCTCTCCTTTGTCAGAGCCGTAAATATTTTTTGCAAATTTGTGGGCAATATCGTCGAAATTACGGTCTTCAGTCACGGCTACTTGAGTTATTATGTCCTATCGTGCCTGCTATTCTGTCACAGGAATTTCAGGAATAAAGAGGCGATGTCTCTTTTTACTACCAAGTGATGTTTTTTCGGACTATTCGGATATGTTTGAGCTGAAAAAAGTAGTGTCTTCATTATTGATGCCACTGCCAGCAATGTTAATTCTCGCTTTTCTGGGTTTAGCCCTAGTGATGTTTACTACCAAAAGGAAGACTGGTTGCCTAATTACCCTTTCAGCCCTCTGTGGTATTTTCCTCATCGCTTTCCAGCCAGTTTCTAGTCAACTTTTAATGCCAATGGAAAGGCAACACACCGCTTTTTTACCCGTCGATGACACCATCGATTACGTTATGGTTCTCGGCAGTGGTCACGTCGTAGACGACCAAATCCCACCTACATCTGAGCTTAGTCGCACAGGATTGATGCGTTTAAGTGAAGGCATTCGTATTTTACGCCTTTATCCTGGTGCCAAACTCATTTTGTCTGGCTATGGTGCGGGGACTGAAGTGAGTAATGCAAGAATGATGGCTAAAGTGGCTTTAGCGCTTGGGGTTTCAAAACCTGACATCATTTTGCTTGAAACAGCAAAAGACACGTGGGAAGAAGCCCGCCAAGCCGCCGCGTTTGTTAAAAATAAAAAGATGGTATTAGTTACATCGGCTAGCCATATGACTCGCGCCTTGAATGAATTCCATGCTGCGGGTATGAAACCATTAGCGGCACCAACCAACTACCTTGCACAAGAAGGCATTGTAGAGCCTTGGGATAAGTACATGCCTAAAGCGCTATACCTTGAGCAGACCGAACGTTATTGGCACGAAACCATGGGGTTAGTTTGGCAAAGCCTGCGCGATTGGCTAGACACGAGTAATGATAATGTTGAAGAGCCTATCGTTGTCCCTGAGCCTTCTATTTTAGAAGAAGATAATGGCGTCGTTTCTGCGGCCTAGTCTCAAATCGATATCTATTAATTTTCGGATGGTTAGCAATAACCAATAGTATGGCAAGAAATAAAAAGCCGAACCATCAATGATGTCTCGGCTTTTTTACGCTAGTTGTCTTTTTTTACTGATTAAAACGCCCGAAGGGTTTAGTCACCAGCGAACATGTAACCTTCACCGTGAACCGTCACAAAAATCTGTGGGTTCTTGGGATCAAACTCCATTTTTGCGCGCATACGACGAATTAACACATCGATAGTGCGATCATTAGGCGCATCCACTCGGTGGCTAATCATGTTCAAAATACGTTCGCGACTTAATACTTGGTTAGGGTAAGAAGAGAGTGCGACTAGCAACTCATACTCAGCCTTAGTCAGTTTAACCGGCTCACCATTTTTGCTTAGCGCTCGGCGAGGAATATCAAACGTCCACTCACCAAAACGAACAACAGACTCATCTTCTGCTTGTTCCACCACTCCCGTCGCTGTTCTACGAGCAGCAGCAATACGCCAAAGTAAGTTTTTAACTCGAACCAATAATTCGCGAAGTTCGAAGGGTTTAGTAACATAATCGTCTGCGCCCATTTCAAGGCCTACGATTTTGTCGATGCTATCCGTGCGTCCAGTAACTAAAATAATTCCAATGTCTGATTGACTGCGTAATTCGCGAGTTAGCATCAATCCATCTTCGCCTGGTAAGTTGATGTCCAGCATAATGAGATCAACGTTGTTTTCTTCCAACACGTTTCTCATCTGAGCGCCGCTCTCAGCTTCACTCACTGT
The DNA here is from genome assembly GCF_029890535.1 of Vibrio sp. S/42/10. NCBI lineage: Bacteria > Pseudomonadati > Pseudomonadota > Gammaproteobacteria > Vibrionales > Vibrionaceae > Vibrio > Vibrio sp. S/42/10. The sequence goes on along the minus strand of NZ_JAKMZC010000004.1, from coordinate 305,132 downwards.
GTAACCTTCGTTCTGGAAATATCCAACCAGTTTACTGCGGGTTACCACATCATCTTCTACGACCAATACGTGATAGCTCATCTACACCACTTTTCTTATTTAATAGTTTCAATGACTATTCTATTCATAACTAGTAACAATTCTAGTGGTACTGAAGATAAAAGCCAGAAACATGGATTTTTTTTGATACAAGACAATCTTAAACCTTGCTATTTATCGTCCATCGCAATTCAATATAGGCATTACTACGAACGAGTCACTTTGCGCTTAGCAAATAACCTTGTTATTCAGCCTTGGTGTGCTTGTACCCAAATGACTTAACGGCGCTGGGTATATAAACATCACAAGACTAAATCAGGATCTATGAAATGAAAGATACGAAAGCATTCAACGAGCAAAGAGCAGAAATTTACTGGTGGTTATCAAGCTTATTCGCCAAAGAGCTCACTCAAGAAGAACTCGATCACTACCACTCTGTTGAAATTCGTTCTTTCCTTTCTGGTTTAGGTTCGAATGAAGCTCTAAAGCCTTCGATTGATAAGCTTGTAGACGCATTGAACCGTCTACAAACACGTGAAGATGCCCAACTGGAACTGTCTGCTGACTTCTGCGACCTTTTCTTGAAGACAGACAAACATGGTGCTTTACCTTACGCTTCAATGTACATCGGCGAAACAGGTCTATTAAACGATAAGCCAGCTAGAGACATGGAAGACATCATGGCTAAGCACAACTTAATCGTGAACCAAGACTTAAAAGAACCTGCAGATCACATTGCTATCGAACTCGACTTCCTTGGCAATCTAATCATCCGTTCAAATGAAACTGAGCTTGAAGAAGAATTAGAGAAATCGTTCGTCATTCAACAGCAGTTTATCGATCAGCAACTACTTACTTGGTTGCCAAAGTTTAATGTGAAATGTCATGACGTTGACCAGTTTGGTTTCTACGCTTCGGTCTCGTCTTTGCTACTCGCATTTTGCAATTTAGACACTCAATATTTAGCTGGTGAATAAGTTCGCCCAACGACTAGGTAAATAAATTCAGTAGAATGTGACAATTCACCCGGATTTCTGGGTGAATTATATTGCGAGTAATTTCTAGTCAGTCTAAAATTGTGACCGCAAACGATAAAATATGAAACATTCACGAAATGCTAAGCTTATTTAAGTTCAAAGCATTTCGGTGTTAAGACAAGCCGCTCAATAGCGGTTTTTTGTTTTTTAGCACTTTAGTACCCAAAGAGCCCTACAAATTTAAGCTCTTAGTTAAGTAGCTTAACGGCTACTTTATTCCGTACTTTGGGAAAGTAGCTTCTAATAGGATAAAACCATGGCCACTATAAAAGATGTCGCTCGCTTAGCAGGCGTATCAACAACAACCGTTTCTCACGTAATCAACAAAACACGTTTTGTCGCAGAAGCGACTCAAGAAAAAGTAAACAAAGCCGTAGACGAACTAAACTATGCACCGAGTGCTGTTGCTCGTAGTTTGAAATGTAATACAACACGCACTATCGGCATGCTAGTAACTCAGTCAACCAACCTATTCTTCTCTGAGGTTATCGATGGCGTAGAGAGCTACTGCTACCGTCAAGGCTACACTTTGATTTTGTGTAACACAGGCGGTATTTATGAGAAGCAACGTGATTACATTCGAATGCTTGCAGAGAAGCGTGTAGATGGCATCTTGGTTATGTGTTCAGACCTAACTGAAGAACTAAGAGAAATGTTAGACCGTCACGCTGACATTCCTAAAGTAGTGATGGACTGGGGTCCTGAGAGCTCTCAAGCCGACAAGATCATTGATAACTCTGAAGAAGGTGGCTACCTAGCGACCAAGTACCTTATTGAACGCGGTCACTCTAAGATTGCTTGTTTAAGTGGCCACTTAGATAAAGCAGCCTGTGTTGAACGTATCGCAGGATACAAACGTGCATTTGACGAAGCTAATATTGCCACTGACGAACGCTTGATCATTGAAGGTAACTTTGAATGTGATACTGCTGTTATAGCAGCAGATAAGATTGTTGAGATGAAAGATCGCCCAACGGCAGTGTTCTGTTTCAACGACACCATGGCACTAGGTTTGATGAGTCGATTACAAGAAAAAGGAATTCGCATTCCTGAAGATATATCAGTTATTGGTTACGATAACATCGAACTCGCTGAATATTTCTCCCCACCATTGACCACGGTTCACCAACCGAAGCGTCGTGTTGGTAAAAATGCATTCGAAATTTTGTTAGAACGCATCAAAGATAAAGATCATGAAAAACGCGTTTTCGAAATGCACCCTGAAATTGTTGAACGAAGTACAGTTAAAACGTTAAATTAATTGATAAATTCAGTTTATTCTAATCAAGCGCACCTTTAGGTGCGCTTTTTTTATCAACAACATTAATGAACCTGGTATCATAACAGCAAGATCATTAATTGAAGCAATATCACATTTTGAAATAACAAGTGTGAGCTTCATTCAACAAAAACTTTATTCTATTTAATCAGTCACGCACAGGGCAAACCACTCGAAAGAGTGAGACGCAAAGCTTCCGGCCTAAACCACTCGTTGGTATGGTAGCGGGGTTACCGATGGCAAAATGCAGTGGTTACTAATAATTTAGTAATTTACGGCTTATTGACAATTTAGTTGCAACATTTTGCTAATCTCTCGGACCTGCTTATTTGGTGGCGTAGTTCAAATACACCGAGATAAATAACATGGATAAACCGATACTAAAGGACTCAATGAAGTTATTTGAGTCCCTAGGAAAAATAAAATCACGTTCAATGTTTGGTGGCTTCGGTCTTTTTGCCGATGACACGATGTTTGCTCTGGTTGTAAATGACCAGTTGCATATACGAGCGGACAAATGCACAACAAAACAATTTGAACAACAAGGGTTTCAACCTTACGTTTACAAAAAACGTGGCTTCCCTGTTGTTACTAAATATTTCGCTTTGCCTGAAGGCCTGTGGCAGGATCAAGAAAAAATCTTGCAGCTTGCGACTACGTCTTTGGGTTTTGCTAAAGATGAAAAAGCTGAACAGTCTTCTGCTAAACCAACTCGATTAAAAGACCTTCCTAACCTTCGACTTGCTACCGAGCGCATGTTGAAAAAGGCTGGGATAGATTCCGTAGAACGTTTATATGAATCTGGCTCTGTAAACGCGTTTAACGCCATCAAGGAATCTCACGCGTCCTCTGTCAGTATCGAGTTACTTTGGGCGCTAGAAGGTGCTATTAATGGTACACATTGGTCTGTTATACCGCAGCAGCGTCGCGAAGAGCTTATCAGTCGCGTAAATTAACATTATCAGTTAAAACTACACATAACTAAGCCGCATTTATGCGGCTTTTTTTTATATCTGTTGAAAGTTAATCTAAGCTTTACCTGTCTATCTATACTATCGGTATGCATTGAAAATTTAGAGGAAGTATCAATGAGTAAGAAAATGATATTGGGTATTGTGTTGGTAATAACGATTGTCTTACTAGGCGTCAACTTTGGCCAATACCTCACACTTGAGAATGCCAAGGCTCAGCAAGCCGTTTTGAATGAATACATTGACAGTAATTTTATCGCCGCGGCTGCTATTTATTTCGCAGCTTACGTCATGATTACCGCTTTCTCGATTCCAGGAGCTGCTGTTGTGACCCTATTGGGTGCTGCGCTCTTTGGTTTTTGGAATAGTTTGTTATTGGTGTCATTCGCCAGTGCAATCGGTGCAACTATCGCCTTTTTGAGTAGCCGCTATTTGTTACGTGACTGGATTCAAACCAAATTCGGCGACAAATTGGCGACCATGAATAAAGGTGTCGAAAAAGACGGGGCATTTTACTTATTTTCTCTACGCCTGATCCCTGTATTCCCATTTTTCCTTATCAACCTGTTGATGGGTCTAACGCCGATGTCGGTAAGTCGTTACTACATTACGAGTCAAATTGGGATGTTGCCAGGTACAGCTGTTTTCTTAAATGCTGGTACTCAACTCGCAGAAATAGATTCACTTTCGGGTATCGTGTCTCCTTCAGTGCTGTTGTCATTTGCATTACTAGGTATATTCCCAATTATTGCTAAATGGTTGATGGGTAAGTTTCGCTCAACACCTGTAGCTGAATAATGGATATAGATTAGATAACACACATAGCCAAATAAGGTTCTATTTCAATGAAAATCTTTAGCGCATCGAACCCTACTGAAGCTCACATCATATGTGGATTGCTAGAAAGTGAGAATATTGCGTGTGAGGTCCGTGGTGAGGGTTTGTTTGGTTTGAAAGGAGAAATCCCTTTTACAGAAGATACTGACCCGTATGTTTGGCTGTATGAACCAGAACAAGCCAATAAGGCACGTGTTATTGTCAATGAATACCAAAAACAGCAAGATTCTATAATCTATGAAGAGTGGCGTTGCAGACAGTGTCATGAAGTCAATGAAGCCCAATTTGGCTCTTGTTGGCAGTGCGGTGCTGCTTCTCCTGAATAGCAGGTTTTGAAAGGTAAAGTGGCTCCAACGGCCTTATATAACAACTCGGTCAGATACCTCCTCCAAACAAAAACGGGAAGCTAAAATTAGCTTCCCGTTTTTGTTTCAATTCTATTCGAGCGTCTGTTCTGATAAAGAATCGTGATAATCACTGAATTTGCTTTTGAATAAACGCAATCGAACGCTGATTAAACTCTTCAGGATTTTCCACATTACATACGTGTCCACAATTCGGAATTTCTACTAGCTCGCTCGACTCATGTGCTTCCACCATTTCTTTTACAGGCTTAATAAACATGTAATCACGTTCGCCCATCAAATAAAGAGTCGGTATTGGTAATTCCCTATCTTTAAAATACTTCATCAAAGGGTTTACATCTGCCGTTAAGATAAACCAGCGCTTAAACTCTTTTTGGCACAGTTTTTTAGCTTCACGGATAAAAAGGTGACGAGACTCTTTTTGGCTTTTCTGCGGCATTACTACATACGCAAAAAGACTGTATAACCACATGTAAGGAATGATGTGTTTACTTAAGTTACCTAATTTTATTAAAACTTGAGAGCGAGTGTTTAGCTTAGTAACAGCGCCGCCTAATACCATTGAACGCACACGCCCTGCTGCTAACTCAGCGACGTTACGTACTATGATAGTACCTAAAGACATGCCAACAAAATGGGCAGAACGAATTTTTAGGTGATCTAAAACTTTGAGAATATCGAGCGTTACCGATTTGAAGGTGTAACGATTCGAAATCAGCCCTTTAAGTATATTGTCTGATTTACCGTGCCCTCTCAGATCGATGAGAAGTAAGTTGAAATGCTGTTTATACGCTTTGATCTGTTTGAACCAGATAGAGGAACTTCCTCCTGCGCCATGCACAAACACAACCCACTCGTCGCTCGTAGGGTGAGTAAATGTTTTATGGAATAATAAACTCTCAGACATACCTATCGCTTTAATTATTAAAATGGAGCTGTGCCTCATCACAAGGCGATGACTAAGGATATCACGCAATTAAGAACTTTAAGTGATAATAGTGTCAAACCTACCATTAGTCATGTGAATACCTACTCCCTCTTTTCTACCTGACTGACATGAGTTTGCAAGCTCTGTCTTCTCAAACGTGATGTAGACAGACCAACAAATAAAAAGGCACTCTGTGAAAAGAGCGCCTTCCGTTGTTTAGTGCTAATGGTGTACATCAGCTACATCAAGAGATTAAATTAACGTTAAAATGCAGTATGGTACATTGCTAGATACTCTTTAGCAGCGTCTTCCCAACTAAAATCTTGCTGCATAGCATAAAGCTGAACCCGTTTAATTTCAGACGGCGTTTGCGCATAAAGTAACAACGATCGATGTAACACTGCCAATAGTGCTTGTGGGGTTGGCTCTTCAAAAGCAAACCCAGTCGCGACCTCAGAATCCTCATCGTAATCATTCACGCTGTCTTTTAAACCTCCCACAGAACGAACAATCGGCAAAGTACCGTAAGCCATGCTGTAGATTTGGTTTAAACCACACGGTTCAAATTCCGAAGGCATCAAAAAGAAATCAGAACCCGCTTCAACCAAGTGTGCCAATTCGTTATTGTACGCTTCGACAAAAGAGAACTTGTCTGAATGAAGTGCTGATAACTCTTTAAGTTGACTCGCCAAAACCGGATCACCAGTACCGACAATCACAATCTGAAGGTCGTTTTTCAAGAACTGTTCGATGATCGGCAGTAAGTAATGGACACCTTTTTGATTCGTCAAACGGCAAACCATGCCATAAACAGCGCAATCATTCAGGGGCAGGCCAACATCTTGTTGCAGTTTTTGCTTACAAGCTGATTTGCCACGAACCATGCTGTGTTTCGTCGCTTTATACTTACGAGGCAGGAACACATCTGTTTCCGGATTCCAAGCACCGTAATCACAGCCGTTAAGAATACCAAACAAGTCTGCCGAACGATGTTGAAACTCAGCCGACATACCGTGGCTTCCTAATTCCGTTTTCAGCTCTTCTGCATAAGTTGGGCTTACCGCGTTGACTTTATCTGCACACAACACGCCTGCTTTTAGCATAGTAACGTGAGTATCACTCACCGCTGCTTCTGGTACATTGTAGCTATGCATTTCAGGTAGACACTGCAGCTCATCATATGAGAACACCCCTTTGAAAACCGCATTGTGAATTGAAATGACACTGCGTGTATTTTCAAAGAAATCGTGTTGTTGGTAACGAGACTTGAGCAAGAAAGGAACAAAACCAGTATGCCAATCATTCGCATGAACGATATCAGGCTGGAAACCAAGCTTTGGTAACATATCTAAACAAGCGGCACTAAAGAAGGAGAAACGTTCTCCATTATCAGCATAAGCTTGATTGTTCTCGGCATACATTTCAGGGCGGTCGAAATATTTAGCACATTCAATACCAAACACTTGAACGCCTTCAACGCTCAACTTCTTAACCTGATAAGCGGTATGAGGCCAATGATCGAGTTCAGTGGCTAAAATAACTTCTGCGGAGTCAATATTAGGTATATTTCGATAAGCGGGGATGGTCACTCGAACATCCTGTTCGAGTGTTTGTAACGCTTTAGGCAGTGCCTTGGCTACATCAGCCAAGCCACCACTTTTAATCAAGCCTTCAACTTCAGACGCTACAAAAAGTACCGAGAGAGTCTTAGTAACCAACTCGTGCTCCTTTAGAAATCACTACTACACCATCGTCAGAGACGTGGTAATGCTTTTTATCTTCTTTCAAGTTTACACCAATCTGTGTACCCGGTGCGATGTCTGCATCTTTATCGATGATAACGCGACGCAGGATACAACCCTCACCCACTTTTACATCACCGAGTAAGATACTCTCGCTAATATCACATGCTGATGCGATATTGCTGCGGAAGCCCAATACACTCTTTTCAATACGCGAACCACGTACATAACTACCGCTACACACAAGGCTATCAATGATCTGAATTCGACCATTTGCCGAATCAGTAAACGTAGCTGGTGGTAGTGGCGGGTAATAAGTGTGTAAAGGCCATTTGCGGTTGTATAGCGAGAATGGCGCATCTTTCTTAAGAAGATCCATGTGCGCTTGCCAGTACGCGTCAATCGTACCTACATCGCGCCAGTAAACTTCTTCTTTCTCACCGGTAATACGGTTGGTGCTGAAATCATAAACAAACACGTCACCACGTGGGAACATGTTGGGAATAATGTCTTTGCCGAAGTCGTGTGTCGACCCTTCTCTATCAGCATCTTCCGTTAGTTCAGCAAAAAGCTCTTTCGCTTCGAACACGTAGTTGCCCATTGAAACAAGCGCTGATTCAGGATCTCCCGGGATCGACTTGGGATTTGCAGGTTTCTCTTCAAAACCAATCATACGACCTTCAGCATCAACTTCAATAACACCAAACTCAGAAGCTTCGGAAAGTGGCATACGTAACGCTGAAACCGTTAAAGCCGCGTTCTTTTCTTTGTGGAAATCAAGCATCTGTTTGATATCCATTTTGTAGATATGATCAGAACCGAAAATACAGACTTGATCAGGTTCTTCCAATTCCATAAAACCCATGTTTTGGTAGATTGCATCTGCTGTGCCTTCATACCAACGCTTTCCTTTGCGCATTTGTGCCGGAATAGGGTCAATAAATCGGTCTGTTATACCACTGATATTCCAACCTTTTTTCATATGATGGAACAGTGATTGTGACTTAAATTGTGTTAAAACATAGATCTTCATCAGATCAGCATTAACAAAGTTGTTCAAAGCGAAATCAATTAAGCGGTAGCTACCACCGAAAGGAACCGAGGGTTTGCTGCGAGACTCAGTTAAAGGTCTCAAGCGAGAACCTTCACCACCAGCAAGAATCATTCCCAATACACCAGCCATTTTATTCTCCATATATTTATAGCTTGTCGATGTCAGTGCTCGTAGAGGTATCTTCCTCAGGGGGATGAGCACTAACATTCATTTCGGAACTTAACGAATATCCATTCACATACAGTGACAGTATTCTAAGCCAAACGTTGTTATATGTGCACTATTCTTTGCACTTGGTTTGATATACGTTATCGACTTTTGTGCCGATTTCAATTTTTAATACGCCATTCTGCGTCATGGCAACCGATTGCTTTCTTAAGACTTAAAGCAGCTCACATAACACCATCCGAACGAAACATTACATTAACACCCGTCACACATCAGGTATACAACTAAACACTGTTCTTTCAGTTACAATATTTTAGTTAAGTTACAGTCTCGTTAAGCTTCCATAATAAGATGTAATTAATTGCTCTCATTTATTTTCCATCGTGAATTTAATAAATTATTTCAATTGAAATAGAAAATCAATTAGTTGCATACTTAGTCATGTTTTGGACAAAAAAAAGCAGCCCAATGGCTGCTTCTCAATCAATGTTTTCTGTTACTTCTCTTTCGGCTTTTTACGCTTATCTGTAACTTCCCACTTTCCGTCGATATACAAAGCAGTCCAACCAGAAGGTTTTCCGTCTACTTCGGTACGAACGTAGTTCTCTTTTGTCTTACGACTAAAACGAATCACTGTCGGCTTACCATCAGGGTCAGCAACCGGCGCTGACGTTAGGTACTGGAACTTAGGTGAGATACGATCTTTAAAACGAACCAACTCTTCCACCAATGGTGCACGCGTTTCACGTGATTTAGGGAAGTTGCTCGCAGCCATAAATAGGCCAGAGGCACCATCACGAAGAACAAAGTACGCGTCTGAATTTTCACACGGAAGTTCAGGGAAATGTACAGGGTCTTCTTTCGGTGGCGCTACTTCGCCATTTTTCAGGATCTTACGAGTGTTCTTACAGTCTTCACTCGTACAGTCCATGTATTTACCAAAACGACCGTTCTTTAGAACCATGTCAGAACCACATTTGTCACACTCAACAAGTGGACCATCGTAGCCTTTCACTTTAAATTCGCCGTGCTCAACCACATAACCTTCACAGTTCGGGTTATTACCACATACGTGCATCTTACGCTTATCATCGATTAGATAAGCATCCATTGCAGTTTCACAAATAGGACAGCGCTTTTTAGCTCGAAGAGCTGCGGTTTCAACGTCTTCTTCAAGCACGTTGATAATGCCTTCTTCATCACCAAGGTTGATTGTTGTCTTACAACGCTCTTTTGGTGGGAGTGCGTAACCAGAACAACCTAGGAATACGCCTGTCGAGGCAGTTCGAATACCCATTTTACGGCCACAAGTCGGACACTCAATATCGGTTTCCACGATATGGTTTGGCTTCATGCCACCCGCGTCTTCGTCTAAATCTGCTTTTTCCAAATCGCCAGTAAAGTCTTCAAAGAAGTTATCTAACACGCCTTTCCAGCTTGCTTCACCTTCAGCGATTTGATCCAACTTCTGCTCCATACGAGCAGTGAAGTCATAGTTCATTAGGTCATTGAAGCTGCCATCTAGTCGGTCAGTAACAATTTCGCCCATCTTCTCAGCGTAGAAACGACGCTGTTCAACTTTTACATAACCACGGTCTTGAATCGTCGAGATGATTGATGCGTATGTTGAAGGACGACCAATACCACGCTTCTCAAGCTCTTTAACTAGTGCCGCTTCAGTGAAACGAGCTGGTGGCTTAGTGAAGTGCTGTTTCGGGTCTAACGCAATGAGATCAAGCTTATCGCCAATCTGAACTGCAGGAAGAATTGTATCTTCGTTCTTACCCATTGGACGCTGAACACGAGTCCAACCATCAAATTTAAGAATACGACCTTTCGCTTTTAACGTGTACTCGTCAGCTTTAACACTTACCGTCGTTGAATCGTATTGAGCGGGTGTCATTTGACACGCAACGAATTGATTCCAAATCAATGAATACAGCTTGTGTGCGTCTGCATCTACGCCGTTTAGGTCTTCCGACTTAACATCTACACTTGAAGGACGAATCGCTTCGTGGGCCTCTTGAGCGCCCTCTTTGCTACCGTATACCAGTGCTTTAGGCGGAAGATATTGCGCGCCGTACTCAGAACCAATGTATTCACGAGCGGCTTCTACAGCTTCTGAACTCAAGTTCGTTGAGTCAGTACGCATATAAGTGATGTAACCCGCTTCATACAGGCGTTGAGCCAGCATCATGGTTTTCTTCACGCCATAACCAAGACGCGTGCTCGCCGCTTGTTGCAGCGTAGACGTGATGTAAGGTGCAGACGGCTTACTCTTAGTTGGGCGGTCTTCACGTTTACAGACTTCGTATTGCGCTTTTTCTAAAACGCTAACTGCAGCTTGTGTTTGCGCTTCATTATCAGGTTTAAACGCAACGCCGTCTTTCTGAGCGACTTGCAGTCTGAAATCTGTTTTCTCTGCTGTTTTGGTATCAGCATGCACATCCCAAAACTCTTCAGGGATAAAAGCGTTGATCTCGCGCTCGCGCTCAACCAGTAGTTTTACAGCGACTGATTGAACACGGCCAGCGGATAGGCCTCGTGCTACTTTTTTCCAAAGCAAAGGTGACACCATAAAGCCAACAACACGGTCCATAAAACGTCGTGCTTGTTGTGCGTTTACGCCGTCAATGTTTAGCTCACCCGGAGTTTCGAAGGCTTGTTGAATAGCATTCTTAGTGATTTCGTTAAAAACCACTCGCTTGTATCGCGTTTCATCGCCGCCGATGATCTCACGAAGGTGCCATGCGATAGCTTCTCCTTCGCGGTCCAAATCGGTTGCGAGATAAACATGGTCTGCGTTTTCAGCCAGTTTTTGCAATTCAGCAACAACTTTTTCTTTACCCGGTAGAATTTGATAATTCGCTTCCCACTCTTTATATGGGTTGATACCCATCTTTTTGATAAGAGCTTTGCGATCTTTTTCTTTCTTGATACGAGCTTTATCTTCTGGGCTCATACCCTTGGTTGAAACTGCAGCAGCCTTTTGACCAGTACTTTGACCCGCCGTTGGTAAATCACGTACGTGACCTACACTCGACTTAACGACAAAGTCTTTGCCAAGATATTTATTGATAGTTTTAGCCTTGGCTGGCGACTCCACTATAACGAGCGATTTACCCATATTGACTCTAACGTCCTTAATCACGATGCTTCAGCACCAACAATTTAGCTTGTGGGCTTTTACGCATGATATTCTAAATTCATTGCTTCTTTTTTTACTATTGTGCGAGATTACTAGAAGATCAACCGCTTTTTTCAAAATTGGATCTGATTGCTCGACAATTCAGCGGCTCAGAAGAGAAAAGGGTCACAATATAAAGAAGCTATAAAGTACTCATTAAAAATACTTGCAAGAGCCTATTCATCAGGCATTACGTATAAACGCGGTCATACTAAGCTTGTCCACGAATCTAACGCGAGCCCCATTCAATTATTTTTGTCATAAATCACAAAATAAACGGTAGATATTCGAAAAGACACTCTTAATCGGTTGTGAAATCATTGAATTTCTAGTGTGACACCATAAACTCAACGTTATATTCAGTTATCAGAGATCGACTCATGACAAAGAAAGTAATAGCAGAATTTGATTTACTGCTTATCGCAAACCAAATTATCCAATCACATGATGACTACATTGAAGGCATGCGCGCAAACAGCGTAGTAGAAAAAGATGATGTACTCGTCTTCAAAGGTGAATACTTCTTAGACAGCAATGGATTACCAACAGAGAACACAACCGCTGTATTTAACATGTTTAAATACTTAGCGCACCATCTTTCAAAAGAATTTACGCTTGAGCTATAACGAAAAAGCTTGCCATTTAGGCAAGCTTTTTACTTTCTGAACTCTATTGACTCAGCATTTTCAGCTTGTCAAAGTAATCAGGGAAAGTCTTTGATGTACAACCTGGGTCATTGATAGTTACCGGGGTATCACTCAAAGCAACCAGCGAGAAGCACATCGCCATGCGATGGTCATCATAAGTATCAATCGCCGCGTGTGTTAGTTCAGCAACAGGGTTAACAATGATATAGTCTTCACCCTCTTCAACCTCAGCGCCAACTTTGCGCAGTTCTGTTGCCATAGCAGCAAGGCGATCAGTCTCTTTTACACGCCAGTTGTAGACATTACGGATAGCGGTTGTTCCTTTAGCAAACAACGCGGTTGTCGCGATAGTCATTGCTGCGTCAGGGATATGATTGTAATCCATATCAATGCCTTTAAGTTCACCACAGCGCGAGATAACATAGTCATCACCCCATTCGATCTCGGCACCCATTTTTTCAAGCGCATCAGCGAATTGGATATCACCTTGGATACTGTTTTTACCAATACCCGTCACTTTAATCTCGCCGCCTCTAATTGCAGCAGCAGCAAGGAAGTAAGATGCAGATGATGCGTCGCCCTCGACCAAAAAGTCACCTGGCGCTGAGTACGATTGCCCTGTAGGAATCACGAACTCTTGGTAATCGTTATTAATCACATCCACACCAAATTGTTTCATAATGTGTAGCGTAATGTCGATGTAAGGTTTAGATACTAAATCGCCATCAATTTTAATTGTCACTTCGCCTTCAGCCAAAGGTGCAGCCATCAAAAATGCCGTCAAAAATTGACTAGAAATAGAACCATCGATTGAAACTGTACCACTCTTAAGGCCAGTCCCTGTGATCTTCAACGGTGGATAGTTTTCGTTTTCTAAGTATTCAACGTCTGCGCCAGCTTCTCGCAACGCTGTCACCAAGTGCCCAATTGGGCGCTCCTTCATGCGGGGTTCGCCAGTCAATACATACTCACCGCGGCCTAAACAAAGTGCAGCAGCAAGCGGACGCATAGCCGTACCGGCGTTACCTAAGAAAAGTTCTAGGGCTTTATCGCTTGAAAACGCACCACCAACACCAGTTACTTCACAAACTGTCTTATCTGCGGACAACTGATAATTAACGCCTAACTGAGTCAGTGCGTTCAGCATATGACGAATGTCGTCACTGTCGAGTAAATTTGTTAAACGAGTGGTTCCAGTTGAAAGTGCTGCCAAAAGAAGGGCACGGTTAGAAACACTTTTTGAGCCAGGTAAGTTAACTTCCCCACTCACTTTTTGAATTGGTTGTAACGTAAGGCTTTCCATTAAATCTTATAGTCCTTGTACCACCCGAAGTCACTGGAGCGTATTTATTTTCGGGTGATGAATAATTCTTCGTACTTGCAGACTAACGAACTTTTCCAACGAACTCCAGAGCTAATACCCATGAAAAAGGTGATTAATTAGCCAAGTAAGTGTATTTATATACTAGTACGCGAGATCAACTCGAACACCATCAGAAAAATACAGAATTCGTACATCATCACCTCGGTTAAACAACATGGAGTTGTCTACGTCTTGGATGATGTTCACTAACTTGTTGTCTTTCGTTTTGACTAGCAGTTCAACTAACTTATATTCCACTCGATACTGCGTATTTCCTCGATTACGTGCGATTCCAGCACCCGCTACGGCTCCAACAGCGGTAGCCACTTCTTTACCGGTCCCTCCGCCAAATTGATTACCAATTAAACCACCGATTGCCGCACCTAATAAAGTTTCCCAACCATTCGCTTTTGACTCCACAATTTCTTGTTGCGTTATGTATCTAACCGTATCAATCTCACCATAAACGACCTCATTAACAGGTCGTGCTTGGTTGCGGTTGTAAGCGGCATTTGCCAACATAGGCAAAACAAGTAAAATCCAAAGCAACTTCTTCATGGTAAAACTCCTAAAGACCTCTTGGTCAGTGATTAATCTGTAACGCGGTACTTATGACTATATACCTAACCGAACTTGATACTACTAGTATAGAGTTTCCTTCGCCCTTCGACGCGCTTGATGAGCCAAACGGCCTACTCGCCTTTGGTGGTGATTTGCAACCAATGCGAATTTTAAACGCTTACAGCCAAGGTATATTTCCATGGTATGGCCCAGGTGAACCTATACTTTGGTGGAGCCCGGCACCGAGAGCGGTATTTAATCCTAAGACATTCGAACCATCAAAAAGTCTTAAAAAATTTCAAAGAAAACACAACTATCGCATCAGTATCAACAAAGCAACCAACAAAGTGATTGGATACTGCTCATCGTTGAGGCCCGAAGAAGAAACTTGGCTAAACAGCGACATGCGGTCAGCATACTGTGAACTCGCTTCGCTAGGTTTCTGCCACTCAGTAGAGGTTTGGCAAAATGATGAATTGATTGGCGGGCTTTACGGCCTACAAAGAGGCCAAGTCTTTTGTGGTGAATCCATGTTTAGCTTAAAAACCAACGCCTCTAAAATCGCCCTGTGGTACTTCTGCGAACACTTTACCCGATTCGGAGGTAAGCTTATCGATTGCCAAGTCATGAACCCTCACCTGAAATCTCTGGGCGCTATTGAAGTCGACAGAGAGGCTTTTCTGAGTTCTCTACAATCGTTAAAAACAAACCAGGTTGACGATGCTTGCTTTAAAACACAATGGCTAGAGGAAACGCCTTAATGAATCCAGATTTACAACAAATCAGAATTGGATTAACAGATAATCACGCTTGCAGCTATTTACCACACCTTGAAGAAAGAGTGGCCGTCACTCTTGACGAACACATGCATACTTCCGACAATTATGAAGTTCTGTTAGCAAACGGGTTTCGTCGCAGTGGAGCTACCATTTATAAGCCGCATTGCGACAGTTGCTCTGCGTGCCAAGCGATTCGCCTTTCGATCCCCGAGGTTAAGTTTTCCAAAAGCCAGCGTCGAATCATCAACAAGGCTAAAACCTTTCGCTGGGAATTAAAAGATGCGATGGACGACAACTGGTTTGATTTATATAGCCGTTACATCACTGCTCGTCATCGTTCGGGAACCATGTACCCACCCAAAAAAGATGAATTCCTACAATTCTCAAAAAATGAATGGCTTGCTACAAAGTTCATGCACATCTATGATGACAGCCAATTGGTCGGCATCGCCGTCACTGATGTTATGTCAAACTGCACCAGCGCATTTTATACCTTCTTCGATCCTGATATCGACATCTCTATGGGAACACTTGGTGTTCTGTTTCAGATTCAGCATGCCCAGAAAGAACAAAAACAGTGGTTATATTTGGGTTATCAGATCGATGAATGCCCTGCGATGAACTATAAAGTACGATTTCAACGTCATCAAAGGCTAGTAAATCAGCGATGGCAAGGGTAGAATACGCGACAACTTTACATATTTTGATTTTAACGGCACAATCAAGCCGTTGAAAACCGCCAAATTTCGAAAGAGGATTAGATGGCTAAAGAAGACGTAATCGAGATGCAAGGCACTGTCCTTGATACTCTACCAAACACAATGTTCCGTGTTGAGCTTGAAAACGGTCACGTAGTGACAGCACACATCTCTGGTAAAATGCGTAAAAACTACATCCGTATTCTTACTGGTGATAAAGTAACTGTTGAGATGACTCCATACGACCTTTCTAAAGGCCGCATCGTCTTCCGTGCTCGTTAATTTTTAATTATCGAATACGATAAGAAGCGGAGCTTAATGCTCCGTTTTTTATCGCCTAGACATTCTTATTATTCAGCAACGTCAATCTCGCATCTCGCATCTCGCATCTCGCAAGCATAAAAAAACGCACAACCGAAGTCATGCGCTATATATTTAAGTCCTTGAGTTATCCGTCACTTCGTTAGTGCATAACCTCTTCTTTCGCACCCACATAAACAAAGTCTAGGTCGTCTTTCTTCAAAGATACCTTCACAGTACCGCCATCAACTAAACTACCAAACAATAATTCGTTTGCTAGTGGCTTCTTAAGTTTGTCTTGAATAACGCGCCCCATGGGACGAGCACCCATGGTCTTGTCATAGCCTTTGTCAGCTAACCAATGGCGAGCGTCCTCAGAAACCTCTAACGATACGCCACGAGCGTCTAGTTGAACCTGAAGCTCAACAATGAACTTATCGACAACTTGGCTAATCACACTTGGATCTAGACTGTTGAACCAAATAATATTATCAAGACGGTTACGGAACTCAGGTGTAAACACCTTCTTAATTTCGCCCATCGCATCAGGTGCGTGATCTTGTTGGATCAGGCCTATCGATTTCTTCTCAGTTTCAGCAACACCAGCGTTGGTCGTCATCACTAAGATCACGTTACGGAAATCGGCCTTACGACCGTTGTTGTCGGTTAACGTACCGTTATCCATCACTTGCAATAACAAGTTAAAGATATCTGGGTGAGCTTTTTCGATCTCATCCAGTAACACAACAGAGTGTGGATTCTTAATTACTGCATCAGTGAGTAAACCACCTTGGTCGTATCCTACATAACCTGGAGGAGCACCGATCAAACGGCTGACTGAGTGACGTTCACCGTATTCAGACATATCAAAACGTAGCAGCTCAATACCCATTAGTTTAGAAAGCTGAACCGTGACCTCGGTTTTACCCACACCAGTAGGACCAGCAAACAAGAATGAACCAACCGGCTTATTGTCTGCACCAAGCCCAGCACGAGTTAGCTTAATCGCTTCACTCAATACATCGATAGCTGGATCTTGTCCGAATACCAACATTTTCATGCGGTCGTCCAGTTTCTGCAACGTATCTTTGTCTGAAGATGAAACTGATTTTTCAGGGATACGTGCCATTTTCGCTACCATCGACTCAATATCAGCAACGCTTACCGTCTTCTTACGACGACTGGCTGGAGCTAAACGACTACGAGCGCCCGCTTCATCAATCACGTCAATCGCCTTATCTGGAAGGTGACGTTCGTTAATGTACTTGGCCGACAATTCCACAGCAGCACGCAACGCTTTATTGGTATAACGTACTTCGTGGTGAGCTTCATATTTTGGCTTCAAGCCAATCAGAATCTTAGTTGTGTCATCTAGTGATGGTTCAACAATATCAATTTTCTGGAAACGACGAGATAGAGCACGCTCCTTCTCAAAAATACTGCTGTACTCTTGGTATGTCGTCGAGCCGATGCAACGTAACTTACCGCTACTTAATAGTGGCTTGATTAGGTTTGCAGCATCAACCTGACCGCCCGATGCTGCACCCGCACCAATAATAGTATGGATCTCATCGATGAACAGAATCGCGTCTTCTTCTTTCTCTAGTTGCTTAAGAATCGCTTTGAAACGTTTCTCAAAGTCACCTCGATATTTAGTACCCGCTAGCAGCGAACCTATATCTAAAGAATAGATCACACTACTCTGGATTATTTCAGGTACTTGTCCTTCAACAATACGCCATGCAAGGCCTTCAGCAATTGCGGTCTTACCCACACCAGCCTCTCCCACTAACAGAGGGTTATTTTTACGACGACGGCACAGAACTTGAACAGTACGTTCTAGCTCTTTATCTCGCCCGATAAGCGGATCAATGTTGCCCTGTTTCGCAACTTCATTCAGATTAGTCGCAAAATTTTCTAGGCGATCTTCAGAGTTGGCTTCTTCAGCACTCTCTGCACCACCAAATGAATCCGAAGGTGATGAACTATCGCCTTCGTTACTGGCCTTGGTAATACCATGAGAAATGAAGTTAACGATATCTAAACGGCTAATGTCGTTCTTCTTAAGTAGATATGCCGCGTGAGATTCTTGCTCGCTGAAAATAGCCACAAGTACATTTGCACCTGTCACTTCACTGCGACCTGAAGATTGAACATGGAAAACAGCGCGCTGAAGCACTCGTTGGAAGCTCAGCGTAGGCTGTGTTTCACGAGTTTCGTCGCTTTCTGGGATAAGTGGGGTTGTTTGATCGATAAAAATATCGAGCTCATTGCGAAGAGCATCGAGATCAGCCTGACAAGCTTGGAGCGCTTCCTTGGCCGCATCATTTTCTAATAATGCTAGTAGGAGGTGTTCGACAGTCATGAATTCATGTCGCTTGTCGCGCGCGCGAGCAAATGCGCCATTTAAACTCGTCTCTAATTCTTTATTTAGCATAAGTACCTCCTAAGGGAACAACAGTGTTGTTCGAGCAATTTATACTTGCTCCATTGTACATAGTAGCGGATGCTCATTTTCCTTTGAGTACATCGTTACCTGCGCTACCTTTGTTTCGGCTATTTCAGCACTGTATGTGCCGCATATAGCTTTACCTTCATAATGAACCTTGAGCATCACTTCCGTTGCTTTTTCGATATCTAGTGAGAAAAACCGCTCTAGGATCTCGATTACAAAGTCCATGGGCGTGTAGTCATCGTTATTCAATATAACGTTATACATTGCCGGTGGCTTTACTTTAGTTTTTTCTTTCTCCAGTAGATCTGAGCCTGGAGATGCCCATTCAAAGTTTCTGCTCATATTAGCTTTGCTAAGGGTTATTTTTCGGAAGTCGTGAATGTTGAGTTAACTCAAATTTATCACATTCACGCATTACGGTGTACTAAGAAACTGCACCAAGAAACAGTACCAAAAAATATTCCTCTATACTGAGCCTAATCCACCATTTCCATCGCTGCAAATAAAAGATCTCGATTAACAGGATTAACATATGTGATTGATTAAAAAGACACCATAACTATTGATATTAACGATAAGATCGCCGTTAAGTTACTATTTAGTTAATAGTTTGCAGTTAATCTCGAATGTGATTTGTTATTAAAATTGATCAATTTTATACCAATTTCCTATTGACTGTGCCCAATCATTAGCTACATTGGTGCTAAAAGGTATTTCCAATACAACTTGGTAACACCATTTAAAATTTAACAATAAGGAATAATTACGCAAGGTAGCGTTAATTTCCGTAAGCAATATATGAGACTCAAGCTATCAACTGAAATTCTTTAGTTGGTAGGAATGATATCAATCTGACTTACAACAATTGATATAACAACGTTAGTAACAAAATGCATGAGGGATGTATAGCATGGCTACAGGTACAGTGAAATGGTTTAACAATGCCAAAGGGTTTGGTTTTATTTGTCCAGAAGGTGAAGACGGCGACATTTTCGCGCACTACTCCACAATACAGATGGAAGGTTATCGAACCTTGAAAGCAGGTCAACAGGTCGACTATGAAGTAGAAAGTGGACCTAAAGGCTCGCACGCTAGCTCTGTTGTTCCTGTAGAAGGCAGTGTCGCTAAATAGGCGATTGCCGATATCATATTTACCTCCACTCGTCCTGTTTAGGGCCGCTCGGTAAACAAGAACATTAAAACCGCTCATTTACTGACTGTTATTCAGTTTTAAATGAGCGGTTTTTCGATCTTCGCTCCATAAACTCAATGTTATTTCCGTAAAAAAGACGCTCTAACGTTATCGTTAAAGCGTCTTCAATCTTTGTTTTAACAAAGCTATAAATGTATCGCTTAGCTAAGACAAATAACTAGCTAGCCACAACAGTGTTTACCACTCAGTGCTATAGTTATGCATCAATCAGTGCATTTAACGTAGCACTTGGGCGCATTAGCTTGGATACGAGTGCGTCATCAAGCAGGTAATAGCCGCCTAAATCGCCTGCGACACCTTGTGCATTATTCAACTCAGCAACGATAGCCTCTTCGCTTTCAGCTAATTGGCTTGCAACAGTAGCAAACTCTGCCGCTAAATCTGCATCAACCGTTTGTTCTGCAAGTGCTTTCGCCCAATATGCAGCTAGGTAGTAGTGGCTACCACGGTTATCAAGCTCACCCACTTTTCGTGAAGGAGACTTGTTATTATCAAGGAATTCGCCCGTCGCTTTATCAAGAGCATCCGCCAGTACTTGTGCTTTAGCGTTACCTGTAACAACGCTTAGGTGCTCTAGAGATGCAGCCAATGCCAAGAATTCGCCTAGAGAATCCCAACGCAGGTGGTTTTCTTTCTCTACTTGTTGAACGTGCTTAGGAGCTGAACCACCAGCGCCAGTTTCAAATAAGCCACCACCGTTCATTAATGGAACAATCGATAGCATTTTAGCTGACGTACCAAGTTCTAGAATTGGGAACAAATCAGTGAGGTAGTCACGTAATACGTTACCTGTAACAGAGATTGTGTCTAGGCCTTCTTTAATACGAACTAGTGAGTATTGAGTTGCCTCTAGCGGTGCCAAAATCTTAATTTCTAAGCCTTCTGTATCGTACTCAGGAAGGTAAGCTTCTACTTTCTTGATAAGCTGCGCATCGTGAGCTCTAGACGCATCTAGCCAGAATACAGCGGGAACACCTGAAGCACGTGCGCGAGTAACAGCTAGCTTAACCCAATCTTGGATCGGAGCATCTTTTACTTGGCACATACGGAAGATATCGCCTTCCTCTACGTCTTGCTCAAGAAGAACAGAACCAGAAGCGTCAACCACTTGAACCTGACCAGCAGCTTCTAGAATAAAAGTCTTATCGTGAGAACCGTATTCTTCCGCTTTTTGAGCCATTAGGCCAACGTTTGGCACGCTACCCATTGTCGTCGGATCAAAAGCACCATTTTCTTTACAGAAATCAATAACCGCTTGGTAAATACTCGCGTAGCTACGATCTGGGATCATTGCTTTGGTGTCTTTTTGCTTACCTTCTGGATCCCACATCTGACCTGAAGAACGCAGCATTGCAGGCATAGATGCATCAACAATGATGTCACTTGGTACGTGTAGGTTAGTGATACCACGATCCGAATCAACCATTGCTAGTGGAGGCTGAGTCTCGTAGACCGCTTGTAGATCAGCTTCAATTACTTCTTTCTGCTCTTGAGGAAGGGCTGCAATCTTCGCGTATACATCACCGATGCCATTATTTACATCAACACCGAGTTCATCGAACAATTGGCCGTGTTTAGCGAACACGTCTTTGTAGTAAACCTTAACCGCGTGGCCAAAAATCACTGGGTCAGAAACTTTCATCATCGTTGCTTTCATGTGAAGAGAAAGTAGAACACCTTGCTCTTTAGCTGATGCGATTTCTTTCTCGAAGAAGGCAACCAAAGCTGCTTTATTCATCACTGAAGCGTCGATGATCTCTTTATCTTGCAGAGCAAAAGCTGGCTTCAATGTTTTCTTAGTGCCATCTTTACCTACAAATTCGATGCTAACTTCAGTCGCGCCTTCAATCGTTACTGATTTTTCACTACCGAAGAAGTCTTTGTCTTCCATACTAGAAACATGAGACTTAGAATCTGATGACCAAGCGCCCATTGAATGTGGGTTTTTCTTAGCGTAGTTTTTAACTGAAAGTGGCGCACGACGATCTGAATTACCTTCACGTAGAACCGGGTTTACCGCACTACCTTTGATCTTGTCGTAAGTCGCTTTTATTGCTCTCTCTTCATCAGTCTTTGCTTCTTCCGGGTAATTAGGAAGTGCATAACCTTTTGACTGAAGTTCTTTGATCGTAGCTTGGAGCTGAGGTACAGATGCTGATACGTTTGGAAGCTTAATGATGTTTGCTTCTGGTGTTTTAGCCAATTCACCTAGTTCTGCTAGTGCATCACCAATACGTTGCTCTGCATTCAAATGCTCAGGGAAGTTGGCAATAATACGCCCTGCAAGTGAAATGTCGCGAGTATCAACGTCAATACCAGAAGAAGCTGTAAAAGATTGAATGATTGGCAGCAAAGAGTAAGTTGCTAGCGCCGGAGCTTCGTCTGTAATGGTATAGATGATAGTTGGTTTTTCAGTAGGCATGAAATTTCCCTATAGTTCTTACAAGCTCACCTAAAATGGTGAGAATGTTATAAATTGACCAGTAAGCGACTCGAAGAGTGAAAACTGCTTACTCGATAGTCGTACTCTATCTTATTTTTCATGCAATCTTGATGAGAGCATGAACCAAATCCGTGAGTGCGTTGTTATAATAAAACACGAAGGTATAATTAAACAAATCAGGCTTAAGAGTCCATCAACTTGTTCTATTTTGTGTCTTTTAGGCGCGCAAATGATAGCTCAATTCCGTTTCAGTGAAAACTTTTCAGCACACTTCGTTTACATTTTTGCAAGGTAGTTAACATGTCTACTCGCTCACGCAGCGCATCTCGCTCAGACAAACCAGCTCGTTCTGAAGCAATATTAAAACAAAGCGGTAATAGGCAGAACCGACGCAGTGATAAAAATAGCACTGGTAATTCGCACAAGAAACCTCATTCAAGTAAACACCGTTACAAGGGTAAACCTACGAACACAAAACCTAAGATAGCTATCGAAGATCGCAAGATTATTCTGTTCAACAAGCCATTTGATACGCTAAGTCAGTTTACTGATGGTGAAGGTAGAAAAACATTGGCGGATTTTATTCCTGTTAAAGATGTTTATGCAGCCGGACGACTTGACCGTGACAGTGAAGGGTTAATGGTCTTGACCAATGATGGAATATTTCAAGCCAAATTGACTCAGCCCAACTCAAAATCACCAAAAACTTATTGGGTACAGGTTGAAGGCGCACCTTCTGAGGAAGATTTAGATAAATTGAGAAAAGGTGTTGAACTAAAAGACGGCATAACATTGCCTGCCAAGGTGGAAATCATGCAAGAGCCTGTAGTCTGGGAGAGAACTCCCCCTGTGCGCTTCAGAGCCGCGATTCCTACAACATGGCTAGCTATTACTATCATTGAAGGGCGTAACCGTCAGGTAAGACGAATGACAGCGAATATTGGCTACCCTACCCTGCGACTTATTCGCTATTCAATGGGCAACATGAACGTGGGTGAGCTTCAGCCTGGGGAGTGGAAAGAGATTTAGCTGCTTGAATGCAAAGCCAGCGGCAAATGCTACTGGCTTTCTAAAAAGTTATCAACGTTAGTTAAATGTAATTACTGTTGGTCAACTAGCCATTTACGAAGAGATTTCCGCTCAGTTGGCGACAATTTCAAATACGACATTTTCGCTTTTTGCATTGCTAGACTATCTTGTTCTGCCGGCTTAATGGTTTGTTGCATACCGTTTGCTAGACTCGCTTCTGTAACAGGTGCAATGACATTACCCGCAAAACTTATACCATTGGCAGCGTTATAAATCATAAGTTGTTCGTCAAGGTTTGAATATGGGAGCATACCTTTTTTCCCTACCATTTTGATTTGGTCATAATCTATATCGCTGCCATTGAGGCTCACATTCCAGTCAATCATATCACCTTCAAACACCTTTCTTGCTTGAAGTACATCGCTCAGTTTCGGACCTTCGATTTCCAGTTCACCACCATTAACATCCAAGGTAAGAATATAAGGCGCTGAAGTGAAGTTACCACGCTGCTCACCTCGCCCCAACATCGTATCCATGCGTAACACGATTTGATTCGATCCCGTGGTAAGTATAAACGGTTCATCCACCTGTTTTTGACTATTGATAAATAACACTTCAACTCCTTGAGCCGCATCTAGCTCTGTCGACGTTTTGGTGTTTGCATATGCATTCGGGACACTCAACGCGGAAAGCGCCATTAAAATCGGAGTCCAAATAGTACGTTTCATGATTTAACCCTTTTTTATCATTAAGTCTTATCCCCAAATAACCTCGAGGTCTCGCTAATATCATGCATAAAAATATAGCTTACTAGCCAGAGATTTAAGCTCAGTTGGGTATAACACTGACAGCTTCCCATATAATCAAAAAGGCCGCATAAATGCGACCTTTGTTTACATTCAACTTGATATCAAGTTATTAGAATGTGTAGTATACACCAGCAACAAAACCGTCACCTTCAACTTTGTTGTCGTTGTCAACTACAGCTTCGGCATCAGTATATTCAACGAATGCTAAGATGTTGCTAGACACTGAGTAGTCAGCACCCACTGTGAAATAGTTAATTTCTTGGTCTGCATCACCGTCAGTAGCACCGATAGAAGTGTAAGCTCGTACTTTTTCGATTTGGTAGTCTAGAGCAATAGAAACTGTATCAAGATCAGACGCACCAGTGATATCTTCTGTAACGTAGTTTGCTGCCGCACTAAAATCGCCAAGGCTCAAGCGAGCTGCAACACCCATTATGCTGTGGTCTGTACCAAGGCCACGGTTACCTTGATCTTGGTAAGATGCGCCAAAAGTGAACATTTCGTTCAACGCGTATTCTGCAGACACACCGTATGCTGCATCTTCGTTTTCATTTGAAGATAGGTAGGTATCAGCAATTAGCTTAAGACCACCGTTTGTGTACTTCAATGAAACAGCGTGACCAGCACTTTCAAGAGAATTAACGAAGTCATCCATGTAACCTAGACCTTCGTTTGTTTTGTCAATCGTGATTGCATCTAGAGAATCACCAAAATCACCGATTTCGCCTGCAGCAATACCGAAGTTTTCACCAATGTTTAAACCGAAGTAAAGGTCATCAGTTTGCATTGAGTTATCGTCGTTTACAATGCCTTTCCAACCATCAAAGCCGTTACCGTTTTGGATTTCGAAAGAGCCGAATGCAGATACGCTATCGTTCAACTTGTGCGTTGCATCAATCTGAATTTTTGCCCATAGATCTACGTCTAGGTCGGTTTCAGTTTTTGTAGCTGCACCACCAGTTGTTGTTGTTGATTCAGCAGTACTTAGGTAAGTATCGATTTCACCTTTAATGTTAAAAGCTGTTGTACCATCATCGTAAATGCTTGCTGCTAGTGTAGAAGTTGAGATACCTGCTAGTGCTAGCGCTAATAGAGTCTTTTTCATAATAAATCCACTGCCTTTTCTAAGAATGGGAGATCCTTGCCCGGTTCCCTATTATTTTTATGACTAGTGATTACCACTCTTTGTTGGCTAATCACTGTCACTAAATTTCGAGGTCTAGATTGCAAAAGATTATCCTGCGTGTCAAATAAACTAAAAATAGACCTAAAAAAAACACAAACAATTTAAAATCAAGCACTTACATTTTTTTTCATCATTTTACGAGCGGCTTATCCTTAGTTTTACCAGAAAACATAATAACTATAAAAAACAAAATAATAGTATATAAAACCAAATACAACCATAGAAAAGCCAAACGACAGAGCTTAACACCTGTGTACTGGTATTTTTTAATATTAATATTTCACAAGATAAATAAAATCGTTAAGTTCCTGATGGTTCAGTTTTTTTTTGTGAACGAGATCTACCTTTGATTCAAAAGCAAGCTATTTTGCCGTAAATGTACCGGCTAGTGATATGTGCTACTATCCTCGCTCCGTTACGTAGGTCACAGTATGCTAACTACTAAAATTCAAAATTCTATTCGCACCAGTTATCAAAACCTCCAAGATCAGTTGGACAACTTTGTACCTCGCCGTGCACAAAATTACCTTGTAGCTGAGATAGCGAAGACACTTTGTGGTCAATACCACAAGAGCAGCCGCATGATTGTTGCTGAGGCGGGAACAGGAATCGGTAAATCACTGGCTTATTTAATGGCAACTATTCCCGTTGCGGTTTTAAATAATCGGAAAATCATTATTTCGACCGCAACCGTCGCGCTACAAGAACAGCTCGTCAATAAAGATCTCCCTCTATATAGAAGACTCACCGACAGAGAGTTCTCTTTTATATTAGCGAAAGGCAGACAACGCTATTGTTGCTCAGAGAAATTGGCAGCGGCTTGCGGTGTTGATGGTGGACAAATGGCTATGTTCGAATCCAAACCAAAGAAAAAGGATATCGAGCAACTTCAAACCATGTATCGTAGTCTGGCTCAAGGCAAATGGGATGGCGATCGTGATTCATGGCCGAAACCAATCGACAATATCATTTGGCAAATGATCGTAAGTGATAAGCACAGCTGCAACAACAGTATGCCAACTCACAGAGATTGCCCTTTCCAGAAAGCGCGTTCAGAGCTAGATAAAGCAGATGTGATTATCGCTAATCACAGTTTGGTGATGGCCGACGCTGACCTAGGTGGCGGAGTTATTCTTCCAGAGCCAGAAAACAGCATCTATATATTCGACGAGGCACACCATTTACCTCATGTCGCTCGAGATCACTCCTCTGCAGCTGCCAGTTTCAAAGGTGCGGCTTCTTGGTTAGAGCGTTTAAATCAATCGATCACTAAGCTTTCTGGTTTAGCGGACGAAAAGCGTGTGCACCGATTTAGAAATGAATTGCAGGACTCCGTACAACAACTGATCCCTACTCTGACTCAAATGAGCAAACAGTTTGACGCAAGCCACTTTGAAGACGGCTTGTATCGCTTTGAGCATGGTGACTTGCCTGAATGGTTAGAAAGTGAGTCGAAAGATCTCAAACAGCTAACTCAAAAGGCAAGCCAGTCTGTAGCAAAAATCGCTGACCTCATTGCTGAGCGAGTCAAAGACGGAGAGCTTTCCGCAAAACTAGCCGAGCCAGCGCTCGCTGAAATAGGCTTCTATATACAAAGGACAGAGAATCTAGCTCAAGTCTGGCGCCTAATGGCGGAACCTAAGCGAGAAAAAGGCGCACCACTAGCACGTTGGCTTGAGTTAAACAAAGAGAACGAAGGCGATTTCGTTGTCAACGTTTCACCGCTAGAGGTTGGTTGGCAACTTGACCAGCAGATTTGGAGCCGCTGTGTTGGAGCCGTATTAGTTTCTGCGACAATGCGAGCACTTAACTCCTTTAACTTTTTCTGTCACCAAGCAGGTATCAGTCAAAAAGCTGAAGATGGTGTTCAATTCCTTGCTTTGGCATCACCATTTGATTATCAAAACCAAGCAGAGCTGATCGTCCCTGCAATGAAATACGAACCTCAAGCACCTCAGTTTACCGAATATCTTATTGAAATTTTGCCTAAGGTAATAGAAGACAACAAAGCCAATCTCGTTTTATTCTCTTCTTACTGGCAAATGAACAAAGTTGCAGAAGCTTTAGCAACAGGTTTCGTTAAAAAGTCATGGGCTTTACAAGTTCAGGGTGACAGTTCACGCACTGAAATTCTAAAAAAACATAAAAAGCTAATAGAACAAGGCAAAACAAGCGTCCTTTTTGGAACGGGCAGCTTTTCTGAAGGGCTTGATTTGCCTGGAGAGCTTCTTGAAAATCTCGTCATTACAAAGATTCCTTTTGGTGTGCCTACCTCTCCTGTAGAGCAAGCACACTCTGAATATATTGAATCACGAGGCGGTAACCCATTTATGCAAATTACGGTTCCAGAAGCGAGTAAAAAGCTTATTCAATCTGTCGGGCGGTTACTGCGTAAAGAAAGAGATTCTGGTAAAGTCACGATCCTTGATCGTCGCATAGTAACGAAACGATACGGTAAATCATTACTCGACTCGTTACCGCCTTTTAAAAGAACAATAGAATACTAGTTTCGCCATCGTGTTGATGGCTCTAACTCTATCATTGCTGACCTTCGTATTAACAACTATGCATGTCTAACTCAACGGTTACCATGCTGCTGCCCTATCAGCACATAACGAGAACAATAGCTATTTATGGAAATGATTGAACCAACCATGTTGGTTGTACTTGCTTTGGTTGCCTTCGCCGCCGGCTTTATTGATGCAGTCGCAGGTGGCGGTGGGATGTTAACCGTCCCCGCTTTACTATCACTAGGCCTGCCACCACATATTGCGCTTGGTACCAATAAGCTAGCCGCAACGTTTGCCTCATCGACAGCGGCTTTTACGTATTATCGTAAGAAGTTATTTAAACCCGAATGCTGGATCAACGCATTCATAGCAACGCTGATAGGTGCGACCATTGGCACGTTAACTGTTGATGCAATCAGTACTGAATGGCTGGAGAAAGTTTTGCCGCTCATTATTTTAGCGGCGGCGGTCTATACCATTTTCCACAAGACTCCAGACGTGAGCCATGATGTGTCTCCTAAACCGTGCCCGGTACTTAAGAGAAAGCAAAAATTTCAAGGATTTATTCTGGGGTTTTATGATGGTGTCGCAGGCCCAGGAACGGGAGCCTTTTGGACAGTAAGCTCAATGGCATTGTACCGCCTCAACATCTTACTGGCTTCTGGTTTATCCAAAGCGATGAATTTCACTAGTAACTTCACCTCATTAGTGACATTTGCCATTCTTGGTCATATTGACTGGGTATTAGGTTTAACTATGGGGATTTGCTTAATGGCAGGTGCCTTTGTTGGTGCTCACTCTGCCATTCGGTTTGGCGCTACATTTATACGACCTGTATTTGTCACGGTTGTCAGCGTCCTTGCGATCAAACTGGCTTACGAGGCTTGGTTTGTTAGCTTATAGCATAAATTAATGGGAGTAATATGAGCCAGTTTTCAAAGCTTAAGAACGTCATCGATACCTTAATAGGTCATTGCTCTCAGGTGGACAAAAGTCGAGGTGCTTATCACCAAGCCTTATTCGACCGGACTTTATTCAAGTCTAGGGCATTTATTTTACTTCCTTATGCGCTCGAAGCTCAAACCACTTATCACACCGTATTGCGCGAACAAGCGACAAACCAGCTCACAGCATCAAGAGCGAATTACCTCACAGAAAAGTTAACCAATCAGATAGCGGCAATCCAAAGAGAGCTTGACAACCATGATTTAAGGTTAGATCGAAAAAGTAAGTCAGGAAAAAACCTTAACGACTTATATAATGAACTCGCTCAGCATCAAGATTGGCAAAAGCGACTGGTCGATTTAGTACGAGTACGAAAATTAGCGTTTGATTCTGCGCCTCGCCATAGTAAGAAAAAAGCGGACGAGGCTTGGCAATTAGCAAAAGAACGATTAGAACGCTGTGAAGACTCAATGAAAAATATTGAGAGACTGATTAACTTAGAGAACCCTAAGCGAAATGAACACTGATAACACATCATCACCACTGGATAATGCGCCAGAAGAAGTTAAGTTAGCTGTCGACCTGATCTATCTGCTCGAAAGCAACGAAATCGACCCAAAAGTGGCGTTAGAAGCAATTAATATTGTCCAACAAGATTTACAAGCCAAACTAGCATCTAGCATCTAGCATCTAGCATCTAGCATCTAGCATCTAGCATCTAGCATAAAAACATACAGGATTCACATGTACCAACTTAGCTTTTCTATGCCCGAATTTCTTGAAAACTACTGGCATAAAAAACCAACCATCTTAAAAGGTGGCTTCCAAAACTTCGTCGACCCAATTTCGCCGGAAGAACTTGCTGGTTTATCGATGGAAGAAGAAGTTGATTCTCGCTTTGTCTCTAACCTCGACAACCAATGGACTGCAGAACATGGTCCATTCTCAGAAGAGAAATTTGCCGAGCTGACTGAAACACATTGGCAATTGATCGTTCAAGCAGCGAACCACTGGCACCAAGTTGCAAATCAGCTGACTGAAGCGTTCCAAGCCTTACCAAACTGGTTATTCGACGATCTAATGATCTGCTACTCAGCACCAGAAGGCGGCGTAGGCCCACATATTGATCAATACGACGTATTCATCATTCAAGGCCAAGGTAAACGTCAGTGGAAGGTTGGCGAGAAAGATGTTGGCCAATACAAAGAAACCGTCCAAGCTTCTGCACTTCGTCAAATAGAAGGCTTTGAGCCAATCATTGATGAAACCTTAGAGCCAGGCGATATCCTCTATATCCCACCGGGCTTCCCACATGAAGGCAACACGTTAGAGCCGTCGATGAGCTACTCTATTGGCTATCGCTCCCCTAAAGAACAAGAGCTGATCAGCAACTTCGCCGATTTTGTACTTGCTCATGATATGGGTGACGTTCATCTTCACGATCCAGAATTCAAAACGCAAGATGATTACGGCAAGGTTCGTTCATCGGATTTAAACAATCTAACTGACATGTTGAAATCTGCACTAGAGCAACCTGAAACCATCAGCGAATTCATGGGATGTTTGCTAAGCCAATCACGCCACCAGCTTGATATCGTCGCTCCTGAGCCTTTATGGACAGAAGAAGAGATCGCTCAACACTTAGAGTCAGGAGGGGAGATCTGTCGAGTATCGGGCTTAAAGGCGCTCTACCATGAGAATGAAAGCAACACGGCTTACATCAATGGGGAAGTCGTTAAAGTTAATCAGGCTGATTCATCGCTACTAAACGTACTGTGTGATGACTCGGTGATTAACTCAGCAACCAACCTTACTCCTTCAGGTGTTACTGTCGTGACTGAATTGGTAAACAAAGGTTACTGGTTTATCGAAGACTAACTTGGTTAATCGGTTTCGATGAATATCATCGCCCCCTAGAACCTAATAACCTTAGAAAAACAAAAAGGGACAAATGAAATCTTCATTTGTCCCTTTTTCGATTCAACCGTTAACTAAACTAAAATAGCTAAACCGTGACCATCTAGGCCTTGAACTACTAGACCTTGAACTGATTCACCAATTTCTGTTGCTGTTGAGATAGTTGCTCGATTTCACTACCCACTTGCTCAGAAGCTGCGGCTTGATCCAAGATCTTCGCGCTTAAGTCACGTATGTTAACCACACTTTGATTCACTTCACCTGAAACAGATTGCTGTTCTTCTGCTGCTCTCACGATCTGGCTATTCATATCGCTGATCTCTTCAATTGAAGTGAAAATCGAACCAAGATCTTCAACTGCATTTTGAACATGTAACGCAGTATCGTTGGCTAAGATATTACCTTCTTGTATCGCTTCGACAACATCTTGAGTTCCAGCATGAACCTTGTCGATCACCGTTCTAATTTCCCCAACCGATGATTGTGTACGACTTGCTAAGTTTCTTACCTCATCAGCTACAACAGCAAAACCTCGTCCTTGCTCACCCGCCCTCGCCGCTTCAATCGCCGCATTCAATGCTAATAAATTGGTTTGCTCAGAGATCCCTTCAATAACACTTAAGATTTCGGTGATGTTACCATTATTTTTAGCTAACTCTTCAACAATAGGAACAGCACTCGACATACGCTCCACCAGCTTTCTCATTTCTCCAGCTGAGAGTTCGATGACTTGTTGCCCTTGTCGAGCAGAACGATTCGCTTCACAAGCAGCATCAACTGCAACTTCTGCATTTTGTACCACTAAGCCAGCGGTCTGAGTCATCTCTTCTGCGGCTGTTGCCACTAGATCGACTTCTTTAAATTGAGATTCACTGCTTTCACGTGTACTCGATGCTGATGCCTTAGCTTGACTTGTCGTACTCGCGACTTGCTCAGTAGTTTGAATCACTTCTTTAATCGTGTGCTGAAGCTTGTCTAAGAACAGGTTAAACCCTTGCGATAACTGACCAATTTCGTCTTGAGATTTCACTTCTAAACGCTGAGTCAAATCACCTTCACCAGAAGCAATATCATTGAGCCTGTCGACTACCTGTCGGATAGGCTTAACAATAGACAATGAAGCAAATGCGATAATAGCTAAACCAAAAAGAATAAAGATGACGCCAGCAATGACTTCCGTTTGGATACCTTCGCTTACTTTAGTACTAATGATTGAATCCAATTTGCTCGCATCAGCGACCACACTCTCACGCGGGATTTCAAACAACACACCCCAAGTTTGGTTGGCTGCGAAAACAGGCGCGAATGCGAGTAACCACTCACCATTCTCACTCCACTGAGTCGTCACTTCACCACCGAATATAAAGTCGGTCATCAAGTCTCCATTTGTGTTTTCACTTTGGAAGTTGGAACCAACAGCAATGCTTTGATCATCAGAAGCGATAACGGAACCATCTAGACTCACAACGTAAACCGCGCCTGCACCTTCAAACAAGCTTTGATCAGATTGAGTCACCACATTAACCAAACCATCAAGCCTTAAATCGATTCCTAAGAAACCAATAGCAACCTCATCAACCAAAATAGGCACTGAGATTGAAGAAGTAAGTAACGTTGTACCGCCACTGTTTACCACTCTTGGGGTGCTGATACATGTTTGACCCGATGACAATGGGCAATAAAAGCGTTCACTATTGCTACCATCACTCAATATAGATTCTGAAATTACGTTCGAAAGAACATTCTCACCATTGTCAGCTACCTTCCAGTACGGTGCAAAACGACCTTTTTCGTTAGATCCAACATAATCAGCATCGACATAATTAGCATCTTCACCATCAAGTAAATCAGGTTGGAAAACTAAATATGCACCTTGAATTGAGTCAAAATTAAGAACTGAACGACGCACCATTTCATCTAATGCCGTACGTAACTCTTCACTTGGCGTAAAGTTTTCGTCAGCATTGTTCTTTAAAAACTGAGCACTGGCAGCTAACATCTCAGCGCGATAGATAGCTTCGTCGACATAACGTTGTGTTTCTTGAGCATTGAGTTGAGAAACCGACGCCAAAAGCTGCTCGGTTTTGTTAATAACCGACTCTGAACTTTGAGATTTGATGACTTGTTGATTACTCGTTGCGTTATAGATCGAGAAACCAATAAGAGACAGTGAAGTAATGATTAAGCAGCAGCCTGCAAACAGAGTAATTTTCCACTGTACCGATAGAGAGCGCATTTAATATCCTTATTTAAGCCAAAAGACTTCCATAACCGTCACTATCACATTGAGATGAATTAACGAGCACAATGTAAATAAGTTTGACGAATAGCTTAGCAGATGATTACAGCACAAATTGCACACATATAAAACGAAAGTTTACATAAATGTTAATAGGCCGCATTTTTGATCTTTTGTTTCTGCGATCTCAAAATAATGTACTCAGATATTCATAGGTTATGTGGCTATTGATCTAACACCTTGAACATAGCCAGAGCATAAACATTTCAAGGAATCCAACGCCGCATTTTCATCTTGAAATCGCAACAATTTCGGATTAGTTTTTATAATCCAAACTATAGATTTTTATCTTGATCAACTTCACACTTTTTGATTGCTAACTCGGCACTCAACCTCTAACATCTCGCGACTAGATTCCCTAAACACTTTATTCATTTGGCTCTCCTCAAAGGAGCGCTAAGGCTTTTTACGTCTTTAATTTTTAGAGAGATACGCAAATGTCAGCCTCGTTTCCATTAGCGAAACTTACCTTTTTAATCGCAATCCTGACTGCCGTAGGTCAAATGACTCAAACGATGTACGTGCCTTCTATCGGTCAGATGTCGGGTGAGTTCTTAGTTTCTGCGTCTTCACTCCAAGCCGTGATGGCGTGTTACCTCATCCCTTATGGTCTGTCACAATTTGTCTACGGCCCTCTTTCTGATCGCTTAGGCCGTAAGCCAATCATCGTTGCTGGTTTGATCATCTATATCATCGGTACTTTGGTGGCATTATTCGCTCACGAATATGAATGGTTCTTAGCGGGTAGCTTTATCCAAGGTTTGGGCATCGGTTGTGGTGGTGCGATGTCTCGAACATTGACTCGCGACTGTTTTGAAGGCGCAGAACTACACCGTGCAAACAGCTTAATTAGCATGTGTGTGATTTTCTCCCCATTGATGGCTCCTGTATTGGGTGGTTACCTAACAGAAGTTTTCGGCTGGCGTTCTAGCTACTTGTTCCTTGCGCTGTTTGGCATCGCTGTTGTGATCACCATGATGACGAGCATGATGGAAACACTGCCAAGAGAACGACGCAAGCATGAATCGGTTGCCAACAGCTACAAATTCGTTCTGTCTGACAAACGTTTCCAAGGTTTCTTACTGGTGCTAGTCGCAACATTCGCGGGCGTAGCCGTATTTGAAGCAGCGGCAGGCGTGCTGCTTGGCGGCGTACTTGGATTACCTGCAACTACAGTAAGCTTGTTGTTTGTCTTACCCATTCCGGGTTACTTAGTCGGTGCAGGCCTATCTAGTTACATCGCACAACGTCGTACTGAGCGCCGCGTACTGAATGTTGGTCTAGTTGCTATCTTGGTAGGCTCAACAGTGGTGTTGATACCGGGTCTATTCAGTCAAACAACAGCATTAACTTTGATTGGCGGTGCAACGATTTACTTCTTAGGCGCTGGTATCTTATTTCCAGCTGCAACAACGGGAGCGCTTTCGCCATTCCCATTCCACGCAGGTACAGGGGGCGCGATCCTCGGTGGTATGCAAAACCTAGGCGCTGGCATCGCAACACTATTGGCATCGTTCTTCCCTACTCAAGACCAACTGCCACTCGGTTGCTTGATGATTGCAATGTCATTCATCGCCATGCTTGGTTTACATTGGGTTAACCGTAAACCTGACCATTCAAACGAAATGCCATTGGCTATCTAAAGTAAAACTCGAACCCTGCCCAAACAACGAAGAGGGATATACTGAAAAGTGTGTCCTTTTTTGTTTCACATCTATTCCTTCCACTCTCAATTATCAGCAATTTCATTTAACATTACTTTGATTTTTTAAAAAACAATAACAGACACTTGCGCTGAAAGTGCCTATCCAGAATCCAATTATAACTAACATCACTGGAAGAAAACTAACCACTAAAGGATGCTGGCATTAAAACGAGTAAGGTGCACACTAAGGATATACAGATGCGTTTCGCTTTAACCACATTAGCCGTATCGGTCGCACTTGTCGCCGGATGCAGCAATCAAGGAATACCAACCATGAACCATTACGCTCAATCACAACTCATCGTTCAGCAAACTCAAGCACCCGTTGCTAAAAAAGTCCCTCATGCAATGACGATTCATGGTGACACCCGAATCGATGATTACTACTGGATGCGTGATGACGAACGCCAAGATCCAGAGATCTTACAGCACCTAGAGCAAGAGAATCAGTACGCAAAGACCGTGTTGAAACACACGGAAATATTACAAGAACAATTATTCGAAGAGATCAAAGGCCGAATCGCGAAAGACGACAATTCGGTACCGGTTCGAAAAGGCAGCTACTACTACTCGAATGAAGTCACAGGTGACAACGAATACCCAGTTCACTTACGTGCAAAAGACTTTGTAGGCACAGACAAGCAAATCATCTTAGACGTTAACAAACTGGCAAAAGAGCATGAATTCTTCAGTATTGGCGGTTTAACGGTTAGTCCAAACGAAAATTTGTTGGCCTACGGCGAAGATACACTGAGTCGCCGCATTTACACCATCAAGATCAAAGACCTCACAACCAGTGAGTACCTAAAAGACGAAATTAAAGGTGCTTCAAGTGCTATCGCGTGGCAAAACGACAACCAAGCCTTTTACTACATCAAGAAAGATCCACAAACATTGCTAGGTTATCAAGTTTACCGCCACGTTTTAGGCACAGATCAGGCAAGCGATGAGTTAATCTACGAAGAAACCGATAGCGCTTACTACACCTCTTTGAGTAAAAGCAAAGATGGTGAACAGGTCTACATTTGGCACTCGAGCACAGAAACCAGCGGTGTTTCAGTCATAGATGCCAACAACCCAAAGGCTACAGCTGAGGCTTTCTACCCAAAAGAGACCGGCATTGAGTACAGCATCGCTAAGCTAGGTGATTGGTATTACATCTACACCAACTACCAAGCTGTCAACTTCCGTTTGATGAAAGTCACAACCAAAGACATGCATGACCGCTCAAAATGGGTCGATGTCATCCCAGCAGACGATAATACTCAGCTTGTTGATTTCGAGTTGTTTGATGACCATCTTGTTTACGAGCAACGTGCGGGTGGCTTATCGACAGTGAAAGTTCGCCAACTCTCAACAGGCAACGAGTTCCCACTTGAATTCAACGACACCGCATTTGCCGCTTACCTAACGAGTAACTATGAATTAGATAACTCAAAAGTTCGTATCTATTACAGCAGCTTAACCACACCAGGTACTTATTATGATTTCGACCTAAGTACGGGTGAGTCTGAAATCAAGAAGCAAACACCAGTATTAGGTGATTTCGAAGCAGATAACTATCAATCAGAGCGAATCATGGTTACAGCTCGCGATGGTAAGCAAGTACCTGTCTCTTTGGTTTATCGCAAAGACTTGTTCAAGAAAGACGGCACTAATCCAATCTACCAATATGGTTACGGATCTTACGGATCTACTATGGAACCGACCTTCAGCTCAACTCGCCTAAGCCTACTGGATAGAGGTTTTGTTTATGCAATCGCACATATCCGCGGCTCAGAAATGCTTGGTCGCCCTTGGTATGAAGATGGCAAAAAACTGACCAAACAAAACACGTTCAACGACTTTATTGATGTAACCAAAGGGCTTGTTGAAGAAGGCTACGGCGCAAAAGATAAAGTGTTCGCTGTTGGTGGTTCTGCTGGCGGTCTATTGATGGGAGCAATCATCAACCAAGCACCAGAACTGTACCGTGGTATTGGTGCACATGTTCCGTTTGTAGACATTGTGACAACCATGCTTGATGAATCGATTCCTCTAACCACCAACGAGTATGATGAATGGGGCAACCCAAACGATAAAACCTACTATGACTACATGTTGGGTTACTCACCATACGACAATATAAAAGTTCAAAGCTACCCGAACATGTTGGTAACGACAGGCCTCCATGACTCACAAGTACAGTACTTTGAGCCAATGAAATGGGTCGCGAAGTTGCGTGAGATGAAAACAGACAACAACGTGTTGCTATTCAAAACCGATATGGAAGCCGGTCACGGTGGCGCTTCTGGTCGATTTAAGCGATTGAAAGAATACGCACTTGAATACGCTTTCTTTTTTGATTTACTAAAGACTCAATAGATTCTACGTAACTGTAAGTATTCACATCATTTTATGTCGCCACTTTGTCTCTACAAAGTGGCGACATAAATTATTAAGCATGGTTAAATACGATGAACCATGAAATCCACCAAATCAAAAAACCTTTAAAGACAAGCAGTGACAAAGGTTTACGAGAGGTATAAAAACAAATGAAAGTAATTAGCTTCAACATCAACGGCCTTAGAGCCCGCCTTCACCAACTGCAAGCTATTATCGACAAACACCAACCCGACGTGATTGGCCTGCAAGAGATAAAAGTACACGATGAAGCCTTCCCAATTGCTGATGTTGAAGCAATGGGCTACAAGGTTTACTTCCACGGTCAAAAAGCCCACTACGGTGTGGCAATGTTGTGTAAGCAAGAGCCTATCTCTGTGCAGAAAGGGTTTCCTACTGACAATGAAGACCATCAAAAGCGTATGATCATGGCGACGTTTGAAGATGAAAATGGTGAGAAGGTGACCGTGCTAAATGGTTACTTCCCTCAAGGGGACAACATCAAGCACGAGACCAAATACCCGTACAAACGCCAGTTCTACAAAGACTTGATGACTTACCTAAATGACTACCACAACAAAGACGAACAAGTCATTGTGATGGGCGACATTAATATCAGCCCTATCGACGCAGACATCGGCATCGGTGAACCTAATGCGAAACGTTGGTTGAAAACAGGTAAGTGCTCTTTCCAACCAGAAGAGCGAGAATGGTTGAAAACACTGATGGATTGGGGTTTTGTGGATAGCTTCCGCTTACTGCACCCTGAAGTAAACGACCAATACTCGTGGTTTGACTACCGCTCGAAAGGTTTCGTGGACAACCGCGGCCTACGAATTGATGTAGTACTTGCGACTCAGAAGCTTGCTGATAAGTGTACTGAAGCAGGCATCGATTACGAACTGCGTGGCATCGAAAAGCCGTCTGACCACGCGCCAATTTGGTCGACGTTTAAGTAATCAACAGCAACAGAATCTGCTCATAAAAAACGGCGCTATAGAAGCGCCGTTTTGTTAATTATGATGTGTAATTAGCTAAGTGGTCTTAAGTAAGCTAAGAAACGTTTCTCTGCGAATTTGAAAATCGCAATGATGATAAACGTCAACCCCATGTAAAACAGACCTGCTGTTAGGAAAGATTCAAACGGAGCATAGTAGCGAGAGTTAACCAAACGAGCTGCACCCGTTAGATCCATAATCGTCACAATACCTGCAACGGCTGAGCCGTGAAGCATAAAGATAACTTCGTTACTGTAAGCCGGTAATGCACGACGTAATGCACTTGGCAGAATGATACGTCGGTATGTCTTAGGTGTGCTCATGCCATACGCTTTTGCTGCTTCAACTTCACCTTTTGGTAAGCCGTTAATCGCACCGCGAATGATTTCAGCTGTGTATGCCGATGTGTTAAGGATGAATGCCACCAAAGCACAAAACCATGCATTTTCCCATAGTGTATCTTTTACAGGGAAGAACTGATCCATTCCGTAGTAAATCAGGTACAACTGCACCAATAATGGCGTACCACGGAAGAAATAGATGAACGACCAAGCAGGAGCGTTAATCAGCATATTTGGGCTGTTACGAGCGATAGCTAATGGTATGGCTACACATAAGCCAATGATCAAAGCTACGCAAACCATCCAAGCCGTTGTCCATAAACCACTAAGGTAAATCGGCAGGCTTTCAATTATCAATGAAAAGTCCATAACTACCTCGCGTGGATGCTGAATTTACGTTCAACCAACTTAAGTAAGCCCGTCGAAACACTGGTGAAGAATAGGAAGATAAGTGCCACTGTCATATAGAAGGTAAATGGCATTTTGGTTGAACCCGCCGCCAATGCGCTAACACGCACCATATCTTCTAAACCGATAATGGAAACCAACGCGGTAGTCTTGAGTAGAACCAACCAGTTGTTACCGAAACCTGGCAATGCGTGACGAATCATTTGCGGTAATAGGATACGGCGGAATGCTAAGACAGGGCCCATGCCATAAGCTTTTGCTGCTTCCATTTCACCGCTATCAACCGCCATGATTGCTCCACGGAAAGTTTCAGCCATGTAAGCGCCAAAGATAAAGCCAATGGTTAAGACACCAGCAATGAATGGGCTGACATCGATATAATCAGGTAAGTAAGCGGTCCATTCGTGGTTAGGATCACTTGATGTGAACCACTCATTGAGCCATTCATTGATGGAATACAAACTGTTGTTTAGAAGGATTTGTCCACCAAAGAAAATCAGCATCATCAAGACTAGATCGGGAATGCCTCGAATGACGGTTGTATAGAGGGTTGCGATAGCGCGAGCCCAACGATAAGGCGCGAGTTTTGCTAAGGCACCTAGCATACCAAGAACCATAGCTAAAATTAGCGACAGCAAGGCAACTTCGATTGTAAGCACCGCCCCTTTCAGGATCGAAGCTTCATATCCTTGTAAATCAAACATAATGAATTCCAACAGAACTGCGAAAAGTTGGTAAGACAGGGAGAGGAGAGCCTCTCCCTTAAGAATTGGCGCTAGAGATTACTGACCGTATACGTCGTAGTTGAAGTATTTAGCAGCGATATCTTGGTAGATGCCTTTTTCACGAAGTGAAAGGATTGCCGCATCTAATTGCTTAGTCAGATCTTTGTCTTGCTTACGTAGAGCAATACCAAAACCTTCACCGAACCACTTAGGATCCGTTAGTGATGGGCCTACAAACTCGTAGTCTTCACCACCAGCTTTGTTTAGGACACCTTCTTCTAGAGCAGATGCATCACCTAGTACAGCAGCAACACGGCCGTTTGCTAGATCAAGGTAAGCTTCATCGAATGAACCGTAACGAACGATTTCTACTGTGTCACCGTAGTTATCTGTCAGGTATTTATCGTGGGTTGTTGCACGTTGAACCGCAATTTTTTGACCACTTAGATCGTCAAAGTTAAGGCCTGCGCCTTTCTTAGCGATGAACTTATTTGGGATAAGTGCGTATTTACCAGTGAAATCGATTTTTTTCTTACGCTCTTCCGTGATAGACATTGCCGCGATGATCGCATCATATTTACGAGCAAGTAGAGAAGGAATAATACCATCCCAATCTTGTGCAACGATCTTACACTGCACCTGCATTTCAGTAC
This sequence comes from Vibrio sp. S/42/10, assembly GCF_029890535.1. Classification (NCBI taxonomy): domain Bacteria; kingdom Pseudomonadati; phylum Pseudomonadota; class Gammaproteobacteria; order Vibrionales; family Vibrionaceae; genus Vibrio; species Vibrio sp. S/42/10. The sequence continues at coordinate 265,159 of NZ_JAKMZC010000004.1, read as the reverse complement.
AAAGCGCGTTAGCCATATCAACATCGAAGCCTTTCAGTGAACCATCAGCTTCTGTCCAGCTAAATGGAGGATAAGCACCTTCAATACCGAAGCGTACTGTTTTCCATTCTTTTGCTTGAGCTACGCCCGTTGCAGCAGTTGCAGCAAGTGCCGCAACTAATAACCACTTTTTCATATCCCTACTCCTGTGATTTAGGTTTTTATGTTTTGCTAGTTTTTAATATTGTGTTTGTTATTACTGTACTTGTTGTGTTTCATTGTTCACACCGCCGCTGTTTACCTTGGCGACGGCATTTCAATTCTGATTAGTAAATCGAAGAGATAAATTGTTGTAATCGTTCAGATTCAGGTTCCGTAAACAGTTTAGCTGGATCGCCCTGTTCCTCCACTAAACCTTGATGGAGAAACATCACATGGTTTGATACATCACGAGCAAAAGCCATTTCATGTGTTACCACAAGCATGGTTCTTCCTTCTTCTGCTAAGTCACGCATTACGCCAAGAACTTCACCTACTAACTCTGGGTCAAGCGCCGATGTTGGCTCATCGAATAACATCACTTCAGGATCAACGGCTAACGCTCTTGCAATCGCAGCACGTTGTTGTTGCCCGCCAGACAAATGGCCTGGGTAGTAATCTTTGCGCTCATACAAACCTACTTTTTTAAGCAGTAGCTCTGCATTTTCAATCGCTTCAGCTTTAGGTACACCTAAGACATGAACAGGTGCTTCAATAACATTTTCGAGGACAGTCAGGTGAGACCATAGGTTAAAACCCTGAAAAACCATGGCTAGGCGAGAACGGATTCGCTGTACTTGTTTTTCGTTAGCAGGCACAGAAACACCTTGGCGGTTGTTTTTCATCTGAATTAATTCGCCGTTAACCCAAATCTCGCCAGCAGTAGGTGTCTCTAAAAGATTGATACATCTAAGGAAAGTACTTTTACCCGACCCTGAAGATCCGATAATCGATACTACATCGCCTTTATGCGCAGAAAGTGAAATTCCCTTTAAAACTTCATTTTGACCAAACGTCTTGTGTAAATCCTTTATGTCCAGCGCTGGTACATCTTTCATGCGCTTTCTCTCCCAAGTTTGTGAAAATGCAAGGTACTCCGACCTTTTCATGCGATACAAACTAGCACCACACGGATTAACATGCAACAAATTATTAACCTAAGAATTTGGAATAAATAGCGATTCACTCTGACTTATTATGCAAAAGGTAGCGTTTTCCCCTCAATTTAATGAATGAGTTCTATCAATAAGTCGTAATTACCACTCTTACATTGTTTACATAAAGTTAATCAAAATGAGATTTACGTAGCTCGATGTCTTACTAGCAAAACAAATTTTGTGTGCTAGAAAATGTCGCTGACAAAAAATATAACGCTCATAGAGCCATACACAACACACTATAAGGCACAGTAATTTTAAGGTTATTACATTGTAAGTATTTCTCTAGCGATCGAAGGTAATCCAATAATAGTGAAATAACTCAATAAGATTTAGGTTTGCAGCATATGCTTTAACCACCAAGGCTCGAGTAATAGAGGTTAACGTCAGTTTGTGAAAACAAATTACACTTTTTATCAATGGTACGTTAATGAATCGCTGCGTTTTGTAGCTTTCTTTCACATACACTCATAAAGTGATCAAGATCAATCACCCTAAAGGGTAAGCTTGTTAGACTCCTCAACACAAAATAAGGCATTAAAAATGCCAAACATTTCTTTTAACTTAACTGCATAAAGCACAGCAAAACCGTGCAACATAATGTTAATGAGTTATAACTAAGAAATAACGCAATTACGCGAACTTATAGAATTCAATTTTAGAATTACTAACATAAAAATATGAGGAATCTATGTCAGACGTTGTCAATAATGCGAACTCTGAAGTAGAAGAGAAAAGCTATAAAGAGCTACACCGTCCTGCTTCTGAATTTGAGAGCCGCTCAGATTATCTAGATCACGAACTTCAAATCATGAAGCCTCGCCGCTTCGGTTTAAACCTTCCAGGTCGTGACTTCCGCTTTGAACTTGAAGATCTTGTTCCTGCACTTGCTGGTACTATTGGTATCATTGCGATGTACTCTGCAGTAATGATGTCGTGGGCTGATGGCCTAACTCAAGCTTGGGATCACGTAAACCTAGGTAAAGACTTCGCAATTGAAGTCGCTCGTGTAGAAATGCTTATTCCTGCACTACTGTTTTGTATCCTTGCTTCCGGTTTCTTTAACCCTAAAGCAAACCTTGCCGGCAACCACGGCCCAATGATCCCTCTTATCGGTACCATCGCTCTCGCTGGTGCTCACCCTCTTGCATTGGCCATCCTGATCGGTGTGTTCGGTCTCATCCTAAGTTTCCTAAAAGGCGGATCTAAACTTGTTAACCTAACTTCTGAAGGTACAGCAGGTGGCTTGCTCATATTCTTAGGCTTAACCGGTACCATGAGCCAAATCAACTCAATTCAAGCATGGGCGGTTGGTCTTCAATCTTCTACTGTTGAAGCGGGTAGCATGGGTTACGTGGGTCTTATCGTTCTTGCTATTACTATTGCTATCTACGCTTTCTTAGCAAAAGTGAACAAGCGTTGGTTAGCTATTCCAGTTTGTGCGTTTACAGGCCTTGCTATTGCATTAGCATTAGGCGCTGGTTTCGATATCGTGTTCGAAACTGAAATGGGCATTCCAAACCTAAACCCAGTTTACTGGTGGGGTTCGACTTCTGAAGGTTGGATGCTTGGCTTGCCAAATGTTGAGCACTTCATCGCTTCGCTACCGTTCGCTATTCTTGCAGTAGCAATGTGGTCACCAGACTTCCTAGGTCACCGTATCTTCCAAGAGCTGAACTACCCTAAACGTTCTGAAAAAGTTCTGATGGACGTAGATGACACAATGACGATGTGTTCTGTTCGTCAAATGGTCGGTACTGCAGTAGGTGGTGGTAACATCACATCTTCTTGGGGTACTTACATGATCCCAGCAGCAATCGCGAAACGTCCAATCCCTGGCGGCGCTATCTTGCTTGGTTCTCTGTGTATTATTGTTGCAATCCTTGGTTTCCCAATGGACGTTGCAGTATGGCCACCAGTAATGCGTGTAGCACTACTTGTAGGTGTATCACTACCTCTACTTGAAGCGGGTATGCAAATGGTCAAGGATTCAAAAGATTCTCAAGCAGCGGGTATCTGTATCTTCGGTTCAGCGGTTGTTAACCCAGTATTAGCATGGGCATTAACGATGCTTCTTGATAACAACGGTCTAATTGGTGATAAAGAACGTGCGAAGCGTCTATCATTTGTAGACAAGATTGTTATCCCTGTCGGCGTTTTGGTTATCTGTCTGGTAGCAATGCTTGCGGTTGGTATGCTAGAAAGTCAATATGGCCTGAAAGCTTGGCTATAATAGTCCTTACTACAAATAAGTAGTATTCGGATTAAAAAAAAGTTTGGGTGGCAACCCTTGTCACTCAAATTTTTTCAACTTTTTTTGGTATTTATTGATTTAGTTTAAGGTTTGCAGGAATTTTTTAGCGTAGTCTTAAATGCATAGAGTAAAGACAACATATAAAAGGTAGTGACAATATATATAACCATATGATGCTTATATGCTCATATATATTGTTATTAATAAGAGTGTACTACCCTTACGAGGGGCGCTGGCTCAACAGTGTTAATGTACGTATTTTTTCTACTAAAAAGGTAGGTATGTCATGGCAGAGCAATTTGCTAAAGCTTGGGAAGATTTTGCTGCAGGTGAGTGGCAAAGCGAAGTAAACGTTCGTGATTTCATTCAAAAGAACTACACGCCGTATGAAGGCGACGAGTCTTTCCTAGTTTCTGAGGGTACTGAAGCGACTAACAAGCTTTGGTCTTCGGTAATGGAAGGTATCAAACAGGAAAACGCAACTAAAGCACCTGTAGATTTCGATACTTCTGTTATCTCTACCATTACTGCTCACGATGCAGGTTACATTGAGAAAGATCTTGAGACTATCGTTGGTCTACAAACAGAGAAGCCACTAAAACGTGCAATCATCCCTAACGGTGGTGTACGTATGGTTGAAGGTTCTTGTAAAGCATACGGTGAAACTCTTGACCCAATGGTTTCAAAAATCTACTCAGAATACCGCAAAACACACAATGCTGGCGTTTTCGATATCTACACTCCTGATATCCTAAAATGTCGTAAGTCTGGTGTTCTGACTGGTCTTCCTGATGCTTACGGCCGTGGTCGTATCATTGGTGACTACCGTCGTGTTGCACTTTACGGTATTGATTTCCTAATGAAAGACAAAGCTGCTCAATTCGCTTCTCTACAAGAGCGTTTCGAGAACGGCGAAGATCTTACTGCAACAATGCAATTGCGTGAAGAGATCTCTGAGCAACATCGTGCGCTAGGTCAAATCAAGCAAATGGCTGAGAAGTACGGTTTCGATATCTCTGAGCCAGCTCAAACTGCTCAAGAAGCTATCCAGTGGACTTACTTCGGCTACCTAGCTGCTGTTAAATCTCAAAACGGTGCTGCAATGTCTCTAGGTCGTACTTCGACTTTCCTAGACATCTACATCGAGCGCGATATCGCTGCTGGTAAGATTACAGAAGACCAAGCTCAAGAAATGATCGACCACTTCGTAATGAAGCTACGTATGGTTCGTTTCCTACGTACTCCTGAGTACGATGAGCTATTCTCTGGCGACCCAATCTGGGCAACAGAGTCTATGGGTGGTATGGGTATCGACGGTCGTACGCTAGTAACGCGTTCGAACTTCCGTTTCCTAAACTCTCTATACACAATGGGTCCTTCTCCAGAGCCAAACATCACTGTTCTTTGGTCTGAGCAACTACCTGACGGCTTCAAACGTTTCTGTGCGAAGGTATCTATCGATACTTCTTCTATCCAGTACGAAAATGATGACCTAATGCGTCCTGACCTTGATTCTGATGATTACGCTATCGCTTGTTGTGTATCTCCAATGATCGTTGGTAAGCAAATGCAGTTCTTCGGTGCTCGTGCTAACCTTGCGAAAACAATGCTTTACGCAATCAACGGCGGTATGGACGAAAAACTTAAGATGCAAGTTGGTCCTAAAGAAGCTCCAATGACTGACGCTGTTCTTGATTACGATAAAGTAATGGACCGTCTAGATCACTTCATGGACTGGTTAGCGAAGCAATACGTGACTGCACTAAACAGCATCCACTACATGCACGATAAGTACAGCTACGAAGCGTCTCTAATGGCTCTTCATGACCGTGACGTTCGTCGTACTATGGCTTGTGGTATTGCTGGTCTATCTGTTGCAGCTGACTCACTGTCTGCAATCAAATTCGCGACTGTTAAACCAATCCGCGACGAAGATGGCATTGCAACTGACTTCGAAATCGAAGGTGATTACCCTAAATACGGTAACAACGACTCTCGTGTAGATGACATTGCTTGTGAACTAGTTTCTACGTTCATGAACAAGATCCGTAAGCTTAAGACTTACCGTAACTCTATCCCTACACAGTCAGTTCTTACTATCACATCTAACGTGGTATACGGTAAGAAAACAGGTAACACTCCAGACGGTCGTCGTGCTGGTGCTCCTTTCGCTCCTGGTGCTAACCCAATGCACGGTCGTGATGAGAAAGGCGCTGTAGCTTCACTAACGTCTGTAGGTAAACTACCGTTTGCTGACGCACAAGATGGTATCTCTTACACGTTCTCTATCGTGCCAAACGCACTAGGTAAAGAACAAGACAGCCAACGTGCTAACCTTGCAGGCCTAATGGATGGTTACTTCCACCACGAAGCTGGCATTGAAGGTGGTCAACACCTTAACGTTAACGTTCTTAACCGCGAAACTCTTGAAGACGCAGTTAAGCACCCTGAGAAGTACCCTCAGCTAACGATTCGTGTTTCTGGTTACGCTGTACGCTTCAACTCTCTGACTTCAGAGCAGCAAGCTGACGTAATCGCACGTACATTTACTGAGTCTCTATAAGCTTAAACGCTTAAACTGACCATTCAGTAATATTAATTAGCCTCGCCAATGTGCGGGGCTTTTTTATATCTGACATAAATCGTACTGATTTAACCAACCTCTCAAAGTGTTAGATTGAGCAAAAAAGCCCCCTTCCATTCACTTTTTTTCCACAAATTCATGCAAACTACGATACTATCTCGGTTCATAATTTTAGAGTAACTGCTACATGAAATACCTTCGTTGTTTACCACTGATCCTTCTCTCTTTTTCATCATTGGCATCTGAACGTTCTACGTTAACTTTTGCGTTAGACAACGATGGCATCTTTGGCGTCGACCAAGACTATACCAACGGTTTATTTCTGGCTTACACATCATCAAGTATTACTCCTTACAATTGGGCCAAACCACTAAGTCTTTCCTATTGGGGCGCAAGTTCTTTAGATAAGTGGGAAATCACCATTGGCCACAAAATGTATACGCCTTCGGATATTGAACTAGAAACACCTTCAGCCAATGATCGTCCATATGCAGGTTACCTGCATACCGAGTTCAATTACATCAGCCTGCATCCACAGCAAGCCCAACGCTTTAACATCACCTTTGGTACAACGGGTGAGCGTGCACTTTCCGAAGACGCTCAAAAACTGGTTCACTCGATCACGAAATCGGACGAGCCTATGGGCTGGGAATATCAAATAGATGACGAGTACGCTGGCAGCGTCGGTTACTTAAGCCATTTCAATCTTATGCGTAACCAATCTATTGCGAACACAGACTTTGAAATATCAAACATCTCAGAAATCAATGTAGGTAACTTTAGAAGTGATATCCAAACAGGCTTTATGTTCCGTTGGGGTACCGATTTAGGCGGCAACTTTGGCGCGGCCAATATCACTACTGAAAACCCATTCCGACCGGGTATGATTGGTGCATCAAACAATGGTTGGTTTACTTACGCAGGCCTTGAGGGTCGTTACCGATTCAATGACCTGACTATCGAAGGTGATCGTTCAGGTGTTGACGAGTACGCTAATAAAAATAACCAAGACCCAGCTATTTACGATGTTACTTTAGAGAACATTCAAGCAACGGCTGTATTGGGTGTTGCTTGGTATAATCAATACGTTGGTGCATCTTTCGCACTAACAGCAAAAACACCAGATTACAAAGAAGCAAAAGAGTCAGTGTACACCACTGGTGGTATCACCATGTTTGCTTTTTTCTAGCCACTAGTAAGGGCTTTCATCCTTTACTTTCCAAGTTTATTAAAGGCAATCACCTTGACCGGTGATTGCCTTTATTTTTAAGGGCCTCGTTACCATTTGACCCTATTTTATGTACCGTTTTTGTAATAAAATAAACGGTATAAATTCCTCTACGAGAATAGCTCATGTCTACAACTGGTCGCATTCACTCATTCGAATCTTGTGGTACTGTCGATGGCCCTGGTATCCGCTTTATTGTGTTTCTTCAAGGCTGCTTAATGCGTTGTATGTACTGCCATAACCGCGATACATGGGATCTTCATGATGGAAAAGAAGTAACAGTTGAAGAGATCATCAACGAAGCAAAATCATACCGTCACTTTATGAAAGCTTCCGGTGGTGGTATCACATGTTCTGGCGGTGAAGCCATGCTACAACCAGAGTTTGTTCGTGATTTTTTCCGTGCAGCTCAAGCTGAAGGCATTCATACTTGTCTCGACACTAACGGCTACATTCGTAAGCACACAGAAGTGGTTGACGAAGTTCTAGAAGCTTCTGATCTCGTAATGTTAGATCTAAAGCACATGCGAGATGAGATTCACCACGATTTCATTGGTGTATCCAATAGACGTACACTGGATTTTGCACGCTACCTACACAAGATTGGCAAGAAAACTTGGATTCGTTATGTGATTGTTCCGGGCTACACCGACACACCAGAAGATGCTCATCTTCTAGGTGAATTCATTAAAGACATGGATAACATCGAGAAAGTCGAGCTTCTTCCGTACCACAAGCTTGGTGCTCATAAATGGGAAGCGCTTGGCTTTGACTACCCTCTTGAAGGTACAAATCCGCCAAGTAAAGAGAAAATGGACGAGATTGTTGCAGTACTTAGCCAGTATCATTCAAACGTAAAATACTAATACTGCAGACGATGCTCAACCTCTATTTTAAACGCCTCAATTTCGATTGGGGCGTTTTCTTTTCTAGCGCTAACTATCCTTTCACTTTTCTTTACAACTTTTGTTTATCAATTAAAAAAATCATATTAAATCCGTGTTGAGATCATGTTTCCACGCGTAGGAATGCTGTTACTCTTACTGCAACAAAAGAATATAACATTTAGTTTTTTAGTGAGGCTCATCCCATGGAAATGACCAATGCTCAGCGTCTAATTCTATCAAATCAATACTACCTAATGTCTCAAATGAACCCTGAGAACTCGGCGAAATACCAGCGTCTACAAACGATTGTAGAACGTGGTTACGAGCTCCAAATGCGTGAACTTAACAAAGAATTCGGTTGTTTGACTGAAGCTGAATGTCGTGAAATTATCGACATCATGGAAATGTACCATGCTATGCAAGAGTCGAACAAAATGCTTGCAGAGCAAGAGCGTGCTGAAGTTGACCAGCGTCGTCTTCAGTTCCTAGGTTTTGATATAGCATCTGAAGCTCAAATCGTGCATTACGTGCGTTTCCTTGTAGATTCTGAAGGTCTTTACCCTCAATTCGACAAAGCTGATCACCATTTCAACAGCCAAATGCCAATGTTAGAGAAATACCGCCGCATGTTAACAACATGGCGCAACTGTCCTCGTCAGTACCACCTATGTTCGACAGAACTATCTCAGATCTTTAGCGCTTAATACGTTAATAGATCAGCGATAACTTTTAAAAAGTTTCAAGAAAAGGGTTAATCATCATGAGTAACCCTTTTTTAATGTCAGCATTTAGAAAGAAAAACCAAAGCAACGAGAAGACGTAAGCAACACCGACGTTCACGGCCATGTTGATACCACTTTCAAGTATTGGGCTATGCTCTATATCTCCTTCAAGATTGATATTACGAACGCCACCAGTGATTCGGATATTTGGCGTCAAATGTAAGTAACCACCTAAACCAATAAAGTACTGACTATCGCCGTCTGCACATAGGGATCACAACTCGGTTTGACAGTGTATTTTATAGACCGTTGATGAATAAGAAGCTGTAACGCCAAACGACCACTATGAGACTCTCGCGTATACATTTGTCGTTACTAATATTGCGGCGTCGATGACGACCGTTTCTAATCCATTATTCTTCGCTACATCTACCTATTTATTGAACAATTTTTGATAACGCCAAGCCTTATATGGTTTTCAATCCCATAGAATTAATAGAGCTCAGTTATACGTCGAATAGGTATAAATACAGTATGGGAATTGGAAAGCTTCTTAAAATCACAAAACAAACGCTTAGCCACCTCGAATACAAAATAATTTCATTCTACTCACCTCAAGTTGCCCATTGCTTTCACAACACATTCCACACGCAAAATTGTAAATAAATACATAATTGTTAAGCAAAATTGTGGAAGCGGGTCTAACCTTAAATTGTAGGGAGAGCCTATTTTTCAATCGCTCGTCAGTTTTGACTGGTTAACAAGGGGAATGTGACTATGAGTATTTTTGACCACTATCAATCACGTTATGAAGCAGCCAAGGAAGAAGAGCTGACACTGCAAGAATTCTTGGGGCTGTGTAAAGACGATAAGAGTGCTTATGCTAATGCTGCTGAGCGCTTACTACTGGCCATTGGTGAACCAGAGGTCATTGACACCGCTCAAGACCCTCACCTCAGCCGTATTTTCTCGAACCGAGTCATCTCACGCTACAGCGAATTTAAAGATTTCTACGGCATGGAAGATGCGATTGAACAGATTGTTTCTTACCTAAAACATGCTGCGCAAGGTCTAGAGGAACGTAAACAAATCCTTTACCTCCTTGGCCCTGTGGGCGGTGGTAAATCTTCTCTTGCTGAAAAGCTTAAAGCACTGATGCAAAAACTGCCAATCTATGTATTGTCTGCTGACGGTGAACGAAGCCCAGTTAACGATCATCCTTTCTGCCTGTTCGATGTAAACGAAGATGGCGACTTATTGAAGAACGAATACGGCATTGAGAAACGCTACCTTCGCTCAATTATGTCTCCGTGGGCAGCAAAACGCCTGCACGATTTTGGCGGTGATATTTCCAAATTCAAAGTCATCAAGTTACGTCCTTCTATTCTCGATCAAGTTGCGATCGCGAAAACTGAGCCAGGTGATGAAAACAACCAAGATATTTCTTCTTTGGTTGGTAAAGTGGATATTCGTAAACTTGAGCACTTCTCTCAAGATGATCCTGATGCCTACAGTTACTCGGGGGCGCTATGTAAAGCAAATCAAGGTGTTATGGAATTCGTAGAGATGTTCAAGGCGCCAATCAAGGTACTGCACCCTCTACTAACGGCAACACAAGAAGGCAACTTCAACGGTACCGAAGGGCTTTCTGCACTGCCATTTGACGGTATGATTTTAGCTCACTCGAACGAATCTGAGTGGCAGACCTTCCGTAACAACAAAAACAACGAAGCCTTCCTCGACCGTGTGTACATTGTAAAAGTCCCTTACTGTCTGCGCGTCTCTGAAGAAGTTAAGATCTACAAGAAACTGCTTGAACACAGTGAGCTATCCAAAGCCCCTTGTTCGCCAAGCACACTCGATCTGCTATCGCAATTCAGCATCCTGTCCAGACTGAAAGAGCCGGAAAACTCTTCTCTGTTCTCAAAAATGCGTGTTTACGATGGTGAAACTCTAAAAGACACCGATCCAAAAGCGAAAAGCTACCAAGAATATCGAGACTATGCTGGTGTTGACGAAGGCATGTCTGGGCTATCAACACGTTTCGCCTTTAAGATCCTCTCTCGTGTGTTTAACTTCGACCAAGCCGAAGTCGCTGCTAACCCAGTTCATCTGTTCTACGTAATTGAACAGCAAATCGAACGTGAGCAATTCCCTCAAGAAACCGCAGAGAAGTACCTTGAGTTCTTGAAAGGATACCTAGTACCTCGTTACGTCGAGTTCATCGGCAAAGAGATTCAAACCGCATATCTAGAGTCTTACTCTGAGTATGGTCAAAACATCTTCGACCGCTATGTGACTTATGCTGATTTCTGGATTCAAGATCAAGAGTACCGCGATCCAGAAACAGGCCAGCTATTTGATCGAGCTTCACTGAATGGTGAACTGGAGAAAATCGAAAAAACAGCCGGTATCAGCAACCCGAAAGACTTCCGAAACGAGATAGTGAACTTTGTGCTTCGTGCCAAAGCCAACAACAACGGTCAAAACCCAGTCTGGACCAGTTACGAGAAGCTTCGCACTGTGATTGAGAAGAAAATGTTCTCCAACACAGAAGAGCTGCTTCCTGTTATTTCGTTCAATGCTAAAACCTCAACGGATGACCAGAAAAAACATGACGACTTCGTTGCTCGTATGATGGAAAAAGGCTACACCGAAAAACAAGTCAGACTGCTATCCGAGTGGTACCTAAGAGTTCGCAAATCCTCATAATGAAACGGTTTTGAGCTGTTCAGGTGAGCAGCTCGTACTAATCAATAACTTTATACGTTAATAAACCAATAACTCTTATACCCGAATAAAAAGTAGGATCGCGACATCAGCTGAGAGGGAGTTCTTATGGCACAATTTATCGATCGGAGGCTCAATGGCAAAAATAAGAGTGCTGTAAACAGACAGCGCTTCTTAAGACGCCATAAAGAGCAAATCAAAGAATCTGTGGCCGATGCAGTCAACCGACGCTCAATCACCAATACTGAAACGGGTGAGGATGTTACGATTCCTCATAAAGACATAAAAGAACCTAGTTTTCATCAAGGCCAAGGAGGTCGAAGAGAACGCGTTCATCCAGGTAACGATCAGTTCATTACCGGCGATAAAATCGAGCGCCCTAAAGGTGGTGGACAAGGTGGTGGCTCTGGCGAAGGTGACGCCAGCCCTGATGGCGAAGGTCAAGACGAGTTTACCTTCCAAATTTCCAAAGATGAGTATCTTGATATTCTCTTTGAAGACTTGGCACTCCCTAACCTTGAAAAAAATCAGGTCAATAAAATCACTGAATGGAAAACCCATCGCTCTGGGTATCAGAGTGCAGGGATTCCGTCCAACATTGCGATTGTACGTTCTCTACAGCAATCTCTCGCGCGTAGAACTGCCATGACAGCAGGGAAAAGACGCGAGCTGAATCTACTGATGGAACAACTTGACCAAGTTAAGATGACAGAACCCGCTCAACCATTTGAAGAGAGTCGATTAAAAGAAGAGATTGCCGAGTTACGTAAGAAAATCGAAAGCGTACCCTTCATTGACACCTTTGACTTACGTTATAAAAACTACGAGAAGCGCCCTATCCCATCTAGCCAAGCCGTGATGTTCTGTTTAATGGATGTATCTGGCTCAATGGACCAAGCGACTAAAGATATCGCTAAGCGTTTTTATGTTCTACTTTACCTATTCCTCAACCGAACCTACGAAAACGTCGATGTCGTGTTTATTCGTCACCATACTCAGGCAAAAGAAGTCGACGAACATGAGTTCTTCTACTCACAAGAAACCGGTGGCACCATCGTTTCTAGTGCACTGAAATTAATGAAAGAAATTGTCGCCGACCGTTACCCAGCTAATGAGTGGAATATCTATGCGGCACAAGCATCTGATGGTGATAACTGGGCTGATGACTCACCTCGCTGTAAAGAGCTGTTGGTCAACACGCTTCTGCCAACTTGTCAGTATTACTCTTATATCGAAATTACACGCCGCTCTCACCAAACGCTTTGGCATGAATACGAAAAACTAGAAAGTAGCTTTGATAACTTCGCAATGAAAAACATCAAGACCGTAGAAGATATCTTTCCAGTATTTAGAGAGCTGTTCCAGAAAGAGACAGCATAAGGGGGCTTGCCATGACAGCGAAATCAAACATTGCAGATAGAGACAAGGCTACGCAGAAGAAAAACGACAAGATGCTGCCTGACGGCCCTGACTGGACCTTTAACCTGTTAGAACAATACCACGTTGAAATTAAGCGTGTGGCCCAGCATTACCGTTTAGATACTTACCAGAACCAGATTGAAGTCATTACCTCTGAACAGATGATGGATGCCTACTCAAGTATTGGTATGCCTATCAACTATAACCATTGGTCATTTGGTAAGAAGTTCATTCAAACCGAACAAAACTATAAACATGGCCAAATGGGGTTAGCGTACGAGATCGTGATCAACTCGGATCCATGTATCGCTTACTTGATGGAAGAGAACACCGTCACTATGCAGGCGCTCGTTATGGCTCACGCTTGTTACGGCCACAACTCATTCTTTAAAGGTAACTATCTGTTCCAAACTTGGACAGACGCAAGTTCGATTATTGATTATCTATTGTTCGCTAAAAAATACATCGCGGATTGTGAGGAAAAATACGGTGTTTCAGAAGTAGAACAACTTCTCGACTCTTGTCATGCGCTGATGAATTACGGCGTAGACAGGTACAAACGCCCAGAAAAGATCTCGATTGCTGAAGAGACGGCGAGACAAGAAGAGCGTGAAGCTTATCTGCAATCTCAAGTGAATGAGCTATGGAGAACCGTTCCTCAAAATAAAAGTAAGGAAGAAACAACAAAAGTTCGTTTCCCGAGTGAGCCTCAAGAAAACATCCTCTACTTTATTGAAAAGAACGCGCCACTGCTTGAACCTTGGCAACGTGAATGTGTTCGTATCGTTCGTAAGGTAAGCCAGTATTTCTATCCTCAAAAACAAACACAGGTAATGAATGAGGGTTGGGCTACCTTCTGGCATTACACCATTCTGAACCACCTTTACGACGAAGGTTTGGTGAGTGATAAGTTCATCTTAGAGTTCCTACACAGTCACACCAGTGTGGTTGCTCAACCCGCCTACAACAGCCCTTATTTCAGTGGGATAAACCCTTATGCACTTGGCTTTGCGATGTTTAGAGACATCCGACGTATCTGTGAAGAGCCAACCGATGAAGATAAGGAGTGGTTCCCTGAATTAGCCGGCAGTGATTGGTTAGAGGCGGTTCACTTTGCGATGCACAACTTCAAAGATGAAAGCTTCATCAGCCAATACCTTTCTCCAAAGATCATTCGTGACTTTAAGCTATTCTCAGTACTCGACGACGACCGTAAAAATACCATCGAAGTTAGTGCAATTCACGATGATCCTGGCTATCGCTTGATTAGAGAAAAACTGGCTGCACAATACAACCTAAGTAACCTTGAACCGAATATTCAGGTGTTTAATGTGGATGTTCGTGGTGACCGTTCAATGACATTGCAATATGTCCCTCATGACCGTATCCCGCTTGATAAAGGCTACGATGAAGTGATGAAGCATCTCTATCGCTTATGGGGCTTTGATGTCATTTTGGAAGAGCTCAAAGACACAGGCCATAGAGAAATCCTCACGACGTGTCCAAAACGTAACGATTATGGATCCAAGATTTAATACCAATCAAAGTAAGTGATTGGTATAAGACTCCGCTCCCCCTACAACATAGTGGTCAACCCGCTCGGAAGTGGAGCAATAAAAAGCGCATAAGTCTGATGACTTATGCGCTTTCTTTTTAAGGCTCAAACGTCTTCAATAGACGCAAGGCACTAAACCTAGATACTAGAGCTAAAGCTAAATAAGCTTAAACAATCGGCTTTTGGCCACGTTCAATCAACTTCATCAGCACACTGTCTGCAGATTTACCTGCAACGCCTGCTAGCTTATCTGATAATTTTTTCTTTTGTACGTAGTGAATCGCTAGAACCGTCTTGTCTTTACATGCTGCTACGACTAAATCATCAGAAGTCCTGATCTCATCCACTAGCCCAAGTTCATGCGCTTGTGTGCCAAACCAGTGCTCACCCGTTGCTACTTTTTCAAGATCGAGTGCTGGGCGGTGATCACGGATGAAGTCTTTGAATAAGCCATGCGTCTCTTCGAGCTCTTCTTTAAACTTCTCGCGTGCTTTATCGCTGTTCTCACCAAACATAGTAAGCGTGCGTTTGTACTCACCCGCCGTTAGCTGTTCGAACTCAATGTCATGCTTTTTAAGCAATTTATTGAAGTTTGGCAGTTGAGCAATAACACCAATAGAGCCAACAATAGCAAACGGTGCAGATACAATTTTGTCCGCAATACATGCCATCATGTAACCACCACTCGCGGCTACTTTGTCTACCGAGATAGTTAGAGGCAAACCTGCTGCTTTGATGCGATCAAGTTGAGAAGACGCCAAACCATAGCCGTGAACCATGCCACCGCCAGACTCAAGCTTAAGCAATACTTCATCACCTTCACGAGCCACAGCCAACACCGCCGTTACCTCTTCACGTAACGAAGCAACTTCTTTCGCATCAATGCTGCCGTTAAAATCGAGAACGAATAGGTGTGGTTCACGCTTGCTATCAAGCTCACCCTCTTTCGCTGCTTTTTTCACTTCTTTGCCACGTGATTTTACTTTTTCTTTTTCCGCTTTCTTTTCTGCTTTATCACGGGCTTTGATGAAAGCATCATCATGTAGATGGTGCTCAAGTTGCTCAATCGTCTGTTTGTGATGTTCAGATAGGTTCGTGATTTCCAGCTCACCTTTAATCGCGCTTGATTTTCCACCCACCGATTTAGCAATCACTAAAATTGCAATGATGGCGATTACAACTGTCGCAATCTTGGCTAAAAACAAGCCGTAGTCCAACAAAAATTCCAATGTCATATCCCCTATTGTATGAATTAGTGTATTGTAACCATCTTGTCACGATTACCAAGAATTTCTCATCATTCCTGCGGTTATCTGTGTGATTTAACATCAATGGAATGACGAACATAATAAAAGAAAGAAGGATAAGCACAGTGGATTACCCAATCTCTACAGATGCCCTCAAAGATAAAGTAATTTTGGTTACAGGTGCCGGTGCTGGCATTGGTCGCCAAGCCGCACTAAGTTTCGCTCAACATGGCGCAACTGTCATTCTGTTAGGCCGCAATGTCAAAAACCTTGAATTGATTTACGACGAAATCGAAAGTTCTGGTTACCCGCAACCTGCGATTATCCCACTGGATTTAAAAGGCGCGACGAAACAGAACTACATCGACATGGCTGAAACCATTGAATCTCAGTTCGGTCGCTTAGATGGTCTACTGCATAACGCAGGTGTGCTTGGCACGTTAAGTCCGTTTAATCAAATCGATGAAGAAACGTTTGATGGCGTCATGCAAATCAACGTTAAAGCTGAATTTCTAATGACTCAAGCATTACTGCCAGTTATTAAAAAAGCGGAAGCCGGTCGTATTGTCTTTACCTCTTCAACGGTTGGTCACTCTGGCCGTGCGTTTTGGGGCACTTACGCAATTTCAAAGTTTGCAACAGAAGGCATGATGCAAATCCTAGCGGACGAGCTTGAAGACACTAACATCCGTGTAAACGCAATTAACCCAGGAGGAACTCAAACACGCATGCGTGCAAAAGCGTACCCAGGTGAAGATGCGAACAAGTTAAAAACGCCACTCGACATCATCCCGCTTTATCTACACTTAATGAACCCAAGTGTGACAGACATTAATGGCCAATGTATCGATGCTCAACCTAAGTAGCTGATATTATGAGCAATAACAAGAAGTCGCTTTAATAGCGGCTTTTTTTATATCCAAATCAATCATCTAACGCTTACTTCCGCTAATTTTCGTCATTTTGCTTTGCATCTTTTTCATTGTTAAATATACTGTATGTATATACAGGTATTTAATTATGCATGAACTAATAAAAAACTTACAAGACCGCCAGTTAATCTGGAAAGGATTACAATCAACAACGCTAGGAAGTACCACTTCGACAGGCTATCCTCAATTGGATAAGCAACTTGATGGCGGCTTCCCAACGCACGGCGTTATTGAAGTTGAGTCACAACAAGGGATCGGTGAACTTCGTCTACTCACTCCTTATTTAGCTCAACAAAACTCACAGAAACTGGCCATATTCATTAACCCGCCAGGAAAAATAGGTGCCGAGTTTTTTAGCAGCCAAAGGATTCAACTAGAAAATATTCTCGTTATCGAGCCTCAACGCGACCTCGATGCATTATGGGCCGCTGAACAGTGCCTCAAGAGTGGTGCCTGTCATTCTGTATTGTTATGGGGAACCAATCTCGAAATCCACCAAACCAAGCGCCTGCAAGCAGCAAGCGAAACGGGTAAGTGTCTGCAATTTCATTTTAAAGCCACCAGCCATAATCAGTTATCCCTACCCGTTTCTTTAAGCATGAAGCTGTCTTCTCACGCTCAAGGGTTAAAGGTTGAGATCACCAAAAGAAAAGGCAGTTGGTCGTATGGCAGCTTTATTCTAGACATGACACATAACTGGCCGTTACTCACAGAGCAAGTCGTTTATGAAGACAACTTAGACCGTGCTTTGTCAGGTAACACTGTGCTTGCTTTTCCTATTGCAAAGCAAGGCTAGCGTATGTTGTGGCTTTATCTGCACTTTCCATCTCTGCAGTTGGATACCTTGTTTAACTCTAATGAATTGGGTTCAAGCAAAGACTCACGCGAACAACCTATTATCATCGTGGATGAAAAAGATCACCATGTGCTGCAAGCTAACCCAGCCGCGCTGGAATCAGGCATAACACTAGGTATGGGGCTAGGATCTGCAGCGGCGCTTTGCCATAACTTACACGTTCACCCTTACATCATTGAGCTAGAGAAAAATAAGCTGAAAGAGATTGCTCAATGGGCCTATCTGGTTACATCCGACATGGCCTTACTGCCACCTAATGGATTATTGATTAAGGCCTCTAACATGCTGTCGCTTTACGATGGGCTAGATAACTACTGGCATGAACTCAAAAGCCATTTAGAAACGCTCAATATCCAGTTCAGCTTTGCCACGGGTTATTCGCCGCTTTCTGCAATCCTTTTAGGCAAGCAATCCATCAACCAAGCGACGAACAATGTTGAGCAAATGAAAGCTTGGGTAAGTCAGCAGGCGCTGAGTTCAAGCGAGCTTCCTGCTAAACAAGTTGAGCGCCTGAATCGTGTTGGTATCAATGTCGTAGAAGACCTATTAAAGCTGCCTTTGCAAGATGTCGCGCGCCGCTTTGATATCGACTTGGTGAACTATGTGGGTCGTCTTAATGGGCAGTTCAAGCACCCTATTGATTTTTATCATCCACCAGAGAGTTTCCAACAATATTTGGAGCTGCTGTTTGATATTGAAAACATCCTATTCATCGAAAAGCCTTTGCTGAAATTGTTGAATCAGCTCGAATGCTTTTTGAGGTTACGTGACCGAGTGGCTTTCGAGTTAACGCTGACTTTGCACCTAAGAAATAAAGACGACCACCCTGTCTCTTTTTATTCAGCACAAGGTGATTACCTTGCGACAAAGTGGGCAAATCTCACGCATCTCACCTTAGAATCACTAAAGCTCACAGCACCGGTTCAGGGGCTGACCCTATCCTTGGTTCGTCATGGAGAACCGCAAATGGCCTACCATGATCTTTTTGATGGTAACACAGGAACACTTGCCACGTTAGATTTGCTCTCACTACTGCAAGCAAAGCTTGGGCAAGCCTGCATTCAAACACCGAAAATACAATACGACCCAAGGCCAGAAAAGGCCAATCAGTATTCACTCCCAACACTGAGTAAACCTGTGTCAAAGAGACAAACTCCCTCAGGGAGCGAGCAACAAACCATAGCTCTCAGCGTCAACCAACAACGACTCAGGCCCAGTATTTTACTGCCAGAGCCCGAAGCACTAACCGAAAGCGTCACCTTATCTCAAGGCCCTGAGCGCATTGTGTCTGGCTGGTGGGACGGAGAGAAGATCATTCGTGACTACTTTATTGCTCACAGTGAAAACGGTCGATGGCTCTGGATATTTAGAACACCAGATAAACAGTGGTTTTTGCACGGCTTATTTAGCTAGTTTGTAAGACAGAAAGTAAGAAACTTCGCTATCTCGTCCGTTCTGCTTATTGAACTTCAACATCCTTTTTCAATCATATTCACTCGCAATGGTTAAGTGAGATTACGTTATGTCTCAGCAATACTCAGAGCTATTTTGCCAAAGTAATTACTCCTTCCTTGAAGGAGCTTCACACGCAGAGGAGCTTGTTTTACAGGCCGACTTCTTACGTTACAAAGCGCTCGCAGTTACTGATGAGTGCTCGCTGGCGGGCATCGTTAAGGTTCACTCAGCAATCAAGCAACATAAACTGTCGCTCAAACAAATTGTCGGGAGCATGTTTTGGTTAAATGAAGAGTGCCAAGTGATCTTGATATGCCCAAACAGAGAAGCCTATGCCGAGCTGTGTCGTATTATTACCAATGCGAGACGTCGTAGCAGTAAAGGACATTATCAACTCTCTGAGTGGGATATCATGTCGGCTAAGCACTGCTTTATTGTTTGGCTCCCTCAACAGAAAAATGAAGATGCACACTGGGGGCAATGGCTTTCTCAGCATCATTCAGGCCGGCTTTGGATCGGCTTACAACGACACCTAAAGCAAACCGATCAGCAGTACATCGACTATTGCGTCGAGATGTCACACCATCATCAACTGCCGATAACCGCTTGTGGTGGCGTGCTGATGCACAATGCTAACCGCTTACCCTTACAGCACTCACTCACTGCGATAAAATACCAAAAACCTATTACCGAAGTGGGCAGTCACTTACTCGCTAATGCCGAGCGCTGTTTACGAAGTATTAATAAGCTCTCTCATATATTCAAAGTTGAGTGGCTAGAAGAGAGCAACCGAATCTCAGAGCTGTGCGAGTTTGAGTTAGACAGCTTGCGCTACGAATACCCAAGCGAGCTGATTCCTCAAGGTGAGACACCCATGAGTTATCTACGCATGTTAGTCGAAAAAGGAAAACGAGCTCGCTTCCCGCAAGGCGTGCCTAACGACATTCAACAAATCATAGAGAAAGAACTGGGGCTGATTGACGAGCTTGACTACCCTTTCTTTTTTCTCACGATCCACGACATCGTCATGTTTGCCAAAAGCCAAGGGATTCTTTACCAAGGTCGAGGTTCAGCGGCCAATTCCGTGATCTGTTACTGCTTAGAAATCACCTCTGTCGACCCAAGACAGATCTCAGTATTATTTGAACGCTTCATCAGTAAAGAACGTGATGAGCCGCCGGATATTGATGTCGATTTTGAGCATGAGCGCCGTGAAGAAGTCATCCAATACATCTACAAAAAATACGGTAGAGAACGCGCAGCACTTGCCGCAACTGTCATTTCATATCGCTTCAAAAGTGCAGTAAGAGATGTCGGCAAAGCTTTAGGGCTACAAGAAACTCAGCTGGATTACTTCATAAAGAATACCAACCGCAGAGACAAAAGCTTAGGTTGGCAGGCTCAATTAACTCAATTGGGGCTGCAACCGGACTCTTTGAAAGGTCAGCAATTTATCCATTTAGTTAATGAGATCATCGGCTTTCCACGTCATTTATCTCAGCACGTTGGTGGCTTTGTGATCTCTTCTGGGCCTTTGTACGAATTGGTTCCCGTCGAGAATGCAGCTATGCACGATCGAACCATCATTCAATGGGATAAAGATGATCTTGAAACCTTAGGGCTGCTTAAAGTCGATGTACTCGCGCTTGGTATGCTTTCTGCGATTCGTAAGTGCTTCGACCTGATCAAACGCATTCACGGGCGATCACTCACCATCGCAGAGATCACTCGCCTCAAGGACGATCCTCAGGTTTATGGCATGATTCAACGAGCAGACACGGTCGGTATATTCCAAATTGAGTCACGCGCGCAAATGAGCATGCTGCCAAGGCTCAAACCAAGGACTTATTATGACTTGGTGATTCAAATCGCTATCGTACGCCCTGGGCCTATTCAAGGCGATATGGTTCACCCATTCTTAAAGCGTCGAGATGGTATTGAGCCAATCAGCTATCCATCTAAGGATGTTAAATCGGTACTGTCGCGCACCTTAGGTGTGCCGATATTCCAAGAACAAGTGATTAAGCTCGCGATGGTGGCAGCAGGGTTTACAGGTGGAGAAGCGGATCAACTCAGACGCGCCATGGCGGCTTGGAAGAAAAATGGTAACGTCTTTAAGTTCAAAAACAAGCTCATCGAGGGCATGCAAAATCGCGGTTATGAGACAGAGTTTGCTGAGCAGATATTTAAACAAATATGTGGTTTTGGTGAATACGGCTTTCCAGAAAGCCATTCCGCCTCATTTGCCGTTTTAGCCTATTGCTCAGCTTGGTTGAAATGTTACTACCCAGAATGTTTCTACGCGTCTTTGCTCAATAGCCAACCCATGGGCTTTTATAGCCCTTCACAGTTGGTACAAGACGCACAACGACACAATGTGGCGATTCTTCCAGTATGTGTGAACACCTCACAAGACAACCACATAGTCGTTGAACATCAGAATGGTTTAGCGATTCGCTTAGGGCTACGACAAATCAAAGGGTTCAGCGAGCATGGAATCCAAAGCGTGCTCGCCAATCGCCCACATTTCGGTTATCGCCATCCGAGCCAAGTGAAACAGTTGTCGATGAATAAGAGGGACATAGAGTTACTCGCGTCAGCTAATGCGTTACACAATGTTTCTGGTGACCGTTTTCAGACACGCTGGGCAATGATGGATTCAGCATCTGACTTACCGTTATTTAGTCAAGTTCACGACGACATAAAACACTCACTTCATCAACCCAGTGAAATGCAAAATTTATTAGAGGATTTCAGTAGTGTCGGGATTTCGCTAAATAAGCACCCTATCACCTTACTAGAAGAAACGAATCGATTAGGCCGCTTCACACATATGAAAGACTTAAAACAACAAAGACATAAATCCATGGTCACGGTTGTTGGTTTAGTCACTGGTAAGCAGTCACCCGGCACCGCAGCCGGTGTCACCTTTGTCACATTAGAAGATAACACGGGCAATATTAACGTTGTGGTATGGGGAGCCACCGCACGCGCACAGCAACAAGCTTATCTGACAGCGAAGGCTTTAAAGGTGCAAGGGGTCTTAGAGAAGGAAGGCGAAGTCGTGCATGTGATTGCGGGAAAGCTCATCGATATTACCGATGAAATTACTGGCTTGAACACCAAATCACGAG
This sequence comes from Vibrio sp. S/42/10, assembly GCF_029890535.1. Classification (NCBI taxonomy): domain Bacteria; kingdom Pseudomonadati; phylum Pseudomonadota; class Gammaproteobacteria; order Vibrionales; family Vibrionaceae; genus Vibrio; species Vibrio sp. S/42/10. Next base: position 242,981 of record NZ_JAKMZC010000004.1, on the reverse strand, counting down.
ATTTTCATTAGTTGTGAATTATCAGCAACGGTAAAAATAGCCATGCCATCAAAGACCAACGAAAGAGACGTAAAAAACAGAAAAGGGAGCCTTCAGCCTCCCTTCAATAAAAATTGTTGAGCTATCACTCAACGTCAGCTTCCGTACGTCTTTTCTTAAATTCCCTATATAGTAATAAACTCAAAGTCATTACAACTTTAGAAGTTAACCATATCATTAAGAGAAACTGCCTTAGGTTGTGTGTGAAAAGTTACGCTAATCGTTGAGCATATTTCGTTACGATAAATATGCTTCATCAATGTTAACAAACGTTTTCTATAAGATCATTAAAAATAACCGTACAGCAGGTTTAATTATAATAACTGACGCATTCTCTCTTGAGTCACTTCAACTAAGAGGTCAGGTTGAAATTTAGAAATGAAGCGGTTACACCCTACTTTTTCAACCATAGCTTCATTAAAACTTCCGCTTAATGAGGTATTTAGTGTGATAAATAGATCATGCATTCTAGGGTCAGTACGTACTTCATGAGTCAGCTTATAGCCATCCATTTCCGGCATTTCGGCATCAGTGATCATCAGCAGGATTTCTTGATTAATGTCTTTACCTTCATCACACCATCCTTTAAGTAAGGTTAGCGCTTCTAAGCCATCACAGCACTCGATAATGTTCAAACCCAGTTGTGACAAGGTACCTTTAATCTGATTACGAGCGGTTGAAGAATCATCAACGATAAGCACGTTACGCCCAACCATTTCATTGGCTAGCTGCTCGTCTAAAACACCTTCAGAGATAGAAACGTCGTAATCAATGATCTCGGCCAACACTTTCTCAACATCGATTATCTCAACAATTTTATGCTGATCTTCTTCTTGAATATGTGTGATAGCTGTAAGGTAATTTGCACGACCCGCCGTCTTCGGTGGTGGCTGAATTTCAGTCCAGGTCGTATTCACAATATTACGGACTTGCCCAACCAAGAAACCTTGTACCGTTCGGTTGTATTCCGTAATGATCAAGTTACTTTCTTGAGACTCAGCACGTGATGGAGGAAAGCCAATCGCACTGCGCAAATCAATAACAGGAACAGATTCGCCACGCAAAGAGGCAACCCCTGTAATGTGATGGTGAGAGCCCGGTAAGCGAGTGAGTACTGGTACTTTTAAGACTTCTTTTACTTTAAATACGTTAATCGCGAATAATTGACGACTATTTAAGCTGAATAATAAGAGTTCCAGACGGTTTTCACCAACTAGCTTGGTTCTCTGATCAACCGAATTTAAAACGCCAGACATACAACACCTTAGGGACAAATAATAACTGTGGCTACAATAGCCTACTTCAATAGGTTAAAGCAAAGCGCCAATGCACAGAATGCTTAAACTAAGTACAACAAATAATGTTATACAAAGCTTAAGTACATGGAAAGGTTTCAGGTAAAGCTAAAAGACGGGTAAAAAGAAGTTAGCCTTCAATCACTTTCATTAATAATTGACCATCATATAAGGCCTGCTTGATAAGCGCGGCACCTGGCATGGTCGCCTGCTTATAGAATCGAGACTCCACTAACTCTAAGTCTTGATGGTAAACCGACAAGCTCTGCTCTTCGATACACTTTTGGATCGCAGGATACAACACGCTCTTTGCCTGATTGATAACGCCACCAACCAAGACTTTCTCTGGATTGAAAAGATTAATCACAATCGCTATCGCAGCACCTAAGTAACGACCTAACTGTTCGATCACTTCTACTGCAAGAGGATCTCCATCGGCAGCGGCAGCACAAATCTGTTCAATAGTTACATCTTCAAACACTGTCAGTGTCGATGCTTCACCATTCGCCAATCGTTCTTTTACTTGATCACGGATCGCCTGGGAACTCGCGACCGTTTCTAAGCAGCCTCGGTTACCGCAGTGACAAAGTTTGCCCTGCTTATCGATCTGGATATGCCCAAGTTCACCAATATTACCATGTCGACCTTGCAACACTCGACCGTCGAGAATGATCCCGGCACCTACACCGTGGTGAATTGAGATAAGAACAGAATTATCGTTATCTTGTGAGTGACCAAACAGCTTCTCTGCTAATGCCCAAGCTCGGGTATCATTGGCGATAAAGACAGGTAGCCCCGTTTCTTTGTAGATCTCAGGACCCAACGCTAAATTTTTAACGTTGTAGTGCGGCATTTGCAACACAATACCTTGCTCAGAATTGACCAAACCTGGCAATGTGATTGCAATACTCGTCACCCTGTCGAGTTGTTCAGCATAAGTTTGGAAAAACTCATCAATCTCATGCAGAAGACGTGCAAGTACATCATCTTGATCACGTTCATGAATATCAATTTTAGTATCGATAAGCACGTCGCCACCCAACTCATGAAGTGCGATGGTCAAATATCCACGACCAAGACGCATTGACAAAAATTGCCAACCCTCGTTATTGGTTTGCAAACCGACAGCAGGACGCCCACGAGTCGTGGCTTCTTGAACCGTGGTTTCGTGAATGAGGTGAGCTTCAATGAGTTCACGGGTAATTTTAGTAATACTCGCCGGAGCCAACTCACTTTGCTTGGACAGATCGATACGAGAAATAGGACCTCTAAGGTCAATTAGTTTATATACACGACCAGCATTGACCTGTTTGATATGATCAATATGGCCCGGTTGAGCCATGTACATTTTACGCTCCAGAAATCATCAACAGGTTAATTTTTTTACTTTGCGAAGTAATTGTGAAGTCACTTGGTATATCGCCGTGACCAGTATCACGTATATACATGAATCTTTGTGTATCTAGTCAAATAGTTTGAGAAAAATTAACACCCATATCGATAAATTGAGACTTAATTTTCAGAATGAAACATCGCATTTTTGCTCTGAATTCAATAATTGGAGACAAATAAAGAAATATCTCCCTAGCTCCCAATAAATTATCAATTAATGCATATACTTAATTCAGTCTTTTGAAAGATTACTTGGCCTCACTCTAGGAGTATTCATGACAGCCGAATTAAGAAAAACGAAAATCGTCACAACGCTAGGCCCCTCTACTGATAAAGGTAACGTGCTTGAAGAAATCATCAAAGCAGGTGCCAATGTCGTCCGTATGAATTTCTCGCACGGCACTAGCGAAGACCATATACAACGCGCAGAAAACGTCAGAGCGATAGCAAAAAGACTCGGCACTCAAATCGCTATTCTCGGTGACTTACAAGGTCCCAAGATTCGTGTGTCGACATTCAAAGATAACAAAATACAACTTACCGTCGGTGACCAATTTACGCTCGACAGCAGCCTAGGTTTAGGTGAAGGCGATCAACAAGCCGTCGGTCTTGATTACAAAGAGCTCCCTAACGATGTATCCGCTAACGACATTCTGTTACTCGACGATGGTCGTGTTCAATTAAAAGTCACCAAGGTGGAAGGCTGTCGCGTTCACACAGAAGTCATCATCGGTGGTCCTCTTTCCAATAACAAAGGCATTAACAAAAAAGGGGGGGGGCTTTCCGCAGAAGCGCTGACAGAAAAAGACAAGCGCGATATCGTCACTGCAGCTCAAATCAAAGTCGATTATTTGGCCGTTTCTTTTCCTCGCAACGGTGAAGACATGCATTACGCTCGCCAGCTTGCACGGGAAGCTGGCTTAGAAGCTCACCTTGTCGCAAAAGTAGAGCGAGCAGAAACAGTAGCAACAGTTGAGAACATGGATGACATCATATTAGCCTCAGATGTGGTCATGGTGGCCCGTGGTGACCTCGGAGTGGAAATTGGTGACCCTGAGTTGGTAGGAGTACAAAAACAGCTTATACGTCGTGCTAGAGCGCTTAACAGAACCGTAATCACCGCAACGCAAATGATGGAGTCGATGATCTCCGCGCCAATGCCAACCCGCGCAGAGGTGATGGATGTAGCCAATGCCGTACTTGATGGCACCGATGCTGTCATGCTTTCGGGGGAAACAGCGGCGGGCGATTACCCAGTAGAAACCGTGAAATCAATGGCAGAAGTCTGTATTGGCGCAGAGAAAATGGCGGGCATTAATAACCAATCTAATTACCGTATTGACCGCACCTTTGTTACCGCCGAAGAAACCGTTTCGATGGCGACCATCTACTCAGCAAACCATATGGAAGGCATTAAAGGCGTAGTCACTCTCACCGAGTCAGGGCGAACTGCACTGATGATGTCTCGCCTGAGTGCCGACATGCCTATCTATGCCCTGTCTCGTAACGAAGGAACGCTTAATCGTTGTACTTTATACCGAGGCGTGACGCCTATTTACTTTGAAACAGAGGCCAAAGACAGCTTTGATATTGCACTATCAACATTAGATTGCCTGAAAGAAGAAGGATACCTTAAATTTGGCGACCTCGTGATCGTCACCCAAGGCGATATTATGGATGTGGCGGGGTCAACCAACTGTATGAGAATCCTACCGGTCACATAAGTCTAATCACTAGAGTCTAGAATCCTAGGTTTAGGCATAAAATTAAGAAAACAAAAAAGGGTTATCGAACCAAGTTCAATAACCCTTTTTCACTTCAAAATATTGTCGGTCTAACTACTTATTACCTGCGAGCATTATTTATCAACAACGCTGGTGGCAAGCTGTGACATGTGTGAACTACGAGCGTTCTCTGTTGACGTATAAGTTTCGACAAATCGGTAACCCGCCTCTAAACCCAATTCGTAGTCATGTAGCAAATCTTCTTTGTCACTCATTAATGAACTCGATTTAAGCGGCTGACTAGGTGCTATCTGGACCACAAACGCATCATCGGGTGGTGAGTTAAGAAAGTTTTGAGTTAGCGAGTAAGTTTGATAATGAACCATCAACATATCAGCTAAGCCTGAATCAAACTTATCACCAATCAAATGGCTTAAACGATAGATATCATCAGCACCAAACAACCATCGACCGCCATTTAAAAGATCCAAATGTACCCTGTCGCGCTTTTGCTCTTTTGAACTCAAAATTTGTTGTTGAAAGAACGAGCTCCAATCGGTTTTCCATTGGTCTACTTTTTGTTGCCAATGACCTTGAACATTATTCAACGAACCACGAAACCACTCAAGTTCTTCTACAGAGGCTCTGTTGCTCTTCGCTAAAATTGGCTTATTGTGATCCTGAATGGGTAAGTCAACATTCGACTCAAAGGTAGGTTCGGTTCTAATGACAACAATAGATCGAGCCTGACGGCGCCAAGCTTCTTGCACAGGAATAGCAGCCGAAACACCACCGTCTACGTATGTTCCATTACCAATCAGTATTTCATCATTGTATAAACGAGGGATGGCGCACGTTGCAATCATCACTTTATACCAATCTTCACCCAGCAAAGGGAAGTAATGGTCTTGAAGGTCTTTCGAGTCGGTTACCGCAGCAAAGAGTTGTCGAGCGCCCAGGGTTTGTCGCCCCAAATCAAGATCGAGCTTATATGGGTAAGCCATGATCTGCTCCAACGCCCACTCTAACCCTAAGTTCTTACGATGTCTTATGTAAGAAAACAGATTAAAGAATTCTGGTGCTGTGGTGAGATCGAGAACAAAAGAACGGCCTAGGCCTTTATCACGGCACAGATAGGCACATAAATTTAAAGCACCTGCGGAAGTACCAAAAAATTCATCAAAGGGGTCAAAATTAGAAAGAAGAAAGGCATCCAGCACTCCAGAAGTAAAAATACTTCTCTGTCCGCCACCTTGAGCGACCAGTGCTGTTTTTCCAGCAATAAACTTAGCGTAATAATCCAAGTCTATTGCTGTATCAATATTGGTTATGAGCCCACTATTCATTAATACCCTGAGTATGAAAACCCAGCCTCACGATAAATGGTATTAACTACCAATCGCAATAAAACCAAATGAAAGAATGATTGTGTAAATTAACACCGTTATTTGTAGGGCATTTTTCAGATTATGGTCCATAGACACCTCTGGCTTATTATTAATTTGTTGAGTCACTATTTAAGTACTATCAGGTGTGTGAAGTATCTTCAAGAATCGTCGAAATTAGTCGCACAATATTGATGTAACCATCACAATTAGTAAGTGTATGGATAAGGATATACTCATGAATAACAACGTAAATATGATGGCATTAATTGCGTTTTTCTCCGTGTCGGGCGTATATGCGTCTCCAGAGATCATCATTACTCCCATGGTAGGTTATACCGGTGGTGGCAGTGTCGAAGACCAGGATGGTAAAACCTTTGACATGGAAGGCTCAGAAAACTTCACCTTCGCAATAGAAACCCCATTAGAAAAAGGACGTATCGGTTTTTTCTATTCCAACCAAAGCTCTGAGTTAGAATCGCTGGATCTTAGCTCCTCAATCCAATACTTGCACTTTCAAAGCAGTATCTACTACCCTGCATCGCCTATGTTATCTGGCTACCTAGGGCTAGGTCTCGGGGCATCATACGTTGATGTGGATTGGGCGAAGGACAAGTATGGATTCTCAACCTCAATCTTTGGCGGCTTGGAATACAAGTTTAGCGACCGCTTAGCGCTGAACACCCAGGTGCGTTGGCTAGGTACGGTTGTCGATAACGACACATCTGGTGTGTGTAACATCCCTAGTACGGGTCAAGAGTGTATTATCCGCTTTGATACTGATTGGATGAACCAATTCCAAGCCAATGTCGGACTCAGTTTTACGTTCTAATTACGGTAGCTGATAAAACGAAAAAGCCAGCTCGATGCTGGCCTTTTCATTCTAAAAACGGTGTAAGTTCATTTTAGAACTTATAAGTCACACCCAGTGCACCACCGACTTGTAACTCAACACCTTTATACATGTCGAGTTCAGGATGAACTTGTGCGTACGCATTCCAACCTTCGTAGAAATTCACTTTCACGCCTAAAGGTACTCGCAAACCAAAGTCATCATTCCATTCAGCCCACGCACCTGCACCGACATACCAGCTCAACGGAGCTTCCGTCTCAAACTGACCACGCTTCCAAATGTAGTCAAATGCAGCGCCGTCATTGCCAATAGTTGCGCGATACTTCTGATCAAACTCCACAACGACACTTAGGTCTTGGTCAATAGCGAGACCAACTTCTAAATCTGGAGCTTCAGAAGCATGGGCAAACGAGACCCCGCTGCAACACATAAGGCCGATCAAGTAACGATGTTTCATAATATTCTCAGACTGTTTTAAAAAACGATAGGTTACATGAATCACAAACAGTGGTGTCATCGTAAAGTTAAAGATAGCAGATTGAGCTCACAGAGATTAAACGTATCAAGATCTTTCATAGAGCAAAAAACCAAAAAGGAGGCCTAAAGGCCTCCTTTCAATTTATTGAATCAGTGATTAACCGTTGTTACGGATCCACTCATCCATGTCTGTCTTAAGGTTGTCAGACTTAGTACCGAAGATAGCTTGTACGCCACCAGCTACTACGACTACACCAGCAGCACCTAGTTTCTTCAGTTTGTCTTGGTCAACAATAGCTGTATCAGCAACTGCAACACGTAGACGAGTAATACAAGCGTCAAGACCAGTGATGTTAGCTTTACCGCCAAATGCAGCAACTAGCTCACCAGCAAGTTCAGAACCAGTAGCAACTGACTCTTCTTCAGTTTCGTCTTCACGGCCTGGAGTTTTAAGGTCAAGAGCTTTAATCACAGTGCGGAATACGATGTAGTAAATCGCAGCGTAACCAATACCACATACAACCATTAGACCCATCTTAGACGCATTGCCAGATAGAACTAGGAAGTCGATTAGACCGTGAGAGAAAGATGTACCGTGTACAAAACCTAGAGTGTTCGCAAGAACGTAAGCAGAACCAGCTAGTAGAGCGTGGATTGCGTACAGTACAGGAGCAACGAATAGGAATGAGAATTCGATTGGTTCAGTGATACCCGTTAGGAATGAAGTCAACGCAGCAGAAGCCATGATGCCCATTACTTTAGCGCGGTTTTCAGGTTTAGCCGAATGTGCAATTGCGATTGCAGCAGCAGGTAGACCGAACATCTTGAACATGTAACCACCAGCTAGCTGACCGAAGCCATTGCCCGCAGCACGAGATGCGTCATCAGCAACTAGGTAACAAGTAAGAACACCGTTTTGAGTTTCACCAGCTGCGTTTACACAAGTACCAGCTTCGAAGAAGAAAGGTACGTTCCAAACGTGGTGAAGACCAAATGGAATCAGAGAACGCTCAACGATACCATAAATACCAAACGCCACTTGTGGGTTTTGGTGAGCTGCCCAATCAGAGAACGCAGAGATAGCGCCGCCAACTGGTGGCCAAACTACAGAAAGTAGGATTGCTAGACCAATCGCAGAGAAACCTGTGATGATTGGCACAGCACGCTTACCAGCGAAGAAGCCCAGGTATTCTGGTAGTTGAATACGGAAGAAACGGTTGAATGCCCAAGCAGCAACACCACCGACTAGGATACCACCTAGTACACCAGTATCGATTTTATCAACGCCCATTACACCGGCCATTACGCCTAGTGTAGCAGTCATGATGCCGTAACCAACGATAGCAGCTAGACCCGCTACACCATCGTTGTTAGTAAAGCCAAGTGCCACACCTACTGCGAACAGTAGTGCCATTTGACCGAATACTGAACCACCAGCTTGTTCCATTAAGTTTGAAACAATTTCTGGAATGAAAGGAAGGTCTGCTGCACCGACACCTAGCAAAATACCCGCAACTGGTAAAACTGATACTGGTAGCATCAGAGACTTACCAACTTTCTGCAGGCTAGCAAAAAGGTTCTTAAACATGTTTATGCTCCTGATAAAGATAAAATAATTATATGGGTTCTAACGGCACACCCCCGTAGCCTTTATGTTAGCACCCTGCGAAAATGTAACCATGTATTGCATTATATTTTCTGCCGCTAAATATATATTGATGGGGAACTAACTTTCTAGTCACTTACGAAATTTAGTTTCAAAACACGTCTTGGATCACATGTCAAATCTAGAAATGCAATCCTTTACAAGAGCCTAATACATTGAAAAATAAATATATTTTTTGAAGGTCTTATTATTTTACTGAGTGAATAAAATAGGAGTGAATGTTATTTTTAGTAACAAAATTACAAATGTTATAAATAGCCCTCTCAAGTTCAACATAATTCGTAAACATTAAAAAAAAACGCACTTTTGGTGATCAAAAACACAAAAAGGGAGCTTTCGCTCCCTTTTATTTACTTACGTAGTTTTTTATCGCAAAAAAAGTTTTTGGTAATTTCTGGTCGTTTGTTCAGCAACCTCTTTCATCGATAAACCTTTCAATTGCGCGATATATGCGGCAACTTCTACTACATATGCAGGCTGATTCTGTTTGCCACGATATGGAATTGGTGCCAAGTATGGAGAATCAGTCTCAATCAATAGCCTATCGAGAGGCAGATTCTTGACAACCTCCTTCAGTTCTGTGGCCTGTTTAAAGGTAACAATTCCTGAAATTGATATATAAAAACCTAACTCCATCGCTGCTTCAGCGAACGATTGATCTTCAGTGAAGCAGTGAATAACACCGCCACACTTTTCAGCACCGCCATCACGTAAAATAGCCAACGTGTCTTCACGAGCGTTACGAGTGTGAATGATTAATGGCTTATTAAGCTCTACAGCGAGCTCTACATGTTGCTTAAATCGTAGTTGCTGTAGCTCTGCAGTCTCAGGCTGATAGTGATAATCAAGGCCAGTTTCACCAATCGCCACAACCTTTGGATTACTCGCATACTCGCGCATTCTTTCTAAACAGAAATCGCTTTCTACATCGAGAGGATGAACACCACAAGAGGCTTTCACGTTATCAAACGGTGCGATCATATCGAGCATATTTTCGAACGAATCTAGTGTCACACCAACAGAAAGCAGCTGCTCAACGTTTGCTGCTTTTGCCTTGTTAACGACATCTTCTACACTAGTGTGTAAATCTTGGTAATCTAGCTTGTCTAAATGACAATGGGAATCTACGAACATGTTTCCTCGCAAGTGGCAATTAGCCAATTCATTATGAGTAGCTCCGTATTGAGCCCAGGGTGTTGTTTTAACTGCTCAATCAATGTCAGCAGTTTATTCGAGGCGGCATAAGCACTTTGGTAAGACATCACCTCAAACAGTGCTTTCGCACCTGGTGTAATAGCTTTATTGGTCAAGCCGAAATGCAGCTTCTGTACATCGGAGAGTAAATGCCATAACCAACCAAGTTGAATCAAAGGGTCTTTACCAAGCTCTGTAGAGAATTTGAACATGTCAGGTTGAGTACCTTTGATAACATTCACAAAGCCATCTAGCGCTTTAGTTGAAGTATCAACACCACCTTGTTCAAACATCACCTTTGCTTTTAAAGGCGCGTTGTCATTCAGTGTTAGAACATACGGTGGAACGGCTTTACCCACTTCATTATCTAACCATGCAGAACCAACGTCTAATTGAGGACTCACCACATTAAATTGCTGGCAACGACTTAGGATAGTTGGCATCAAGCGATGGCTGTTACGCGTAGAAAGAATGAAAATACACTTGCTTGATGGCTCTTCCAGCGTTTTTAAAAGCGCATTCGATGCAGATTCGTTCATTGCTTCAGCAGGCTCAAGCAAGATGACACGTACACCCCCTAGCTGTGAAGACTGTTGGGCCCAGCGGTTACTCGCACGCACTTGGTCAACCGTGATCGACTTACCTTCCTTTTCAGGTGAGAGTACATGGAAGTCAGGATGGCTTCCCGACTTCATTAACTCACAGCTATGACAAAAGCCACAAGACTCACTTTCATAATTAGTACACATTAATGACGCAGTAAGTTGGCCAATCAGCGCATCAACGCCAAGCCCTTCCGGCGCATTAACAATAACAGAATTGGGAAAGCGCTCTGCATCGAGACTTTTTTTCCACTCACTCCATACGGGAGCAAGCCAAGAATACACTTCAGCCATGACTACCTACTGTTTATCTAGCCAAGTACTTAGCGCGACTTTAATATCAGCGGCTACTTGCTCAATTTCTTGCTGCGCATTAATCACAAGTACAGAATCATCTTGTTCTGCAATTTCTAGATAGCGCTCACGCGTGCGGTCGAAAAATGAGATGTCCATCTTTTCAATTCTATCAAGCTCACCACGACCTCGAGCACGCTCTAGCCCAACTCTAGGGTCTAGGTCCAAATATAGCGTTAGATCGGGCTTAAAGCCGCCTAGTGTAGTTGCTTTCAGTGATTCCATAGTCGTGAGTGCGATCTGACGACCACCACCTTGGTATGCCTGTGAAGACATATCATGACGGTCACCCAATACCCATTGACCACTGTCGAGTGCGGGCTTGATAACGTTCTCTACTAATTGAACACGTGCTGCGTACATCAGAAGCAATTCAGTCATGTCTTGAAGCTTCTCGCCTTCGTGCTCTTCTTTAACCAATGAGCGCATCTTTTCAGCTAAGACAGTACCACCCGGCTCGCGAGTATTAACAATATTCTCGACACCCGACGCTTTTAATGTCTCAACGATGGCATTGATTGCTGTGCTTTTGCCAGCGCCTTCAAGGCCTTCGACCACGATAAATTTCGACTGATTCATAATTTGTTCTTTATTTGTTTTTTCTTAATTGTTTTAAGTAAGCTCGTACTGCACGGTTATGCTCAGTCAAACTCTTTGAAAATACGTGACCGCCAGTACCACTCGCAACGAAATACAAGTAGTTGCTCTTCTCTGGATTCAACGCCGCGTTGATAGACGCTTTACCTGCCATGGCGATAGGTGTCGGTGGCAAACCACTCATTGTATAGGTGTTGTATGCCGTTGGCGTGCGTAAGTCTTTCTTACGGATATTGCCATCGTAGCTGTCACCCATACCATAGATAACCGTTGGGTCAGTTTGCAAACGCATACGCTTGTTCAGACGGTTAACGAACACAGAAGAAACACGCTCACGTTCTGACGCAACGGCGGTCTCTTTCTCAATGATAGATGCAAGAATTAGCGCTTCGTATGGCGATTTAAGAGGCAGTTTATCCGCTCGATTTACCCACTCTTCATTCACCACGCTCATTAGGTCTCGATGCGCGCGCTTCAACAAATCTAAATCCGTTGTACCGTAGGTGTAGTGGTACGTTTCTGCTAAAAAAAGTCCTTCTAGCTTTTCGTTTTCAATACCGAGCTTTTGAGCGATCTCTTTTTCAGAGGCACCATCCAACGTCTGTTGAATGAATTCGTTATCTTTCAGCTGAACAAGCCACTCATCAAAGCGACTGCCTTCTACGAAAGTAATCGTGAATTGATGCTCTTTCCCTTCGACCAGCACTTGTAGCGCTTGCTCGAGGGTTAAACCAGGCTCAAGCAGGAATGTACCCGCTTTTACGTCTACAAGCTCAGGGTGCAACTTACGGATTAATTTCTCGTAAGGAGAAGCCTCAAAAAGCCCCTCATTAATCAACTGTGCTAAAACACGATTAAAGCTGCTTCCTGAAGCAACTGTCACCACCTGCGGTTTTTCTAATTGAATAACTTGTTTCAGGTTATCTTGTGCTTGATTGTATACATAGAACCCAGCAGCAGCGACTGCGATTAGGCACAAGATAATAAAAATAAATAACTTTTTGATCACGAGTTTAGTTGTCCTTGAAGGCTACGAGTAACGGTTCCAATGTTAAATTGGGTATCACTAATACGGATAACGGGAGCAACCCCTAAAATGGAGTTGGTCATGAAAACTTCGTCAGCTTGCATGAGTTGAGATAAGCAATAATCACTAATTGTAACGGAAAGTTCAGCTTGATTCAGCGCGGTTAACACTTGCTTACGCATAACCCCCTCTACACCACTTTGCGTGAGTTGAGGTGTGTATATCGACTGACCTTTGAGCCAAAATAGATTTGCCATGGTGGTTTCAATCACATTGCCTGAAATATCAAGCACCACACCATCCACTTCATTCGCCTGATCCATTTCATCTTTCATCAAAATCTGTTCAAGACGGTTATTGTGCTTATGGCCAGCAAGCAGCGGACTCAAACCTAGCGCTTGATCACAGATACCGAGTTCAACACCGGAGTCTTGCCACGCTGAATAATGACAGGGGTAATCAAAGATAGTGATGGTTATTGTCGGTTTGACGATATTCTTAGTACTGTAGCCTCGCCCACCGGCTCCACGGCTAACATGCAGCTTAATCCCTGCTTTTTCATTATGAAGAGCGTTATCTTGGATATGTCGAAGCGCATTATCGAGCCAAAGGTTAACCACATCCCAATCAAGTGCGGAAATGCGTAACGCTTTAAGGCAATCATCGACACGACGCTGATGATCGTGAAAATGTTGTATCTCACCATCACTCACGAGCATTGTCGTAAAACAGCCGTCTCCGTACTGAAACGAGCGATCCAAAATATCGATAGTTTGCTGGCTTTCCCCATCAACCCAAAACATGTTTTTCCCCATAAAAAGAAACGGCTCAATGCTAAAGCATCAAGCCGTTTAAAAACAAGTCTAATTGTGACTATCTACGAGTGTTTACGTCTTTAATAAGATGATTAAATCTTTTTGAAGATCAAACAGCCGTTTGTACCACCGAAACCGAATGAGTTACATGCAGCATATTCCATGTTGCTAACTTCACGCGCAGTGTGAGGTACTAAGTCAATATCTAAACCTTCTTCAGGATCATCTAGGTTGATTGTTGGTGGAACAATTTGATCAACCAGAGACATCGCTGTGATGATAGCCTCAGCAGAACCAGCAGCACCTAAAAGGTGACCAGTCATCGATTTCGTAGAAGATACCAATACTTGCTTGCTGCCTGCTTCGCCAAGAGCACGCTTGATGCCCTTAACTTCCGCTACGTCACCTGCTGGAGTCGAAGTACCGTGTGCGTTAACATAACCGATTTGTTCACCAGTAATGCCTGCATCACGCATAGCCGCCTCCATTGCTAATGCACCACCAGAGCCATCTTCACTTGGAGATGTCATATGGTAAGCGTCACCCGACATACCGAAGCCAACTAGCTCACAGTAAATCTTAGCACCACGAGCTTTCGCATGTTCGTACTCTTCAAGAACCATCATGCCAGCACCGTCACCAAGAACGAAACCATCACGGCCTTTGTCCCATGGACGAGAAGCTTTTTGAGGCTCATCGTTACGAGTAGATAATGCTTTAGCCGCACCAAAACCGCCCATACCTAGTGGAGTTGATGCTTTTTCAGCACCACCCGCTAGCATTGCGTCAGCATCGCCGTATGCAATCATACGAGCTGCATGGCCAATGTTATGTAGGCCAGTCGTACATGCAGTAGAAATCGCGATGTTTGGACCGCGTAGGCCACGCATGATAGACATGTGACCAGCAATCATATTCACGATCGTCGACGGTACGAAGAACGGGCTAATCTTACGAGGGCCTTTTTCAGTTAGAGCCTGGTGACCGGCTTCGATCAAACCAAGACCACCAATACCAGAACCGATAGCAACACCCACACGTGGAGCGTTTTCTTCAGTAATAGTTAGGGCTGAATCATCTAAAGCTTGAATACCTGCTGCGACGCCGTACTGGATGAACAAGTCCATCTTACGAGCATCTTTTTTAGTCATATACTCTTCGCAGTTAAAGTCTTTTACTAGACCTGCAAAACGAGTTGAGAAATTGGTTGCATCAAAATGATCGATATTAACGATACCACTTTGACCAGCTAGCAGGGCTTTCCAAGAAGATTCTACAGTGTTGCCTACCGGTGACAACATACCCATGCCAGTGACAACTACACGACGCTTGGACACGATTTTACACTCCGGAGATTGAGGTGATTTAAGATGAGGATAGATGAGTTAGATAAAACACAGGCGGTCGAGGTGACCGCCTGGGAGAGATTATTACTGAGCGCTAGTTACGTAATCGATAGCTGCTTGAACAGTAGTAATTTTCTCAGCTTCTTCATCTGGGATTTCAGTGTCGAATTCTTCTTCTAGAGCCATTACTAGCTCAACTGTGTCTAGAGAATCTGCACCTAGGTCATCAACGAAAGAAGCTTCGTTTTTAACTTCAGCTTCGTCTACACCTAGCTGTTCAACAATGATTTTCTTTACGCGTTCTTCGAGGTTGCTCATTTTTTCTTTTCCTTTACAGAGTTCGCTTTATGCGATGTTTTCCGTAGTTTATTCAATCTATTGAAAGTTGCAAGGTCAACTTTTCTGGTCAAACCACAATTTTCACGATTTTAACCGAAATTACGTATGATCTTGACTTAAATCATGCACAAATGTTGCACATAATTTACACCATGTACATACCGCCATTGACGTGAAGTGTTTCACCTGTGATATAAGCTGCCGCAGGTGACGCCAAAAATACCACAGCTTCAGCGATTTCGCGAGGGTCACCTAGTCGACCTGCTGGTACATTCGCCAAAGTTGCTGCACGTTGGTCATCATTTAGCGCTTTAGTCATGTCTGTTTCGATAAAACCAGGCGCTACAGTGTTTACTGTAATGCCACGAGACGCAACTTCGCGTGCCATTGATTTAGTAAAACCAATTACGCCTGCTTTTGCAGCTGCGTAGTTAGCTTGACCAGCGTTACCCATAGTACCTACTACAGAACCAACGTTTACGATACGACCTTGACGCTTCTTCATCATGCCACGCAATACAGCTTTAGACATGCGGAAGATAGGCGTTAGGTTAGTATCGATGATGTCATTCCATTCGTCGTCTTTCATACGCATAAGTAGGTTATCACGAGTGATACCAGCGTTGTTAACTAGAATGTCAATCGCACCGAATTCATCGTTGATGGTTTTCAGTGTAGCAGCAATTGAGTCAGTATCAGTTACATTAAGAGCAAGACCTTTACCGTTCTCACCTAGGTACTCGCTGATTGCAGCTGCGCCGCCTTCAGATGTAGCAGTACCGATAACTTTAGCACCACGCTCAACTAAAAGTTCAGCGATTGCACGACCTATGCCACGGCTTGCGCCTGTAACGAGTGCAACTTTGCCTTCTAAATTCATCATAACTTCTCTATTAAGTGGTTATTTACTTAGCAGCTTCTAGTGATGCAGTGTCGTTAACTGCAGCAGCTGTCATAGTTTTTACGATTCGTTTTGTTAGGCCAGTAAGAACTTTACCTGGACCTAATTCTAGTAGTTTCTCTACGCCTTGTTCGTTCATTGCCTGTACACCTTCAGTCCAACGAACTGGGCTGTATAGCTGACGAACAAGTGCATTTTTGATTTTCGCAGGGTCTGTCTCAGCAATAACATCAACGTTATTGATAACAGGCAGTGCTGGCGTATTGAACTCTAGCGCTTCTAGAGCAACCGCTAGTTTGTCTGCTGCCGGCTTCATCAGTGCACAGTGAGATGGCACAGAAACAGGCAAAGGAAGCGCACGCTTTGCGCCGGCTTCTTTACATAGTGCACCAGCACGCTCTACCGCCGCTTTGTTACCTGCGATAACAACTTGGCCAGGAGAGTTAAAGTTAACTGGAGACACAACTTCGTCTTGCGCAGCTTCTTCACACGCTTTAGCAATCGCTTCATCGTCAAGACCGATGATTGCGTACATTGCTCCAACGCCTGCAGGAACGGCTTCTTGCATCAGCTGACCACGTAACTCAACCAATTTGATCGCTTCTTTAAAGTCGATGACACCAGCACAAACCAGTGCAGAGTACTCACCTAAGCTGTGACCTGCTAAGTTTGCAGGTTGCTCTAGGCCAAGCTCTTGCCATACACGCCAAATTGCAACAGACGCTGTTAATAGAGCCGGTTGAGTGCGGAAAGTTTCATTTAGATTTTCTACTGGACCATCTTGAACCAATGCCCATAGATCGTAACCAAGTGCTTCTGAAGCTTCAGCAAATGTCTGTTTTACAACATCATACTGTTCGCCTAGGTCAGCAAGCATACCGATAGCTTGAGAGCCTTGGCCTGGGAATACGATAGCAAACTTGCTCATTGTAATTTTCCTTTAAGCAAAGCAAAAATTGAATAAGGCACATAAGTTATGTGCCTTGTTTGTTGATTTTCGCTTGAGGTTAGAATTTAACTAACGCAGAACCCCAAGTGAAGCCGCCGCCAAATGCTTCAAGTAGAAGCGTTTGACCACGTTTAATTCGCCCGTCACGCACAGCTTCATCAAGTGCTGTAGGTACGGTAGCTGCCGACGTATTGCCGTGCTTATCAAGGGTGATCACCACTTGATCAAGTGACATCGTCAGCTTTTTAGCAGTTGCCGAGATAATACGGTAGTTCGCTTGGTGTGGAACTAGCCAATCAAGCTCTGACTTATCCATATTGTTCGCAGCCAATGTGTCTTTTACCAGCTTAGAAAGCTGAGTTACAGCTACTTTAAATACTTCGTTGCCCGCCATGTGCAGCCATTTGTCTGCATCACCGCCACGCTCTGGTACTTCTAGGCTTAGAAGCTCACCGTATTTACCATCAGAGTATATGTGAGTAGACAAAATACCTGGCTCTTCGCTTGCGCCTACAACCACCGCACCTGCTGCATCACCAAATAAGATGATAGTAGAGCGGTCAGTCGGATCACAGGTTTTTGACAGTGCATCAGCACCAATCACCAAAACATTTTTACACATGCCAGTCTTGATGTGTTGATCAGCAACAGACAATGCATAGACGAAGCCAGAGCATGCCGCAGCCAAATCAAACGCAGGGCAACCTTTGATACCAAGTTTGCCTTGTACCTGACATGCCGAAGACGGAAATGTATGGCTACTGCTGGTTGTCGCAACGATGATTAAATCAATATCTTCTTTGTCGATACCTGCCATTTCAATGGCATTTTCAGCAGCGTAAAACGCCATATCAGCAACGGTTTCGTTTTCCGCTGAAATACGACGCTCTTTAATACCTGTTCTAGCAACGATCCACTCATCGCTAGTCTCTACCATTTTCTCTAAGTCTGCGTTAGTACGCACCTGAGATGGCAAGTAGCTGCCAGTACCTAAAATTTTGCTATACATGAAGACTAATAATGCCTCTCGAGTAAAACCGCTTCCAAACGATCGCTAATGCGGCTGGGGACTTGTCGTTTGACCTCGTGTACTGCTTCACCAATCGCGTTGACGACTGCAGACACATCAGCACTTCCATGACTTTTAATGACAATGCCGCGCAATCCTAACAAACTTGCGCCGTTATACTGGTCGGGGTTCAAGGTTTTTAATTCAGTAAATAGCTCAGAAAACAGCTTTCTGGCAATCCAACCCTTTATTGTTGAAGCCATCATGCGCGTTTTTAGCTTATCAATAAAGAGCTGAGCTGTACCTTCGCACGTTTTTAAGCAGACATTGCCCACAAAACCATCACATACGACGACATCAGCTGCATCTTGAAGTAGTTGATTACCTTCAATATAGCCTATGAAGTTAACGGATTGAGTATTAGCCAACATTTCGGCGCATCGTTTTACAAGGTCGTTGCCTTTAATTTCTTCTGCACCAATATTCAAAATAGCGACGCGTGGAGCTCGCCCTAAATGTTGTTCTGCTAATGCGCTGCCCATCACGGCAAACTGAAAGAGTGAATCCGCATCACTAGATACGTTTGCTCCTAAATCAAGCATCCACGTCCGGTTACCAGAGGCAGTAGGCAAAGCGGAAACCAATGCAGGCCTATCAATACCAGGGAGGAGTTTGAGTCGGAAACGAGACAAAGCCATCAATGCACCAGTGTTACCACCACTCACACAAGCATCAGCCTGTGATTCGGCAACCAGATCGATAGCGACACGCATAGAGCTACCCTGACTATTACGTAAAGCTAGTGACGGTTTTTCAGAATTGGAGATAACTCGGTCACAGTGCTGGATACTCAAACGAGAATCAGGCATTTGACCTAATGAAGATAATTGAGATGTGATCGCGTTTCGATCACCTATGAGAATGACTTTTAGCTCTGGGAAATACGACAGTGCCTGCACGGCGGCAGGCACTGTTACACGGGGACCGAAGTCTCCGCCCATTGCATCAAGCGCAACGGTTAGATTTTGCAAAGGTCAACCTTACTTGTTGATAACCTTTTTGCCGCGGTAGAAACCTTCGGCAGTCACGTTGTGACGTAGGTGAGTTTCACCTGAAGTTGCGTCTACAGAAAGTGCAGCTGTAGTTAGCGCATCGTGTGAACGACGCATGCCACGCATTGAACGTGATTTCTTGCTCTTTTGTACGGCCATTGACCCTACTCCTATGTAAATTCTTAAAGATACTTATTTGTTAATAAGTTACTTCTTCAAGTTTTTTAAAACATCAAATGGATTCGGCTTTTTGTCTTCCTCAATTTCTTCAGGAAGTTCACCAAACACCAAGTTATTTGAGTTAACGCTACATTTCGCATCGTCGTGCATTGCTATTTGTGGCAATCCAAGGATGAACTCGTCTTCAACTAATTGAATCAGGTCTAACTCACCGTACTCGTTCAGATCTACCAAATCGTACTCTTCCGGTGCTTCCTCTTCACTTTTCTCGCTGTAAACAGGAGTATAAGTAAATTGGACATCGCACTCATGCGCGAAAACCTCATTACAACGTTGACACTCTAAATCGACTTCGACGTTAGCTTTACCAGAGATAACGACTAATCGTTGTTCATCAAGCCCAAATGACATTGAGACTTGCGCGTCACGTTTTACGCCTTCAGTTGCTTCGGTTAGACGCTTTAAAAGACTGACTTGGATGATACCATCCATATCGAGTCGTTTTTGAGCCGTTCTTGCCGGATCAACTGTACGCGGTATTTTTTCCTTTTGCATAGGGCGCGAATCTTATCTTCCAAATCATGTTTAGTCAAAGGAAATGGCAAAAAAAATGTACTTTCCTGCCTTTCCTATTCAGAGCATTATGAATAGCAGGACAAGTTACGTTATCCTGAGATAAATGCTTCCGTGAATTGTAAATTAAAATGAGAAATTACCAACTAGTTTTAGCCTCTACCTCACCATTTAGGCAAGAGATCCTCAAAAAACTACACTTAGACTTCATAACAGCCAAGCCTGACTGCGATGAAACACCGTTTCCAGAAGAGACACCTCAGCAGTTAGTGATGCGTTTAGCTGAGACGAAAGCCAAGTCTTGTACAATTGAACAAGCAGGATTAGTGATTGGTTCTGATCAGGTTTGTGTGATTGACGATGAGATCATTGGTAAGCCACACACTCGTGAAAAAGCAATTCAGCAACTATCTCGCCAAAGTGGTAAAAGCATCACTTTCTATACTGGACTTTCCGTTTGGAACAGCGAAACCAATAAAGCTGACACGCGTCTCGACACCTTCGTGGTGCATTTCCGCGATCTAACAGAGCAACAAATCATTTCGTATGTTGAGAAAGAGCAGCCTTATTTCTGCGCAGGCAGTTTTATGTGTGAAGGATTAGGCATTGCTTTGTTCAAACAAATGGAAGGCAAAGATCCAAATACCTTGATCGGGTTACCTCTGATCGATTTAGTCGATATGTTAGAAGCGCAAGGAATGAGAGTGCTGTAACAAATACTCTCTCTTTGTTAAGGGTTCCCTACTCCTTCCTTCGTCCGTTTAAGAAACGACGAGAAAGAAAAGTGAAATAAGTAGCGAAACGGTCTTTCAGTAAATTTCGTCATCCTCAAGAGAAGGGATGAGCGAGTTAAGGATCTTCGACAACATATGAAAACAAAAAGGTTGACGATATTCGTCAACCTTTTCTAATTGAAGCTCAGATACTCAATTCACGAAAAATTTGTGAACTCGTATATTTCTAAAGCTTACGTAAACCAGTCAGGGCCTTCTCTAGCCTTTTTTCCATTGGCGCTGAGATATCCATCTTCTCTTCGCTACCTGGGTGAGTAAACTTGATGTTTGCTGCGTGAAGAAACAAACGATTCAATCCAACTTTACCCGTATAAGCATCGAATCGACGATCGCCATAACGGTCATCCCAAGCAATCGGATGACCAGTATACTGAGCATGCACACGAATTTGGTGGGTGCGGCCGGTAATAGGGCTCGCTTGAACCAAAGTCGCGTCTTGGAATTTTTCTAAAACCTTAAAACGAGTTTCAGACGCCTTACCATTTGGGTTAACACGAACAATGCTGTTTACTTCATTTTTCAACAAAGGTGCATTGACCACTTTACAACTGTTCTTCCATTCACCCATCACCAAAGCGAAATAGTATTTCTGAACCGTTTTTTCACGGAACTGCGCTTGAAGATGTCTTAGTGCAGAGCGCTTCTTAGCAACAAGTAGAATGCCAGACGTATCTCTATCAATCCGATGCACTAACTCAAGAAAGCGAGCATCAGGACGAAGTGCACGCAATGCTTCAATCGCGCCAAACTTTAGCCCACTACCACCATGAACAGCAGTACCCGACGGTTTATTAAGAATCAACAGATGATCATCTTCATAAATGATGCACTGTTCTAGTTCAGAAACCTTGTTGAGTTTTGTGCTCGGTATGTTCTCTTCTGTTTTCTCTTCAATCGTTACTGGTGGGATACGAACTAAGTCACCAGCTTTTAGTTTGTACTCAGCTTTAATGCGTTTTTTGTTTACGCGGACTTCGCCTTTACGCACGATTCGATAAATCATGCTTTTCGGGATGTTTTTTAATTGGTTGCGTAAGAAGTTATCAATACGCTGACCAGCCATATCTTCGTCGATGTCGACAAACTGGACTTGGGTTCTAATTTCGCTCATGCGGTTATTGTATCACTGTCACTTTTGATAATTGAGATTTTCTTAGCACTATTCCGCACTAATTTACGCTTAATAGTCTCGAATCCATCACTAAATTGCACTCGAAGTTCTATATTTCTTTGATTCTTCGAACAAAAAAGCATCAAGATTCCTGCAAATTAAAATATCAAATGATAAATTATTTATAGACAGTGAGTTAGAGCTATCAAAACCCAAACAAAAACTGTTTTTTTTACAGCATTCCGACAAAGCAGATTGCTGTGTTTACCGACCGCTGCTATAGTTCACAGCTGCTATCAGTGGTTTGACTATTATTTAAACAGCTAACCATTCATAAGCAAGTAAATGAGTAGATAACTCAGATTAGACAGTGCTGCAATCGGCGTAAGACACGGTCAACTGAGCTCCTTATCGCTCTACTCACGTACACTCATGTTGAGTATTCACCGCCACATCGCGGATCATAGGCTAACTCCCTATGATGACTGACGTGCCCCAGAGCATCCCTCTCCAGCCGGGAGGCTGCACCGATAAAGCCATGGGATCTGGCACCATGAGAAACGAAATAAAGCGATAAGAACAATGATGAAAATAAGAAAAGACAATGAGAATTTCTAAATGAAAAGAATGTTAATTAACGCAACTCAAAAAGAAGAGTTGCGTGTCGCTTTGGTTGATGGCCAGCGACTGTTCGATCTAGATATCGAAAGTCCAGGTCACGAGTCAAAGAAAGCGAATATCTACAAAGGACGTATTACCCGTATTGAACCAAGCCTAGAAGCGGCATTTGTTGATTACGGCGCAGAACGTCATGGTTTCCTCCCTCTTAAAGAAATTGCCCGCGAATACTTCCCTGAAGGTTATACATACCAAGGCCGCCCTAGCATTAAAGAAGTGCTAAGAGAAGGCCAGGAAGTGATCGTACAAGTAGAGAAAGAAGAACGTGGTAGCAAAGGTGCTGCACTGACGACTTTCATCTCTTTGGCCGGTAGTTACTTAGTTCTTATGCCTAATAACCCTCGCGCTGGCGGTATTTCTCGTCGTATCGAAGGTGATGAACGCACTCAACTGAAAGCAGCATTAAGCACTCTTGAACTTCCTCAAGGTATGGGCTTAATCGTGCGTACAGCGGGTGTTGGCAAAAGTGCAGAAGAGCTAGAGTGGGACTTGAATGTTCTATTGAATCACTGGGGCGCTATCAAGCAAGCTTCTGATTCAAACGCAGCCCCTTTCCTTATTCACCAAGAAAGTAACGTAATCGTTCGTGCGATTCGTGACTATCTACGTCGTGATATTGGCGAGATTCTAATCGACAGCAACACTATTTTTGAACGTGCACAAGCGCACATTCAATTAATACGCCCAGATTTCATGAATCGCGTTAAGAAATACGATGGTGAAGTGCCTCTATTCAGCCATTACCAGATTGAAAGCCAGATCGAGTCTGCTTTCCAACGTGAAGTTCGTCTTCCTTCTGGTGGTTCTATCGTAATCGATCCAACAGAAGCTCTGACTTCTATCGATATCAACTCTGCTCGTGCAACAAAGGGCGGCGATATTGAAGAAACAGCGCTAAATACTAACTTAGAAGCGGCCGATGAAATTGCACGTCAGTTACGTCTACGCGACCTAGGCGGTCTTGTTGTTATCGACTTCATCGATATGACTCCGGTTCGCCACCAACGCGAAGTAGAAAGCCGTCTACGTGATGCCGTTCGTTTAGATCGCGCACGTGTTCAGATTGGCCGTATTTCTCGCTTTGGTCTTCTAGAGATGTCTCGTCAACGTTTGAGCCCATCACTAGCAGAAGCAAGCCACCACATTTGTCCTCGTTGTACAGGTACTGGTGTTGTTCGTGATAACGAATCTCTAGCACTGTCTGTTCTACGTTTGATTGAAGAAGAAGCCCTGAAAGACAATACAGCGCAAGTACTTGCTGTTGTACCTGTTCCAATCGCTTCTTACCTTCTGAATGAAAAACGTCGCTCAGTAAACCACATTGAGAAGAACCAAGAAGTTAAGATCACTGTTGTTCCTAACTCAGACATGGAAACGCCACACTTTGAGGTTATCCGTGTTCGTGAAGGTGAAGAGTTTGATCTACTATCTTACCTACTTCCTCAAAAGCTAGATGCGCTTAAAGAAGCGGAAAGCAAAGAACCTGCAGAACAGACTATTCGCCCTAAGAAGCTCGAAGAGCCGGCTCTAAAAGGCTTTGCAGCTCCAGCTCAATCAGCACCGACTCCAGCTCCAGCTCCAAAAGCTGTAGAAGAGAAGAAAGCTGAGCCAGTAACAACTCAAGAACCAGGTCTAATCGGTCGTTTCTTCAAGGCTATCGGTAGCTTCCTATTTGGCTCTTCGACTCAAGAAGAGAAAAAAGAAGAGAAGCAAGAAGAAGAGAAACCTAAAAGCAATCGTAACAACGGTAACCGTCAACGCCGTGATCGTAACGACAACCGCCGTCGTAACCAACGTGGTGACCGTGGCGAACAACGTAACGAGCGTGGTGAACAACGCGGCGAACGTGGTGACAACCGTAACGAAAACCGTGACAACAAACGTCGTCGCAAACCTGCACGTGATGAGAAACCTGAAGAGCAAAAAGAAGCAGCTCCACAGCAAACTCGTCAACCTCGTAAGCCAAAGCAAGATCGTCGCAACAAGCCACGTGATGAGCAGAAGCAACGCGAAGAGCAAGTACCATCTAAATTAGCAGAAGAAGGTCTACAGCTGGCGGCAGAAGCTCAAGCTGACAAGCCTGAAGCGCCTAAGGCAAAACCTGAAGCTAAAGCTGTTAAGATTAAAGAGCGTCGTCAGCGTCGTAAACTGAACAAACAAGTTCGAGTTAAAGACCAACAAGCTCAAGCTGAAGCAGACAACTCATCTAAAGAGCAAGTTGTCGCAAAAGAACAGTCAGTAGCAAAAGAGCAAAAAGTTGCGGAACAAGTAGAAGCAACTCAAGCAAACTCTGAGCAAACTGAACAGGAAGAGCCAAAACAACGTCGTAACCGTCGTTCTCCACGTCATCTACGTGCAAGTGGTCAACGTCGTCGTCGTGGTCGTGATCGTCGCCCTAACCCATTCCGCCTACGTAAAGGTGGCGTAGCTTCTCCTGAGATGGCTATGGGTAAAGTAATGCCTCGCTTCGTACCAAAGCCTCATCACAAACAGGCAAAACCTGAAGTGACCGAAGTTCAAGTGAGTACAGAGACTAAAGTTGCTGTTCAAGAGCAAAATGTTGCTCAAGATACAGCACCACAAAGCAACGTAGTTATGGCAGGTGGCTTTGCGTGTCCTGAACTGGCTATGGGTAAAGTAATCATTCGTCGTGACGATGCTGCTATTATTGAGCAAACTGCAACTCAACAAGTTAACGTTGAAGCTCAGGTAACTGAAGCTCCAGCCGTTATTAAAGAAGCTCCTATCGCTGTTGAAACGACGAAAGTTGAAACTCCAGTAGCAGAAGCTCCTGTTGTAGCTAAACCTATACAATCAGAAGAAGCAACACCCGTTGTTGAACCTGAAGTCGCTGTTGAAACTCCTAACGCTGAAAGTGTAAAAGTTGAAGAAGTTCCTGTTGTAAAAGCAGAAGCTCCTAAAGCGGCACCAAAGGCTGTGGTTGCTAAAAAGCAAGCAGGTTCACCAATGACTAAAGCGCCGGGTCCTCAAGAGATCAAAGAGATTCAAGTTGTTGCAGCTCCCTTCCGTACTGAGCGTTTTGTACCGAAAGGTGCGGGTAGCCAAGCAGCGTCAAACAAAGCTGGCGCAGGCATGACTAAGCCTCAATACTAATAAGTTTCACGGATTAATCCGTAGATAACACCAAAGGGCTGCTTATTAATAAGCAGCCCTTTTTTATATCTATTCTTCCGATAACTTATAATAGATATATTACTCAAAGTGGGGTTCAACCTTGAACTTAATCACATTTTTGGGTAGCATTCGCGCACTTATCTTTTCGACACTTCGCTATTGCCGCTCTTTTCCATCACTGTTTGGCTACGCAATACACTCGTGTCGGTAAATCCATTTTTAGCATAGCTGAGCAAACATGTTCGAATTCCCACAATTTTCAAAGCACTCTGTAAAGAATGACGTGCTTTCAGGTCTTACAGTAGCCCTAGCTCTGGTACCTGAAGCCGTAGCATTCGCTTTTGTTGCTGGCGTTGACCCAATGGTTGGTCTTTACGCAGCATTCATCGTAGGTTTAATCACTTCTGTCTTTGGCGGTCGTCCAGGTATGATATCTGGTGCAACTGGCGCAATGGCTGTAGTAATGGTAAGCCTAGTGGCAACCCATGGTGTTCAATACCTATTTGCAGCCGTAATGTTAGCCGGTCTTCTGCAAATTGCAGCTGGTGTATTTAAGCTAGGTAAATTTATCCGTATCGTTCCGCACCCAGTAATGATTGGTTTCGTGAACGGTTTAGCGATCGTTATCTTCTTGGCACAGCTTGGCCAATTTAAAGCGCCTGATGTAACGGGAGCATTAACTTGGTTACCAAGCGGTCAAATGACTCTGATGTTAGGCCTAGTAGCACTGACTATGGGTATCATCCACTTCCTACCTAAACTCACAACAGCAGTGCCTTCTTCATTGGTTGCTATTGTTACGGTAACGGCTTTGGTTGTTGGTCTTGATCTTGAAACTCGTACTGTTGTCGACTTCCTACGTACTATGTCTGGTGATGAAGCAGCGACACTAGCAGGTTCTCTACCAACGTTCTCGATTCCTGCGGTTCCATTTTCATTTGAAACACTGCAAATCATTCTGCCATACGCCATTATCCTTGCGGCTATCGGCTTGATTGAGTCTCTACTAACACTAACGGTACTAGACGAAATGACAAACACTCGTGGTCAATCTAACCGTGAATGTGTAGGTCAAGGTATGGCTAACGTAACGTGTTCAGTATTTGGCGCGATGGGTGGTTGTGCGATGATCGGCCAATCGATGATCAACGTAAACTCAGGTGGTCGTGGTCGTCTTTCAGGTATCGTAGCTGCAGTTGCACTTCTGATGTTCATCCTGTTTGGCTCCGCGCTTATCGAGATGATTCCTCTAGCGGCACTAGTGGGTGTAATGTTCATGGTTGTTATCGGCACGTTTGAATGGGCTACCTTCAAGCTGGCGCGTCGTGTACCTAAGCAAGACTTCTTCGTTATCATTCTTGTAACAGTAGTAACGGTGTTAACTGACCTTGCGGTAGCCGTTGGTGTTGGTGTTGTAGCTTCAGCGTTAATGTTCGCTTGGCAACATGCTAAACACATCTACGCAGACACCTCAGTAAACGCAGAAGGCTCAAAAGAGTACAAAGTTAACGGCCCAATCTTCTTTGGTTCAACGGCTAACTTCCTAGAGTTGTTTGACGCATACAACGATCCACAAGATGTCATCGTTGATTTTGCAAACTCACGCGTTACTGACCACTCAGCGATTGAAGCAATCGACACGATTGCTGACCGTTACGCAGCATTAGGCAAAACTCTTCACCTTCGCCACTTAAGCAAAGACTGTGTCGCTATGCTGCACAAAGCCGGGAGCTTAGTTGAAGCGAACGTTGCAGAAGACCCTATCTACAAAGTAATGTCTAAGTAATCTTAGCTATCGCTTAAATTAGATTTAGAAAGGCCGACATTCGATGTCGGCCTTTTTATATCTATAATTCTTGATATTCTTGATCGTGTTGATCGTGTTGATCTTGTTCTTTTTTGCTCAAAGACCGAACATCACTTCGACGTTAAATCGAATTTAATATTGCATCACTCGACTCTTCGATTAAATCCAACACTAATTCAAAGCCATTCCCCTCACCATAATAAGGATCGGGAATTTCTTGATACTGTGACTCTCCAAAACTCAAAAACAGCGCGAGCTTGTATTGGAGATGAACTGGACACTGGCTCATTAAGTCTTCCAAATTAGCTCTATCTGCTGCAAGTATCAGGTCAAACTCTTCAAAGTCATTCATAACTACTTTGCGGGAGGTTATTCCCTTAAAACTGTACCCTCTCTTCTCTCCTGCCGACTTTGAGCGTGAATCCGGTGGATTGCCTTGGTGGAATCCAATTGTACCCGCAGAGTCGACCACAACATCAATCCCTATCTGCTGAGCTTTCTTTCGAAGCACCGCTTCACCTGTTGACGAACGACAAATATTCCCCATGCAAACAACGAGTATCTTTTTCATCCGTAATCACCTGTTCTTCCGATGGTTTTTGCTATCGTTAAGTTAGGCTATGATAGACGCAATCACAACTTAAAAGGATTTGTTATGTCGACCGAAGACAACAAAGAACAACGCCATAAGGCAAGACAACAGAAAGTAAAAGAACAAGTCGATGCACGAGTGGCTGCAGCACAAGAAGTGAAAGGCTTATTGTTGGTTATTACTGGTAACGGTAAAGGTAAATCAACATCAGGTTTCGGTACCATCACTCGAGCTGTAGGCCATGGTAAGAAATGTGCCGTTGCTCAATTTGTTAAAGGCACTTGGGATAATGGCGAAAAAAACGTTCTTCAAAAGCTGGATGTAGAGTTCCAAGTGATGGGAACCGGCTTTACTTGGGAAACCCAAAACAAGGCTCAAGATATCGAAGCTGCGCAGCGCGTATGGAAAGAGTGTCAACGTATGCTAACCGACGAGTCGATTGATGTAGTTTTATTTGATGAGCTGACGTACATGGTGAGTTATGGCTACATCGAATTGGACGAAGTAGTAGAAGCTCTAAATAATCGCCCGAAAATGCAATCAGTAATTATTACTGGACGTGGTGCGCATCGAACGTTGACTGACATGGCTGATACGGTATCTGAAGTTCGTAACGTGAAGCACGCTTTCGAATCTGGCGTTAAAGCTCTGCAAGGTGTGGATTGGTAATCCCGTTCAATTAGAGATCCCCGACTCGGTCATTCTTCCCTCTCGAGGATGACGACTCTTCAGTGTTACTCCCCTAAATAAAGGATGAGCACCGATCGTCATTCCCTAGAACGAGGGACGAGTGTCATAGAGAATCTCTCGAAAGTATCATAAGCATCCAAACAAAAGCGCCATTCCCTGCAATAAGGAATGGCGCTTTTTTCTATGCTAGTTCAAGCGAGCAGAGATTAGTTAAAGAAGCCTTTCAATAAACCATCAACCGCTTCTTTCGTTTTTTCGTCTTTGATCTTATCCGTTAGCTTATTCACACCACGGTCAATCTCTTTCTGCGCTTTTTGCTTCAACACATCATCAAAAACAAGCGCAAATTTCGGTTCTGCCCACTGGCCAGTGACCTTGATTGGGATAGTGACATCTTTCAGGTCATCGATACTCTTACCACCCTGACCTTCTAAAGACCCAACTATCGATGTTCTCACAAGGAAATCGACTGTCTCATTGATGAAGTTTGCCTTACCTTGGCCCGTCACTCTTAAAAGCGGTGATTGAGCTGACAAGTCATTCGTTGAAACCCAGCCTTTATCCACTTTGAGTGTCGCTTTCATTGCACTGAAATCAGTCTTCTGTGCGCCATCAACTTTTTCGACCTTCTCACCCTTGATCTTGGCGTAGTTTTCTCGAATCAGCTGAGCGACATTAATACCGTTAACCGCACCATCTTCGAAATTAATCGCAATCGTACCGACTAAGTTCTGTTTAATTCCTGTTGGTGTCAAGCTTTTACCTTTGACGTCAACATCGATATTACCAGTACCTTCTAGCATATCGTTTTCAGCGACATCAACCAGTAACGGCTGAACTTTCACACCTTTGATTTTCTTCTTAGCGGTGTAAGTCGCCGGTGTATTACGTGCATCTAATCTAGCTGTTGCAGAGATAGACCCATCGTAGAGATTCGATGTAAATGAGGTTAGCTCCGCGATACCACGATTAACAGAAAATGCTGTTTTAACATTCTGCATCTTCGCGTTGTTCGCTTTGAACTTATCAATCGTGATGTCACCTTTCACGTCTAACGTTTTCAGAGCCGAAAGATCAGGTTCTACTTCTTTAGTAGGAGCTGAACTATCAGAATTTGACGTTGAGCCACCAGCAGAATCAGAAGGCGCTGTGCTCGCTGTTTCTGTTGTCTTACCCAAACCTAAGAACTCATCTAAATCGATATTTGGACTATGGAGAGAGAAACGAACTTTTGGTATTTCAGATAAGGTGACGTCTGCTTTACCGTCTAGCTCGATAGCATTTGCTTGCAACTTCTCTAGCACAAAGCTCAAGTGGCTCTTATTAAGATCAAAGCTTAGGTCAGACAGCATATCCACTTTCATTGGTGATTGTGGAAGCGCATCGCCTTTGAGTGTTGAATCTAACGTTAGCTTATTCAATGTGACTTTTGAAATCGCACTATCTACCGTTAGTTCACCACCACCTTTAAGATCAAGGTCAAGGCCTGCGGCGTTACCAACTACAGCATAAGTAAGTTGGTTTACCTTATCGAACTCAAACGTGTTCAAACCAATTTTTGCAGATTCAATCGACGTCGCAGGATCATTGAACTTAGCGTTTAGGTCAATATTGCGAAGTGCGTAACTTGCAAAACCTTCCGCTAATTTAAACTCAGCACTACCTTCTGCAGAGAACTTCTGCTGATTGTTTTCACCAGAGGCAGCAAAGGTCGCAGTGGTCCACGTATCAACCGCAAATTCAGACAAGTTTAAAGACACATCGTATAACTTAGTGAATGAGCCGGCTTGCTTGTCGTCCATTTCAAACAATGCGTTTGAGACAGTAACGCCCGCAAGGTTTATCGTCCAACCTGATACTTCTGTCGTACCTTGTTCTTCGGTCGCTGGCGCGGATTCAGAACGGGTATCTGCAACAGACTCAGGCTCTTGAGACGCTGATGCCTGCGTTAACGCATCGATGTTCTTACGACCATCTTTAAGGGTTTCTAAATAGAATTCTGCACCATCCAGAGTCACGTTGCCGATTTCTAGTTGGTTGCTAAATAGCGGAGTAACCGACACATCAACACCAACGTTATCAACCTTAAATAGGTTAGGTTGGGTAAATCCTTCAGGGTTACGTAATTCAGTTTGACCAAGAGCAAAGCCAATAGATGGGAAGAATTGCCAGCTGATATCACCCTCGATCACGAGCTCTAGGCCGGTGTGTTTTTGGGCTTGTTCGACAATTAATGGCTTAAATTGGTTGGGATTCACTAACAGCACTAGTGCCAGAATTGCTGCAATAACAACAAACACTGGTACAGCTATGAAAATGAGTAGTTTCTTCATCCGCATATTCCTTGCTTAGATTCCAAAAGAAAGTGGCACTATAAAAGTGCCACTGATTCGGTAAAAAATAAAGCTAAGTGAGTCACTTAGGCAAAATTTTATTCGATTAAGACTTCAACAACTTCGCAATGTGCGCTTTTAACACATCAATCGCAATACGGTTTTTACCACCACGAGGAACGATGATGTCTGCGTGTTGTTTTGAAGGCTCGATAAACTGCATAAACATTGGGCGCACTGTTTCTTGATATTGCTTAAGTACCGTGTCCATTGTACGACCACGCTCTTCTACATCACGTTTAACACGACGTAGTAGACAGATGTCTAATGGCGTATCCATAAACACGCTTGCGTGCATTAGTTTACGGAGACGCGGGTCAGTTAGAAGCAGAATACCTTCTAAAATGATCACTTTCTTAGGGGTAAGTGTAGTCGTTTCAGAAGTGCGTGTATGCTCTGTGTAACTGTATTCCGGAACTTCTACTGCATTACCACTCATTAGCTGCTGTAGATGTTCACATAAAAGATCATGATCTAGTGCATTTGGGTGATCGTAGTTAGTTTTAACACGCTCTTCCATACTCAAGTGGCTTTGGTCGCTGTAATAGCAATCTTCCGTGATAACACCAATTTGATGGTCGCCTACTTTTTCGCGCAATTCATTATAAATTGTACTAGCAATCAGACTTTTTCCTGAAGCTGAAGCGCCAGCGATACCTACGATGACACATTGATTATTATCAGACATTAATTTTGCACCCGATATGGTTTGGTGGTGGGAAGAGATAAACCGCCTGATTATAGGGGCTAAACAACATAGATTCTAGTCGCCATTTTAGCTAATTGCAGTCAAATTGATGATATCAATGCATTTAATGAATACAATCGTTTGCTTTCAAATAACTTACCTACAACTATTTGCACAACCCCAATGGCTATTTCCTAAACCCAAAAAGCCATTTATCTTACCAACCATTATTTACAAGACATTGAGAGTGGCCAACTTTATTCAACCATAGAGAAGTTAATTGCTTCCGGTCTCGCTTTTCCCGTCCAAAACATCTTCGCAGCAACATTTTCAGCAAGCTCTAGATAATGACGAGTATGTTCGCTGTCTGGGCGACGTATTACCGTTGGGCAGCCAGCATCAATGTCTTCTCGTACATCAATATGCAGTGGAATTTGCGCCAAGATATCGAGGAAAAATTCTTCAGACATAGCCTCTGCGCCACCAGCGCCAAAGATATGCTCTTTCTCACCACAATGACTACAAATATGGTAGCTCATGTTTTCGACGAGACCCGCCACAGGTACGTTCACTTTATCGAACATCGCTACACCTTTACGTGCATCGGCTAAAGCCAAATCTTGAGGAGTCGTCACGACTACCGCGCCCGTTACTGGGATCTGCTGCGACAACGTTAGCTGAATATCACCCGTGCCCGGTGGCATATCGATAACAAGGTAATCCAACTCTGGCCATACGGTTTCGTTAACAAGTTGGCCTAAAGCTTTAGCTGCCATAGGGCCACGCCAGATTGCCGCATCGTCTTTCGACACAAGATACCCAATAGAATGTGTAAAAATGCCATGCGCCTCAATTGGCATCATCCATTTATTATTCTGTACTTGTGGTCTTGCGTCTAATTGGCCAAGCATCATAGGCACTGACGGGCCATAGATATCTGCATCCAGCAAACCGACTTTTGAACCTGACTTAGATAACGCGAGCGCAAGGTTTACCGAAGTTGTTGATTTACCCACTCCCCCCTTGGCAGACGTTACCGCGATAATGTTCTTAACGCCTTTCAATGGTGTAGCGACGGTAGTTTCAAGCGCTGATGGCTTCACATTCACTTCGAATTGAAAAGCGCTGACAAGTTGCTGTTCGATCTGAGCGTTAATCCAGTATTTAAGATCAGCAGCCAGTTGATTCGCAGCAAAAGGTAAAGTAATAACAAATGATCCACGCGGATCAACCGATACAATATTTTGGTGTTGCGCCCACTCAGGAATGAGGATTGGTGATTCGAACTCATTCAACCATGAACAGAAATCTTGCTTAGAAGTAAAGTTACGCATTGAGGCTCCTTTTTTATTTATGCTATCACCCACGAGATAAAGACTGAACCCCTAAAAAACTAGGGGAATCCTTTGTCTGATACCTTGGCGTATCACACGTTATAAAGTAGTATTACCTCTCAAAATTTATACCTATCAAAAAAGCGAATTATTAAGTATGGCAACTGATCCAAGACAACTTTTGGTAACTTGTGCGCTTCCGTACGCTAACGGCTCTATTCACCTTGGTCATATGCTTGAGCATATCCAAGCTGATATCTGGGTTCGATACCAGCGTCTACGTGGCAACACTGTAAACTTCATCTGTGCTGACGATGCTCACGGCACGCCAATTATGCTTAAAGCTCAACAGATGGGTATCACACCAGAAGAGATGATCGCTGCTGTTAGTGAAGAGCACCAAAAAGACTTCGCTGGCTTTGATATCAGCTTTGATAACTACCACAGCACACACAGCGAAGAGAACCGTGAACTGGCTTCTCACATCTACCTAGAACTTAAAAAGAACGGCTTCATTTCTAGCCGTACTATTTCTCAGCTTTTCGACCCTGAGAAAGAGATGTTTCTACCAGACCGCTTCGTAAAAGGTACTTGCCCTAAGTGTAAATCAGAAGACCAGTATGGTGATAACTGTGATAACTGTGGTGAGACATATAGCCCAACTGAACTGATTAACCCTAAATCAGCGGTTTCTGGCGCAACTCCAGTAATGAAAGACTCTGAGCACTTCTTCTTCGACCTACCTCAGTTCGAAAGTATGCTTAAAGAATGGACTCGTTCTGGCTCTCTACAGAATGAAACTGCAAACAAAATGCAGGAATGGTTTGAGTCTGGTCTGCAACAGTGGGATATCTCACGTGATGCACCTTACTTTGGCTTTGAAATCCCAGGTGAAAAAGACAAGTTCTTCTACGTATGGCTAGACGCACCTGTTGGCTACATGGCTTCTTTCAAGAACCTATGTGACAAGCGTGACGATCTAAACTTCGATGAATACTGGAAGAAAGACAGCACAACTGA
The DNA here is from genome assembly GCF_029890535.1 of Vibrio sp. S/42/10. NCBI lineage: Bacteria > Pseudomonadati > Pseudomonadota > Gammaproteobacteria > Vibrionales > Vibrionaceae > Vibrio > Vibrio sp. S/42/10. Next base: position 208,970 of record NZ_JAKMZC010000004.1, on the reverse strand, counting down.
GCTTTACCACTTCATCGGTAAAGACATCGTTTACTTCCACAGCCTATTCTGGCCAGCAATGTTAGACGGCGCAGGCTTCCGTAAGCCAAACAACGTATTCGTGCACGGCTACGTAACAGTGAACGGTGCAAAGATGTCTAAGTCGAAAGGCACATTCATCAAAGCAAGCACGTACCTAAACCACCTAGACCCTGAGTGTCTGCGTTACTACTACGCAGCTAAGCTAAACAGCCGTATCGATGATTTAGACCTTAACCTTGAAGACTTCACTCAACGTGTAAACGCTGATGTAGTAAACAAGATTGTTAACCTAGCTTCTCGTAACGCTGGCTTCATCACTAAACGTTTTGAAGGCAAGCTAGCTGCTGAATTTTCAGAACCTGAGCTATACAACGAATTCGTTGCTGCTGCTGAGCGTATCGGCGAGCTATACGAAACTCGTGAGTTCAGCCGTGCTATCCGTGAAATCACTGCACTAGCGGATAAAGCTAACCAGTACATCGATGAGAAAGCACCTTGGGTTCTTGCAAAAGAAGAAGGTAAAGAGAAAGAGCTTCAAGAAGTTTCTTCTGTTGGTATTAACCTATTCCGCGTACTAATGGCTTACCTGAAACCAGTAATGCCAGAGCTTGCAGCTCGCACTGAGGCTTTCCTAAACGAAGAGCTAACGTGGGAAGCGATTGCGACTCCGCTAACTGATCACGAGATCACTAAGTTCAAAGCGCTATTCAACCGCATTGATCCTAAGAAAGTGGAAGCAATGGTTGAGTCTTCTAAAGAAGATGCAGCCACAGAGGCAGCAGCGAAAGAAAAAGCAGAAGCTGAAAAAGAACAAGCAAGCCAAACTGAGCTAGACAAAGAGCCAATCGCAGACGAGATTGAGTTCGATGCCTTTGCTGCAGTAGACATGCGTATTGCTCGTATCATCTCTTGTGAAGAAGTACCAAAAGCGAACAAACTACTAAAGTTCCAACTGGACATCGGTGGTGAGACTCGCCAAGTATTCTCTGGCATCAAATCAGCATACAAACCTGAAGAGCTAGAAGGCAAGCTAACCGTAATGGTAGCTAACCTAAAACCTCGTAAGATGAAGTTTGGTATGTCTGAAGGCATGATCCTGGCAGCTGGCCCTGGCGGCAGCGACCTGTGGATCCTTGAGCCACACGAAGGTGCTCAACCTGGTATGCGTGTAATGTAATTCTGGCTTCAGTCAGATAACAAGCACTCATCACTAAATCCCTAATGCATTTTTAACTTGAAAGAGTTAATCAGCATTGGGGATTTTTTATATCTACCGAAAATAAGCGTTCTCTGTTAGAGTCGCCGTCAACTATGCTATGTAGAGTAGAAATTAGTTTGTCGACGATAAACACCTCTTTACTCTAAAACCCTTTTTAGGAATCCCCAGTGACTAACAACGAAATCTTGCGTCGTATTCAACACGCACTAAACCTTAAAAATGCACAAATCATCAAAGCTATCGAACAAGCTGATGTGACCGTTGCTCATGACCAAGTGATTAACTGGCTAAAAGACGACAACGACAAGTCATGCTCTAAGATGAAAGATAAAGAGTTAGCGGTATTCCTAAATGGCTTCATCAACCTTAAGCGTGGCAAGAAAGAAGGCGAGCAACCTAAACCTGAAGTTGCACTGACGAACAACATGATCTTCATGAAGCTTCGTATCGCATTAAACATGAAAGCAGAAGATGTTTTGGACGTACTAGAAGTAGTTGGCATTAGCTTAAGCAAATACGAAATCGGCGCTTACTTCCGCAAGCCAGAGAACAAGAACTACAAAGTATGTGAAGACCAACTACTTTGCGATTTTCTAAATGGCGTGCAATTTACTAACCGTCCAGACTCAGAAGAGTTTTCAGGGTAAGTTACTGCCTATTGATAAGTTTTCACCAACTATCGATGAATAAAAAGCGGCGAGATAATTTGATTATCTCGCCGCTTTTTCGTTTTCTTTACGTCACCGACTAAACAGGAACAACAATAGTAAACCTATGGCTTAGCTGTCGTCTTCAGTGAAGTTCGTTGGTAATGTCGTTTTCATTTCATTCCAAACTTGTGCACTTGCGATGCCGTAGTTACGAATCACTAATGGCAAGTTTTCACGTTGGCCGCTCTCGCAGATAATGAACAACTCTTTATAGAAGTCCATCGCCAAGCGTCGAGCTTCTGGGTTAGAGAAGTAGTAACTGCCAATTCGGTCATACAATTTACGCACACCATTAAAAATCAGGCCATAGATTTGGTTGCCTGAATGGAATGCCAGGCGTTGGAAAAGCATGTAGTCATAAAAGTTAAAAGTCTTCGCGATTAGTATCGTCTGACGTTTCGCTTCATCTTTTTCTACATCTTCTTTCACTGATTGTTTGATCTTATCAGCATAAGGTGAAGACTCTAAAAACTCGTCCCACGTTGGTGCCGCAAGTAGCGCTTCGCAAGATTCAATCACATTACTGATCGTACGCTCTGAAGCTTCTTTATTTGATTTGAATGCGTAACGCATAAAGATAGGGCTGATATTCGTTCGAGCAGCAAGCAAGTCTTCTACCATCTTACTTGCATTATCCACGTCCAACGTCATCAATGTATCGAGAATATGAAGACCTGAGGTTTCCATAAACTGATTAACTTTCGTTGGCTTGCCATGTTGGATTGTCAACCAACCATCACGTGCAAGACGCTGAAGTACTTCACGAAGCGTAGTCCGTGTAACGCCAATCAGCTCGGAAAGCTCACGCTCTGCTGGCAAGATAGAACCTGGAGGGAAACGGCCATTCCAAATACTTTCAATAATATACTTCTCTGCAAATCCTGCCGGGCTCTTCGCCTTAATGACCATCTACACTTCAATCCAATTTAATTATTCTGTTTTAATTTACTCATCATACCACTAGTCACACCTAGCGGAAACACCCTCAAAAGTTTTACTCCCCCAAAACACGAGTAGAGTTAAAACTCTAAAGTTCAGCACACGTTTGCAACTTAGCTTTAGAAAGCAAGCAACTACAAACCACCATTTCAACAAATTATTAACACAACAAATTTCCTTTTAAATCAATGATATTGGTCATATTTTTAAAACCACTAAATTGCAATGTTAAGTTGTAATAATCATATATAAACCGCTTCTATCATGTAAATTTCAATCATTTCGCTCAAATATTGATTCTAGTCGGTTTTTATCACATTTTAAGTGGTATGCTTGCGCTACTTTGATCGCGTTTCTCGATAAAAAAGGGGTATTTTTAGTGCAGCAGGGCTTTTCCTGTTGACTAAATGTTATCTAAGAGTAGAGTTGCGCTCAAAAATTAGCAGTGCTTGAGTTTCTAAGGGAGTGACTTGGCAAGACCACAGAACATTACATGGAATGTAGTTTTTCTAAGTCACTGTTAGTTATGTGTTTTAACAAATACATAACTCGATTCTCAAATGTTGTATTGCTTGTCTATTCATAATCAACATAAAAGAGTATTAACATGCCGATGTCTCTCGGAAACGCTTTTATCAAGAACTTCCTTGGTAAGGCTCCTGATTGGTATAAACTTGCCATCATTTCCTTTTTAATCATCAACCCGTTTGTTTTCTTCCTAGTTGACCCATTTGTTGCGGGCTGGCTATTGGTGGTTGAGTTTATTTTCACGCTAGCTATGGCGCTAAAATGCTACCCTCTTCAACCTGGTGGTTTATTAGCAATTCAAGCCATCGCCATTGGTATGACCAAGCCTGAAATGGTTTATCACGAGCTACAAGCAAACCTTCCTGTATTACTCTTATTGGTGTTCATGGTTGCTGGTATCTACTTCATGAAAGAACTGCTTCTGTTCATTTTCACGAAGATACTGCTCGGCATCCAGTCCAAAGTTTTACTCTCTATTGCGTTTTGTGTTGCCGCTGCTTTCTTGTCTGCCTTCCTAGATGCACTGACAGTAATCGCGGTCGTTATTAGCGTTGCAGTTGGCTTCTACTCTATCTACCACAAAGTAGCATCAGGTAAAGGCACAACGTCTGCGCACGATCATACTCATGATGAAGAGATCTCCGAACTAACACGTGATGATTTAGAAAACTACCGCGCTTTCTTACGTTCACTGCTTATGCACGCTGGTGTTGGTACCGCGTTAGGTGGTGTAATGACTATGGTAGGCGAACCGCAAAACCTAGTAATTGCTAAACAAGCAGGTTGGGAATTCGGTGAGTTTATTATCCGTATGCTACCAGTAACACTGCCTGTATTCGTCTGCGGTATTCTAACTTGTGCGCTTGTAGAGAAATTCAAAGTGTTCGGCTACGGTGCAAAATTGCCAAATAACGTTCGCCAAATCTTAGTTGAGTTCGACAACAAAGAACGAGCAAATCGTACCAAGCAAGACGTTGCAAAACTATGGGTTCAAGGTGCAATCGCAGTTTGGCTTATTGTAGGCTTGGCGCTTCACGTCGCTGAAGTGGGTTTGATCGGTCTTTCAGTTATTATTTTAGCAACGGCATTTACTGGCGTTATCGAAGAGCATTCAATGGGTAAAGCCTTTGAAGAAGCGCTACCATTTACAGCACTTCTGGCTGTCTTCTTCGCTGTAGTTGCGGTAATCATCGACCAATCACTATTTAAGCCAGTGATCGATGCAGTACTTCACGTTGAAGATAAAGGCGCACAGTTAGCCCTCTTCTATGTAGCCAACGGTATCTTATCGATGGTTTCGGATAACGTGTTCGTAGGTACGGTTTACATCAACGAAGTGAAAACAGCGCTCGTTGAAGGCATCATAACTCGTGACCAATTTGACTTACTTGCTGTTGCTATCAACACAGGTACTAACTTACCTTCGGTTGCTACACCAAACGGCCAAGCTGCATTCCTATTCCTATTAACATCAGCACTTGCTCCGTTAATTCGACTGTCTTATGGCCGCATGGTCATCATGGCTCTGCCATATACTATCGTGTTGGCACTGGTTGGCCTTGCCGGTATTGTGTTCTTCGTTGAACCAATGACAGCATGGTTTTATGATGCAGGTTGGATTATTCACCGAACTGGTGAAGTCATTGCTCCAGTTATCTCTGGCGGCCACTAAGCTAAACACTGTGTCACAAACCACAACAAGTATAACTAACTAATCAAAAATATTAGTTGATTAGGAAACTTATCCAAGATAAAAAGCTCTGAGTATTCAGGGCTTTTTTATTTTATAGACAGGATTAAATTCGTGAATTTTTTTGTAATGCTCAAAGACTTCTCTAAGGGACGTTTATCTTGGCTTTTATTGCTGGCTTTTATTGTATTTTTTGAAGCATGCGCTCTCTTCTTTCAGCATGTGATGATGCTTGGCCCTTGTGTAATGTGTATCTATGAGCGCGTTGCTATGCTTGCTATCGGCGTCGCGGCAATCATTGGCGCTGTTGCTCCTAATAACCCAGTATCACGCTGGCTAGGCCTTGCTGGTTGGGGGTTTGGTGCTTATAAAGGTTTAATGCTTGCGTTAGAGCACGTTGACTACCAGTTTAATCCGTCTCCTTTCGCTACCTGTGATTTATTCGTAACCTTCCCTAGTTGGGCACCATTAAACCAATGGGCCCCGTGGATGTTCGAAGCTTACGGCGACTGCAGTAAAGTCGTTTGGCAACTCTTAGACCTGTCGATGCCTCAATGGCTAGTGATTATCTTTGCCGGTAACTTAATTGCTTGTGGTTTTGTTATCATTTCTCAATTTTTCAAATCGAAAAACGACTAATACAGACCTTTAAAATAGAACAAAAAAGTCGACTACAAGGTCGACTACAAGGTCGACTACAAGGTCGACTACAAGGTCGACTACAAGGTCGACTACAAGGTCGACTTTTTTATCGCTTAAGCTTTTCATCACTTAAAGGAAGTTAACTACTCACTCAAGCTGAGTTACTCAACAAGCCGTGATTAGCTGTTTTTGCCACAGCACTGCTTAAACTTTTTGCCACTTTCACATGGGCAAGGGTCGTTGCGACCAATACCTTTGAATGGGTTCACGCTCTGCGATTTATTGCCTAACATAGCTTCATCAGCCGCCAATGCCACCTCTGAAATCATTAGATCAACCTGCCCCACTAAATCTTGAAGTGATGGTGGGTTTTCAAGCCCAGCCGCAATCATTTGCTGCTGAGTTTGTTCTTCATCAATCGCTAACATGAGAGTTGTTAGGAGCGCTTGTAACATACGCAGAGTGCCATCAGCCATCGTCACTGTTTGCCATTGCTCTTCCACAGTAGGCCAAACCATCATAAAACCTTCAGCGAAATCGGCGAACTGCTCATTAAAATCGCCATCAGCCAACACATCAGTCAGTAAATATTCATTACGCTGAATTAGATTATGTTGACGGTTAATTTGCTCAGTCACCATTGAAACCAATTCTTTGCCAGCTTCAGGAGCAATGACAGCCAGCCACGCTTCTGGATCTAATGGCTTAGTCGCAAGGTTAGAAGCAAGAATTGCCCCTTCGATAAATTGAGGAGTAATGTCAGTCGTAGATTCAGGTAAGTTTAATAATTGATATGTCATGAAAGCTCTATTTATTAGATCATTTATCCCATTATAACGTTATCAGGCTTAACCTGTCGCTATTAACCGCTGAAGCCGTTATGCCGACACTTACTACACGCATAGTGACATCTCTATGATCAAACCGTACAATCACGCCTCTTAATTTTCGATACACTCAGTTTCGGTAGAGCAATATGCGAGTAATACTTGGCCCTATGGAGGGCGTTCTAGATCACCTAATGCGTGAAATTCTTACAGAGATCAATGATTACGATCTCTGTGTCACAGAATTTGTGCGTATCGTTGATCAACTTCTTCCCCCGCATGTTTTCCACCGTATTTGTCCAGAATTACTTCAGGGCTCTCAAACCATGTCTGGTGTGCCTGTCCATGTTCAGCTACTGGGTCAACATCCTAAATGGATGGCAGAGAATGCTATTCAAGCAGCAAATCTTGGCGCGAAAGGGATCGATCTAAACTTCGGTTGTCCAGCCAAAGCGGTAAACAAAAGTAATGGTGGGGCTTCATTGCTCAAAGAGCCAGAACTTATTTACCAAGTAGTAAAAGCATGCAGAGAAGCAGTGCCTGAGCATATCCCCGTTTCAGCTAAAATTCGCTTGGGTTGGGAGCACCCGGATGAGTGCTTTGAGATTGTCGACGCTATCGAACAAGCGAAAGCGGATGAACTGACTGTACATGCTCGTACCAAAGTTGGCGGCTACAAAGCCAGCGAAATCAAATGGGATTACATCAATCAAATAAGAGAGCGGACCTCTTTACCGTTGATTGCGAATGGAGAAATTTGGAACTATCAAGATGGTCAAGATTGCATTGAAACAACAGGAATCGATTCATTGATGGTTTGCCGTGGTGCTTTCAACATTCCGAACCTTGGTAATGTCGTTAAGCACAACCACCCTAAAATGCCGTGGAATAAAGTGATTGAACTTTTACTGCGCTACTCAGAGTTTCAAATTAAAGGGGATAAAGGCATGTACTACCCCAATAGAGTGAAGCAGTGGTTTGTTTATTTAAGTAAAGGCTACCCTGAAGCAAACGAACTATTTAAAGAAATTCGTACCTTTAAGAAGGCGCCACCGATAGTAGAACGCCTGCAGCTTTACCAAGAGCAACACTGCCAATTCCATTAATTCTTTAGGCACGTTTTATTCAAAAAACGCATCACTGCTTACTTACTCCTCAAAACACTTGTCCAATCGCGTGGCTAAAATTCGAGACGGTTTTTACCTGTCGTCTTAGCCACGTACAGCTTTTCATCTGCGTATTTAAATATCTCTTCGAAGTTAAGTTTGTTTTGCTCTGTTTCAACGAGACAGACACCACCTGATACTGTAAATCCATTGGGAATAACATCGGCTGATGTCGCGCAAATCGCATTTTTCACACGCTCTAACGTTCTCATCAGTGTCTCACGATCCTCGCCTTTCATGTAAACAACAAACTCTTCTCCACCAAACCTAGCTGCCACGTCACTGCTTCGAATGCTGTTATTTATCTGACGAGACATAAAGCGAATCACATCGTCGCCTTTATCATGCCCATAGGTGTCATTGATTGACTTAAAATCATCAATATCAAGCACCGTTAGAGCAAATAGTTGGTCATGCTCTACGCTTTGCCAAAACACTTCTAAACCACGTCGATTCAATAACCCTGTCATCGGATCTTTGGCAGCAAGCTCTTTAAAGTAACCGCGTTCAATATTGGAATTAACGTAAAAGAAAATGGTCACGGAGAACAGATAAACGATAATCGCAACAATTAAGCTATCTTTTTCATAAATAAAGAAATGCTCGATTTCCTTAGCTAGATTTAACTCGTAATACATCGCATGATGTGACGCGACGCCTTCTAAGGAAATCTCACGATAAAAGATTGCAGAATCGCTTGAATCCACCAGAGTCGTATCAATAATGTTCACTCTTCCCGCTAAATGCTGATTAGAAGCCTCTAACAGTTTGTCCGCATCAATATCGACAGATAGCATCCCTTGATGGACGCCTTTGTGAAATACAGGAATAGTCATACTGATAATTCGGTCCAGTGAATCGAATCGGTACACAGGCCCAGTTAACGTAAGTTGTTCTGGATTATTAGCAGTTTTTTGCCAATAAGGTCGACTTTTGATGGTGGAAAGAAGCGCCTTACTTAATCCTTTGGCAAAATTTTCAGGTGATGAAATGACATAACCACTCGCATCAATGAAGTGCACACCGTCATGATATTCATCAAGTTGAGATAGAAATGAAAGGATAGGAGCTAAAGCGATCTTCTCTGATGCACCTTTATAGCTATCGCTGCTTTCAGAGCACAACGACTCTTCACCAACCAGCATATAGTCGATGTCAACTGAAGGGATATCGCCGGTTTTACCATCTGCGAGAAGCAGGACGTCGATAGGCCAAATGCGACATAGGCCATTAACTACCTGCTTATTATGGTCGAGAAAAAGTGGATTTCCGGATTTGTAGTAGTTTGAGAAGCTGTAATCTAAAGCAGTAACCACCTTCGTCGTTCGTGTGAACACCTCTTCAATGCGATGAAACTCAACGTTGATATCTTTTTTTACCGCATCAAAATGATTCTTACCAATTAGACCTAGCAACATTATGGCGATCACGGCAGGGAATCCAAAGACAAAGCGAAGGCTAAAGTGCCTGTTTACTTTCATATAATGTGCTCTTAGTGCTCAGCTATTTTCATTTATACCATTAATGTTATGGCATTAATTGTCATTTCCCTCGATGTAAAATGATGTAAATTGATATTAACGATATGACTAATGGTAAGATAACTGCTTAAAAATGAATAAAGTAGAACGCAAGCCAGATATAGAATCGATGAGTTTTGTTCATCTAAGCAAATTCAATACTGTTAACAACAATCACTTAAATACCGTCAAACAATTGATAATTAACCTTATCAACGACTGATTATCGCACGATCAATGACGGACTTCGGCAGTGTCACACCAAGTTCGCGAGCCGCGTCTAAGTTAATGACCAGTTTCGAACTCTTTGCTGTTTTAACACTTAACTTTCCAGGTTTTTGTCCGTTCAGAATCGCCGCTACATAGTCTGCAGTTTGGACACCTACGTCATAATAATCTAACCCTAAGCCCGCAATAGCTCCCTTACCAACGTAAGAAGTAGCCCCTGCGACGACGGGAGTATTCGCTTGATTCGCTGCTTCAATAAGACCTTCTATACCACTTGCAACCGTGTTATCGGTCAACGCATAGATAACATCAGACTTCTTGGCAACAAACCCTGCTTTTGATTCAACATCATCAATGGTCAACGCTTTTTCAGTATAAAGAGTAATACCAAAATCTCTCGCAGCCTCTTTCAACAAACCAACTAACGCAACGGCATTTGCTTCTGCAGGATTATAAACAACCCCAATAGAGCTTGCCTGAGGAAGAAGCTCTCTAATCAGTGAGACATGTTGAGAAACCGGAGATAAATCAGAAAGACCGGTGACATTTCGCCCCGGCATTTCCAATTGTTTAACTAGCCTTGCACCGATTGGATCGGTAACTGCCGTAAATACAATAGGAATTGAACGAGTAGCTGAGACTAACGCTTGTGAGGTCGGGGTAGCAATGCCCACTAACACATGGGGGTTTTCGCTCACTAACTCTCTAGCGATCTTGGCCGCTTGGACAGGACTGCCATTGGCCATTTCGTAGGAAAACTCTAAATTTTTACCTGCTTCATAGCCTTTCGCTCTCAATCCTTCGATAAGCCCTAGACGTGTCGCATTCAGATCTGGGTGGTCAACAACTTGTGAAACCGATACTTTGGCGACGTTCGCCATTACGTTGCCAGTCCACAGCAACAACAGACAGCCTAAAACCGCTGCCAATACCTTTCTTACAGAACCCATTATCGCTCCCTACATCAAGCTCTACTCGTTATTAATCGCTCGAAGAGAACAACATCAAAATAATCACTATTGACATTATTACCAGTAACTATTGATAAGTTGAAGTGATATTTAACAAAAATACAACAAAGTTCGAGTTATGCGAGAAAAGGCCAGATTAGGTTAACTGAAAGGTAAGAAACAAAATGAATAAGGGAGTAACTAAACAACTAAAGTAGAGAACGAATCTGAGAACGAGCTACTGATACAAAGTCGTTCTCAGACAAACGGAGGAAACAAACTGCTCTTTTAGAACCAACGCTCCATAGAGGACTTATCTAGCTGACGAAATGCGCGATTTAAAATGATCGCCAATTCTTTATAACGAGGACGTGGCTTTATTGGTTCTAAAGCAAAACCTGTCTCAGTAATTTTCTCGTGTAATTCGCGATACCACGATACTAATGCTGGTGGAAGTTGCGTGTTTGAGCGGTTGCCTAACCACCACATACCCTGAAGCGGTAAACTAATAGCGAACAAAGCCATAACCACAGCTTGCGGCATCGCTTGATAATTATTAAAGACCATTTGCGTAAGAACGCTAATAGCGGCTATTGCTGGCATCACCTTTACGCCAAAGCGCGTCGCCTTGATAATGCGTTGCTCAGGGAAAATAGCGTTTAACTCTTTTCGAACAGGCCAGAGATCCATGTACTTTTGGCCATCTTTTAAACTGCTCGCTAAACCAACTCTATTGCTCATATGAGTCTCCCGTTAAAAAAAAGTTGAAATCATCAACTAAAAACACAAAAATTTGACGAAAAATAATATTCTTTCAAATTTTTTTGTTATATTTGCACAATATCGCTATTATTTGCAGACCTCAATCTCATTGTTGCCCTTATTTACAATTTAAGCAACTTTGGGACGACTTCTGCAAGGAATGCAAGAGCCTCTTTTCTTAAAAAGTGGCTTTCACTTTAATACGGAAATTAACGTTTTTTTGACCAAGGCTAGTACGCAAGCAACAGTGCTTCGTCTATTCTTGAGATTAATTTTCATCCTTAACTGATTTCGATCAGAAAAATAAACAGGTAGTCATTAATGTCTAAGCTAGTTTTAGTTTTAAACTGTGGTAGTTCTTCTCTTAAATTTGCTGTTGTTGATGCAGAAACAGGTGCTGAGCACCTAACTGGTCTTGCTGAATGTCTTGGTCTTCCAGAAGCTCGTATGAAATGGAAACTTGACGGCAAGCACGAAGCACAACTAGGTGCGGGCGCAGCTCACGTAGAAGCACTATCTTTCATGGTAGAAACTATTCTTGCTTCTAAGCCTGAGCTTAAAGCTAACCTTGGCGCTATCGGTCACCGTATCGTTCACGGTGGCGAGCAGTTCACTTCTTCTGCACTTATCACTGATGAAGTGCTTAAGGGTATTCAAGACGCTGCGACTTTCGCACCTCTTCACAACCCAGCTCATCTTATCGGTATTGAAGCGGCTCAACAAAACTTCCCAGGCCTTAAAAACGTTGCTGTTTTTGACACTGCATTCCACCAAACAATGCCTTCTGAGTCTTACCTATACGCTCTGCCGTACAACCTGTACAAAGAGCACGGCATCCGTCGTTACGGCATGCACGGTACTTCTCACCTATTCATCACTCGTGAAGTTGCAGGCCTACTAAACAAGCCAGTTGAAGAAGTTAACATCATCAACTGTCACCTAGGTAACGGCGCTTCTGTATGTGCAATCAAGAACGGTCAATCTGTAGATACTTCTATGGGTCTTACTCCTCTTGAAGGTCTTGTAATGGGTACTCGTTGTGGTGACCTAGATCCTGCGATTATCTTCCACCTACACGATGCTCTTGGTTACTCTGTTGAAGAAATCAACAACATGCTGACTAAAGAGTCTGGTCTTGCTGGTCTAACTGAAGTGACTTCTGACTGTCGTTTCGTTGAAGACAACTACGGTGAGAAAGAAGAAGCAACTCGTGCAATGGACGTGTTCTGTCACCGTCTAGCTAAGTACGTTGCTGGTTACACTGCAACTCTAGAAGGTCGTCTAGACGCAATCACTTTCACTGGCGGTATCGGCGAGAACTCTGGCCCAATCCGTGAAATGGTTCTTAACCGCCTAGGCATCTTCGGCATCGAAGTTGACGGTGAAGCTAACCTTAAAGCTCGTTTCGGCGGCGAAGGTACTATCACTACAGCTAACAGCCGTATCCCTGCAATGGTTATCTCTACTAACGAAGAGCTAGTAATTGCTGAAGACACTGCGAAACTAGCAGGTCTTTAATTGATTTTCCTGACTAGCTTCACTCGAAGCTAGTCAGTTTTTCATATCAAGAAAATGGGGCTCAACTTCTATTCCTACCCCAATTTTAATATCGGTGGGCATAGCAGTTGAGCTTTTTTTATTTCCAATAGTTAAAGGTGTTCGTCAATGTCCCGTACTATTATGCTTATCCCTACAAGCGCTGGTGTTGGTCTTACTAGTGTTAGCATGGGTGTTCTTCGCGCTATGGAGCGTAAAGGCGTAAGTGTTTCTTTCTACAAGCCAATCGCTCAGCCTCGTAGCGGTGGTAACCAACCAGATCTAACGTCTACTATCATCAGCGCAAACAGCGACATTAAGATTGGTGAGCCAATCGCAATGACTAAAGCTGAAGCTTTGATCGGTAGTGAAAAAATGGACGAGCTTCTTGAGTCAGTTGTTGAGCAATACAACAAGATCAACAAAGACGCAGAAGTAACGCTAATCGAAGGCCTAGTTCCTACTCGTAAGCACCCATTTGCTAACCAAGTGAACGCGGAAATCGCGAAAACACTTGGTGCGGAGATCGTATTCGTTGCGACTCCTGGTACTGATAACCCTACTCAGCTTAAAGAGCGTATCGAAGTAGCATGTTCTAACTTCGGCGGTACTAAGAACAAGAACATCAAAGGCGTGATTATCAACAAGCTTAACGCTCCTGTTGATGAAGCTGGCCGTACTCGCCCTGACCTATCTGAAATCTTTGACGATGCAGATAGCGCTCAACAAGCGAACCTTGAAGTAATGCAAATCTTCAACTCTAGTCCTATCCGTGTTCTTGGCTGTGTGCCATGGAGCATCGATCTAATCGCAACTCGTGCGGTTGATATGGCTAAACACCTTAACGCTGAAATCGTTAACGAAGGTGAAATATCTACTCGTCGTATTAAGAGCATCACTTTCTGTGCACGTTCTTTACCGCACATGATTGAGCACTTCAAGCCAGGTTCACTGCTAGTAACTTCTGCAGACCGCCCTGACGTTATCGTTGCTGCGGCTCTTGCTGCGAAAAACGGTGTTGAAATTGGCGCAATCCTACTGACTGGCGGTTACGACATTCCAGAAAGTATTGCTAACCTTTGTGCACCTGCATTCGCTTCAGGTCTACCGATCTTTAAGGCGCAAGGTAACACTTGGCAGACGTCTCTTAACCTACAGAGCTTCAACCTAGAAGTACCTGCAGACGATAAAGAGCGTATCGAGTTCGTTAACGATCACGTTGCAAGCCACATTGATGGCCCTTGGATTGATTCTCTATCTGAAGGCACTCAAGGTATTCGCCGTCTAAGCCCACCAGCATTCCGTTACCAGTTAACAGAATTCGCTCGTAAAGCGGCTAAGCGCATCGTTCTTCCTGAAGGTGATGAGCCACGTACTGTTAAAGCTGCATCTATCTGTGCTGAACGCGGTATCGCAACATGTGTACTTCTTGGTAACCCTGAAGAAATCCGTCGCGTTGCTGCACAGCAAGGTGTTGAGCTAGGCGCTGGCGTTGAGATCATCGATTCTGCTTCAGTTCGCGAAAACTACGTAGCTCGTCTAGTAGAACTTCGTGGCGCTAAGGGTATGACTGAAGTTGTTGCTCGTGAGAAGCTAGAAGATTCAGTATTCCTAGGCACTATGATGCTTGAAGCTGGTGAAGTTGACGGCCTAGTTTCTGGTGCTGTTCACACAACGGCGAACACAATCGTTCCTCCGTTCCAGATCATCAAGACTGCTCCTGATGCTTCTATCGTATCTTCAATCTTCTTCATGCTTCTGCCTGATCAAGTGCTTGTATACGGTGACTGTGCGATCAACCCAGATCCAACAGCTGAACAGCTTGCTGAAATCGCTATCCAATCTGCAGATTCTGCTGCGGCATTCGGTATCGACCCACGTGTTGCTATGATCTCTTACTCTACTGGTGAATCTGGTAAAGGTGCAGACGTAGATAAAGTACGTGAAGCAACGAAACTTGCTCAAGAGAAACGTCCTGATCTAGTGATCGACGGCCCTCTTCAGTACGACGCAGCAATCATGGAAAACGTAGCCGCTTCTAAAGCGCCTAACTCTCCAGTTGCAGGTAAAGCGACAGTATTCGTATTCCCAGACCTAAACACGGGTAACACGACTTACAAAGCGGTACAGCGTTCAGCAGACCTAGTGTCTATCGGTCCAATGCTTCAAGGTATGCGCAAGCCAGTAAATGACTTATCTCGTGGTGCTCTAGTAGACGATATCGTTTACACAGTAGCTCTAACAGCTATCCAAGCAGACCAAGCCGCTCAAGCTGAAGAAAAAGTAATTAACTAATTTTTCTTTTGTAGAAAGCAAAAAACCCTAGATTCTTATCTAGGGTTTTTTTATGTCGAGGATTAATCTAACCTCGCCCGTGGGCTGATTCTAAATCTAGCGTTGGTCCTTTTGGTACAACTTGAGTTGGGTTGATACCTGTGTGACTGTAGTAATAGTGACGCTTTATATGGTAAAAGTCGGTCGTCTCTTTGATTCCCTTCACTTGATACAACTCTTTTAGATAACCTTGAATATGGACGTAATCAGCAATGCGCTGTTTATTACACTTGAAATGCCCGACATAGACCGCATCAAATCGAACCAGAGTGGTAAATAATCTCCAATCTGCTTCTGTAATCTCGTTACCCGCTAGATAACGGTGCTCACTAAGGTGGGCGTCAACTTTATCTAAAGCTTCAAACAACGAGTCATACGCTTCTTCATAGGCTTCTTGTGTTGTCGCAAAGCCCGTTCGGTATACACCATTATTGATATTCGGATAAATATAATCGTTCCACTGATCAATCTTGCTCGCTAATTCCCACGGGTAGTAATCGTCTGTGTTGCCCGTTAACTCATTAAATTCTGAGTTGAACATGCGGATAATCTCAGAGGACTCGTTACTTACAATGGTGTTTGTTTTCTTATCCCATAACACAGGTACCGTTACCCGGCCAGAGTAATCAGGCTTAGCTTGAGTGTAGATTTGGTGCATACGAGTATGACCGAACAGAGGTTCAGGTAACCCCATTTGCCAACCTTCACTCATCATGTCTGGACAGACTACCGTCACATCAATATGATCGGTTAGGTCTTTCAGCTCACGAAAGATCAGAGTTCGGTGCGCCCAAGGGCAAGCTAATGATACATATAAATGATAACGGCCGCTTTCTGGCTGAAATTGTGCGCCCGACTTGTTCTCTACCCAGCTTCGAAAGCCAGCATCTTCACGAACAAATTTGCCGCCACTTTCCTTAGTGTCGTACCAAACATCATGCCACACACCTTCAACTAACTTACCCATATCCAAACCTCTGTCATCCAAAATTTTATATACCAATCACAGTAAGTAAATGTTCAGAAATAGCGCAGAAAAAGGCTTGAGAACAAGGCAGAATTTTTCTGTTAGTAGTTATTCTACAATCAAAAATTCTAACGCCGTTATCAAGCGTTTTAACAAGCTAGGATGAGCAGTTATTTACTACGATTAGTATTAGTATAAAAAAAGCCCACGGTTTCAAAACCAGAAGAAGTTGGCTTAGTTGTTCGAATTATTTGATGAAGCTTGTTCAGCGTGAAAGTCTAGACACAAAAAAAGCGCAACTCATAAAAAAGTTGCGCTTAAGCCTGTCACAGGCTGAACCGTTTTAAATGAGTTCTAGACTTGTACGTGCAAGCAAGATACTGCGTGTACGTCATCGCCTTGAATTGTTGGCTTAGTTTGAGCACAAGCCTCAGTTGCTTGTGGGCAACGAGTACGGAACACACAACCTGACGGTGGATTGATTGGTGAAGGTAAATCACCTTCCAACATCTGAATCGTTTTGCTGCGCTCTAAGCGAGGATCTGGAATAGGAACAGCAGACATCAACGCTTTGGTGTATGGGTGCTTGGGATCGGAGAACAAAGCATCTGATTCACCAAGTTCTACCGCATTACCCAAATACATCACCAATACACGGTCAGAGATGTGTTTCACAACCGACAAATCGTGCGCGATGAATACCAAAGACAAACCTAGCTCTTTCTGTAGTTCCATTAGAAGGTTTACTACTTGAGCTTGGATAGATACATCCAGAGCAGAAACCGGCTCATCACAGATGATCATCTTAGGCTTCAAGATAAGTGCACGCGCGATACCGATACGTTGACACTGACCACCAGAGAATTCATGTGGGTAACGGTTGATTACGTTGGGCAGTAGACCAACCTTTGCCATCATCTCTTTAACTCGATCTTTCACTTCCTGTTTAGAAAGCTCAGGATAGAAAGTTTGTAGAGGCTCAGCAATGATGTCTCCAACTGACATGCGCGGGTTAAGCGATGCTAGCGGGTCTTGGAAGATCATCTGAATCTCTTTACGAGTCTCACGACGCTTCACTTCCTGCATCTTAGTCAGGTCTTGACCTAACCACATAACTTCGCCTTCAGTTGCCTCAACTAAACCAATAATTGCGCGGGCAAATGTTGATTTACCACAGCCAGACTCACCTACTACACCCAGAGTCTCACCTTCGTAAAGGTGAACATCCACACCATCAACCGCTTTAAGGTTTGATGGTTTCGCCCAAGGCCAAGCAGACTTAGCCGCAATGCTAAAGTGAACCTTAAGGTTTTTAATATCTAATAGTAATTCTTTACTCATTTTGTCCAAGTCTCCCAATCAGAAAAACAAGCACGCTGACGGTCTTTAGCAAATGGCTGCAAAATCGGTGCTTCTTGCTTACAACGGTCCATTACGCGGTGACAGCGGTCTTGGTAAGGACAACCTGTCGGTAGGCGAAGTAAGTTGGGTGGGTTTCCTGGAATCGTCGGTAAAATTTCACCTTCGGTATCCAAACGAGGAATTGCTTTAAGCAGGCCTTCCGCATAGGGATGGCTTGGCTCATAGAAGATTTCATCAACCGTGCCGTATTCCATAGTACGACCTGCGTACATCACCAATACTTTGTCACAAGAACCAGCAACCACACCCAAGTCATGGGTGATCATGATAATCGCAGTATTAAACTCATCTTTAAGCTCGTTCAGCAATTCCATGATTTGCGCTTGAATAGTTACATCCAACGCCGTTGTTGGTTCATCCGCGATAAGCAGTTTCGGACGACACAGCAGGGCCATTGCAATCATCACACGTTGACGCATACCGCCAGAAAATTCGTGTGGATACATGGTAATACGTTTACGTGCTTCAGGGATTTTCACCGCTTCAAGCATGCGTACTGATTCTTCGAACGCTTCCGCTTTACCCATACCTTTATGCAGCATGAGAACTTCCATCAACTGATCACATACTTTCATGTAAGGGTTCAGTGAGGTCATTGGATCTTGGAAGATCATCGCGATCTGTTCAGCGCGAACTTTGTTCAATTCTTTCTCAGGTAGGTTGAGAATTTCGTTGCCTTCAAACTTTGCACTGCCTGAGATGATGCCGTTCTTAGCCAGCAACCCCATCAGTGCAAATACCGTTTGAGACTTTCCCGAACCTGACTCACCAACGATACCTAGCGTTTCGCCTTGGTTGAGTGAGAAATTCAGGTCGTTTACTGCGGTTACGGTACCATCTTGCGTGGTAAATTCGACGCGCAGATCTTTGACATCTAATAAGCTCATTATTGCTTCCTTAATCTTTTATAGCTTTTAATTGCTATTTCGTTATCTGTCTTTTGGATCAAGCGCGTCGCGCAGACCATCACCTACGTAGTTAAAGCAGAACAGGGTAACTACCATGAATGCTGCTGGAAATGCCAGTTGCCAGATAGCAACTTCCATTGTTTGCGAGCCTTCTTGTAACAGCGCGCCCCAACTTGTCATAGGCTCTTGAACACCAAGACCAAGGAAAGATAAGAATGATTCTGTAAGGATCATGCTTGGAATAAGTAGCGTTGAGTAAACCGCAACAATACCCAATACGTTCGGTACGATATGACGTGTAATGATTTTCCATTTGCTGACACCACATACGTGAGCAGCTTCAATGAACTCTTTACTACGTAAACTCAATGTTTGGCCACGTACAATACGCGCCATATCGAGCCAAGCAATAGCACCGATAGCAACAAAGATCAGTACGATGTTACGACCAAAGAACGTTACCAGTACGATTACTAGGAACATGAATGGCACCGCGTATAGGATCTCCAGGATTCGCATCATTACTCGGTCAGTGCGACCGCCAATGAAGCCTGAAGCTGCACCGTAAAGCGTACCAATCAGTACCGCTACGAATGCACCCATCACACCTACCATAAGAGATATACGGCCGCCAATCATCGTACGAACATATAGGTCACGACCTAAACTGTCGGTACCAAACCAATGATCCACGCTTGGTGCTGCATGCATTGCGTACCAGTCAGTATCATCATAAGCATGCTGTGCTAGCATCGGTAAGAAAATGACCGATAGCACCATGAGCGTAAGGATAAATAGACTGACCATTGCCGCTTTGTTACGCATAAAACGAATACGCGCATCTTGCCACAAACTGCGACCTTCAATTTCCAAACTCTCAGAGAATTTTTCGATCGCTTCTAAGTTTTCTTTTTTCTTCAACATAACCATGCGTCCTGCTAGTAGCGAATTTTCGGGTCTATAAGCGCTAGTAAAATATCAACGATCGCGTTGAATAAGATAAATAGGAAACCAATCAAAATGGTTACACCCATTACTAGCGAATAGTCACGGTTAAACGCGGCGTTAACAAACAGTTTGCCGATACCCGGTAGGCCGAAGATGGTTTCAACGACAACTGAACCTGTAATGATACCTACGAACGCAGGTCCCATATAAGAAACAACAGGAAGCAGGGCTGGTTTAAGTGCATGTTTAAGAACAATGTAACGGTAACTTAGACCTTTTGCGCGAGCCGTTCGAATAAAGTTACTGTTTAGAGTTTCAATCATGCTACCACGAGTGATACGAGCAAAAGTGGCTACGTACAGAAGAGACATCGCAATAACTGGCAGGACGATGTACATATAAGTACCCCCGTGCCAACCACCTGCTGGAAATATATGCCAGTGTAGAGAGAATAGGTAAATAAGCGCTGGTGCCAACACGAAGGACGGCATGACCACCCCGAGCATGGCAGTCGACATTATGGTGTAGTCGACCCAGGTGTTGTGTTTCAATGCGGCAATGGTTCCGACCGATACCCCCATAATCAGGGTAAAGATAAAGGCAACAAAACCGACCTTCGCAGATACAGGAAGCGCAACTGCGATCAGCTCATTTACGGTGTAATCTTGATATTTGAATGATGGACCAAAGTCACCTTGAACGATGTTAGTCAAGTACGTTGTGTACTGTTCAAATACAGGTTTATCTAAGCCGTATTTAGCTTCGATGTTAGCCATAACTTCTGGCGGTAATGGGCGTTCGCTCGAAAACGGGTTACCCGGTGCGAAACGCATGAGAAAGAAAGATATAGTGATCAACACCAACATGGTTGGAATCGCTTCGAATATCCTTTTCATAATGAATTTAAGCATAAACTCACTCTTTTCAGTCTGTGACAATTAAAAATTAAATAGACACTGCGTGCGATTTCTCGCACACAGGTCTAAGTTAGTTATATTTTATTTTTATAGGAGGTTATTTTGCTTTGATATAAAGATCTTTTGAATAGATCTTATCTTCGGCGTTACCTTCTGGGTAACCACCTAGCTGAGGTGATACAAGACGTGTTGTAACGTACTGGTAGACTGGAGCAATTGGCATGTCTTTAGCTAGCAATTTTTCTGCTTCGATATATAGCTTAGTACGCTCTTCTTCTGAAGTAGAGCTTAGTGCTTTATCGATAATCTTGTCATAGTCTGCGCTCTTATAGTGCTGACCAGCAGTTGTATTTTGGCTAACCATCAATGTTAGGAATGAAGATGCTTCATTGTAGTCACCACACCAACCTGCACGAGCAACGTCAAAGTTACCAGTATCTTTACTGTCTAGGTATGATTTCCACTCTTGGTTTTCGAGTTTCGCGTTAATACCAAGCTCTTTCTTCCACATTGATGCGATTGCTACAGCAAGCTTCTTGTGATTTTCAGACGTGTTGTAAAGCAGGTTGAATTCAAGTGGGTTGCTCTTCGTGTAGCCAGCTTCTTCAAGAAGACGCTTCGCTTCAGCAATACGCTCTTTTTGAGAAAGTTGACCATACTCTGGAGTTACCGGGTCAAAACCAGCAGTAATTTCAGGAGTCAAGAAGTAAGCTGGTTTTTGGCCTTGACCAAGAATCGCTTTCGTCACGATGTCACGGTCCATCGCATAAGACATTGCTTTACGAACACGTACATCGTCGAAAGGTGCTTTCTGTGCATTAAATTGGTAGTAATAAGTACACAGGTTACCCTTAATGTTTACATCTTCTGGATACTCTTTCTGTAAGCGACGGAAGTGCTCGTTAGGCACTTCGTATGTGAAATCTAGTTCGCCAGAAAGGAAGCGGTTCATTTCCGCAACTTGGTTCTCAATTGGTAGGAATGTTACTTTGTTAAGAACTGTATGTTCGTTATCCCAGTAATTTTCGTTGCGTACTAGTTCAAGACGCTCGTTAACTACCCATTGATTTGGAACAAATGCACCATTACCAACAAAGTTTTCAGGCTTAGTCCACTGGTCACCGAATTTTTCAACAGTTGCTTTATGTACTGGCTTCACTGTTGTGTGACCCATCATCATTACGAAATATGGGACAGCTGTATCTAATGTCACTTCTAACGTGTAGTCATCTAAAGCTTTTACGCCTAGTTCACTCTTGTCTTTCTTACCCGCGACGATATCTTTCGCATTCGCCATCTTGGTATATTCCATATACCAAGCGTATGGAGAAGCAGTTAAAGGATCAACGGCACGTTGGAAGCTGTAAACGAAGTCATTCGCCGTTACAGGATCGCCATTAGACCATTTAGCGTCTTTACGCAGGTGGAAAGTAAATGTTTTGTTGTCTGTCGTTTCCCAGCTTTCAGCTACTCCTGGGATAGTATTGCCGTCGCCATCTTGGTTCACTAAACCTTCTAGAAGGTCACGAATTACGTGAGATTCTGGTACACCTTGAGATTTGTGAGGGTCGAGTGTTGCTACTTCAGTACCGTTACCACGAACCAGTTCCTGAACTTTTGCTAGTTCAGTGCCTGCTGGAACTTCAGCAGCGATAGAAAGAGTAGAAGTGGCAGCCACTGCCAAACCAGCACCTAGAAGAAGGGCTTGAGTGATTTTATTCTTGTACATTTAATAAACTCCAAGTTTTTCGTATTGCATCCATGACTTCTTTGCTAGGTTCACTGAACGGCAGTGATTTAGATTTATTTAGCTCAAAATATAAGCATAAAAACCTAAAACCTTACAAAGATTGAGGCACACACTATCAACCATTGAAGTAATTTGCCATAAACAAGCCGCAAAAAATCGGATAATTCTCCGAAATATTCAAGGTGTCAGTGTATTAATCTAATAAAACTCCAATACATAGTGAGTTACGCATAGGGATTTATTAAAAAACAGCCTTTAGTGTTGATGTATCTGTACTGATACTTTTTTTTAGCATCTTATGCTAGAACACGGCCAACAAATTAACATTAATGCCACATCAAATCTAATTGCACATCACATATCCCCTAAACAGACTGCACTATTTGTGAGGGTTATCACTTTATACAAAACAGCATAATACACTGCACCAAAACAGAAGAAATACTGCACCAATAAGGGCTAGTTTGTCATTAGAATTTATATTCACAGGAAGTGCTTAATCATTTATTAAAATACAATTTATTTATATATAACGCTATAACAAATACAAAAAAGCCGACTTAGGGAGTCGGCTTCGTTTATTTAAATAAGGACTACTAATTTCGTCAGGACTGTATATATCAGTTCCACTATTTAAAGACGTGACGAAATATTAACGGGCTATTTTTCCCAACGTTCTGCAGCCTTAGCATCGGAATCTCGCGAATCTACCCAACGAGTGGTTTCAGTAGTACGTTCTTTTTTCCAAAACGGCGCTTTGGTTTTCAGAAAGTCCATAACAAACTCACACGCTTCGAAGGCAGCGTCACGATGCGCACTGGATACACCAACGTAAACAATCTGGTCACCGATATCTAGGTCACCCACGCGGTGAATCACTCGCATCTTCTCAATCGGCCAGCGAGCTTCAGCTTGGTCGCAAATCTCGCTCAGCGACTTCTCTGTCATACCCGGATAATGCTCTAGAGACAAACCAATTACGTTGTCGCCAAGATTCATGTCGCGAACTTTACCAACAAACGTCACTACCGCTCCTGCAGCTGTACCTTGAGCTAGATAATCGTATTCGTCACCCACAGAAAAGTCTTCAGCAGTAACTACTACTCTTGGATCAATAACTCGAGAGTCACTCATGGTTAACCTCCAGTAACTGGTGGGAAGAAAGCCACTTCATCGCCGTCTTTCACTTCAGTCGTCAAAGGTACGATTGATTGGTTAAGTGCTGCCAGCAGCTTGCCCTCTTCCAATGCGATATCCCATTTGCCTTCTTTTGTTACAAGGTGGCTGCGAATCGCTTCAATAGTATTGTATTGCGCATCGACTTCTAGGCTATCAACACCGACAAGTTCACGAGTTTGTGCAAAGAAAAGTACCGTAATCATGATTCCACCTTGAAGTGACCTGATTTACCACCCGTCTTCTCTAACAGGCGTACGTTCTCGATAACAATGTCTTTCTGAACAGCTTTACACATATCGTAAATCGTTAGCGCAGCAACAGAAGCAGCCGTTAGCGCTTCCATCTCAACGCCCGTCTTACCTGCAAGCTTACAAACAGATTCAATGCGAACCTTGTTTTCAGATTCGATAGCTTCTAGCTGCACTTCTACTTTAGTTAGTAGTAGAGGGTGGCACAGTGGAATCAAGTCCCAGGTCTTCTTCGCCGCTTGGATGCCAGCAATACGTGCCGTCGCAAAAACATCACCTTTATGGTGGCTACCAGAAACAATCAGCTCTAGCGTTTCTGCTGACATTTGAACGAAAGCTTCCGCTCTCGCTTCGCGTACAGTTTCCGCTTTAGCCGATACATCGACCATGTTCGCTTCGCCAGACGCATTAATGTGTGTAAATTGGCTCATACTCAAACCACCTTATACAGAAAGATGTGGCATAAAGTTACAAGGGCGGTGGCTAGCATCCATTTGTTGCTTGATGATCTTCGTCCAACCGGTGCGACAAGCACCTGTAGAACCTGGCATCGCAAAGATTACTGTGTGGTTAGCAAAGCCCGCAATCGCACGCGACTGAATTGTCGAAGTACCAATCTCTTCGTAAGACACTTGACGGAAAAGCTCACCAAAGCCTTCTACTTCTTTGTCGAATAGTGGCTTAAGTGCTTCAGGTGTACTGTCACGAGAAGTGAAACCCGTACCGCCAGTGATCATGATCGCTTGCACGCTGTCATCAGCGATCCACTGAGATACGATCGCGCGGATCTTGTACATATCGTCAATAACGATTTGCTTATCAACCACGTTGTGACCCGCTTCTTTAGCATGCTCAGCTAGGTAACCACCTGACGTGTCATTTTCTTCTGTACGTGTATCTGAAACCGTTAGTACTGCAATGTTTGCTGCTTGGAATTTGCTTTCTGCGTGACCCATTTGTTCACCTATATAAATTTTCAATGATTAGACTGATTCGCCCAGCCTAAGGAAGCTGAGCGATAAAATGCTTTAGAGTGTGTAGCGGGTTAACCGCCGATTGACGCCAAGTTTGGAGTCATGCCGCTGTTGCCATCGTGTAAGAAGTGGCTAACGGACTTAGTTTGAAGCTGAGCCTGAATTCGATCAATGAGCTCTTGCTCTTGTTGATCTTCTTGAATCAGATCTCGCAGTTCAACACCGTGGTCGCCAAACAGACATAGGTGAAGTTTACCGGTCGCTGAAACGCGCAGTCGGTTACAACTCTCACAAAAGTCTTTCTCATAAGGCATGATTAAACCGATTTCACCCTTGTAGTCTGGGTGGACAAACACTTGTGCCGGACCATCATTAACGGCTTTGACTTTTAATAGCCAACCATTAGCAATAAGCTGATTGCGAATCGCAACGCCAGAAACATGGTGTTTATCGAACAACTCGTCCATCTCGCCGGTTTTCATAAGCTCGATAAAACGTAATTGAATAGGTTTGTCTTTGATCCAATTAAGGAAGGCTGGTAACTCCTGACTATTGAGGTCTTTCATTAATACGACGTTTACTTTGACTTGTTCAAAGCCAACCTCAAACGCTTTATCAATACCTCGCATAACCTCTGTAAACTTATTCTCACCAGTGATCTGATGGAACATACGCGAATCTAAACTATCCACGCTAACGTTTATGTGGGTTAAACCAGCATCACGCCATTGCTCTACTTGTTTCTCCATGCGGTAGCCATTAGTTGTGGTGGCTACTTTTTCGATGCCAGGAGTAGAAGCGACGGTATGTATGATTTCAGGAAAGTCTTTACGCAGGCTCGGCTCTCCGCCTGTAATGCGGATCTTTGAGGTACCACAATCTGCAAACGCTTTAACAACGCGTTTGATCTCGGGAACACTTAAAAAAGACGAATTTTTTTGCCCTGACGGTTTATAACCATCTGGCAAGCAGTAAGTACATTTAAAGTTACAGACGTCTGTAACCGACAAGCGCAAGTAATAAAACTTGCGATGGAATCTATCTTCGAATTGTTGCGCCACGGAACACCTTTCCAAACACGGGAGGCATAATCATTTCCAATTAAGCCCTTGTGACAACATGTCACTGGCTCTTGATGCGTATCGGTACAGCAAATACCACTGTGCGACTTAGCATGCGAGAGCTCGGAGTTATGGCAACTGCACGTTATATTCACACACGCAGTAGCTGTGTAATAAAATACTTAATATTTGTACGTGAATCTAGCTCTGATGGTAAAAAACGGGCCACATCGGCAAAAAAAACGTATCAAACGCTCAAAATAACTCTTGCTGAGTATATAGCGAGAAGTATTTAACCTAAATTATAGTTGGTAATAATCTAACAAGAATAAAAAATGAATATTTACGCTTCAAAGAAAGTCGTAGCAATCGGTGGAGGCCATGGCTTAGGTCGTATGCTTGCTGCACTAAAAGACTTTGGTAACAACGCAACTGGCATTGTTGCAACAACGGATAATGGCGGCTCAACAGGACGAATTCGAGACTGCCAAGGTGGTATCGCTTGGGGAGATACACGCAACTGTATCAACCAATTAATAACAGAACCTTCAATTAGCTCGATGATGTTCGAATACCGCTTTCGCGGCCAAGGCGAACTCGACGGTCATAACTTAGGTAACCTAATGCTCACTGCATTAGACAACCTCTCGGTTCGCCCACTAGAAGCGATTAACCTAATTCGAAATATGCTCAAGGTCGATGTCAATATCGTCCCAATGACGGAGCACCCTTCTGACCTCACAGCCCTATCCATGGACGGTCGTTGGGTAACCGGCGAAACCAATGTTGATGACATGACCGAAAAGCTACGCATGATGGATTTGTCGCCAGAAGTCCCCGCAACCAAAGAAGCCGTTGCGGCCGTCGAACAAGCAGACTGTATCGTTCTTGGTCCTGGCAGCTTTCTGACCAGTGTGATGCCCCCGCTTCTTCTGCCTGAAATTGGTAAAGCAATCTCGGAGAACGCTAAGGCTAAAGTTATCTTCGTTGAAAACCTTTCGCCAGAGCACGGCCCTGCAGGGAAAATGACCCTTCAAGAACAATTAGAGTGGTGTGAGCGCACCTGTAAAGCGAGAAAAATCGATGTCGTGCTGGGCAATGCTCCACACCCTGAACTTGAAGGACTCTGGAACTGTATAACCACTGACCTTGCTTCTCCCAATCGAGATTGGCGACATGACCGTGTAAAGCTTCAGCAGGCAATTAGATTCCAGCTAGCCTAGGTCCATATTGATGATGTAAAAAAGGAGCATAACGCTCCTTTTTTTGTGCCTGTATCTAGTATACGTCGCCATCAGCGGTTTTAGATGTCGGTCATCAACTGCTGATATTCCTGATAAGTTGTTAGCAACAGTTCTTGCATATTTTGAAAATCAACCTCTGTCACAGGCAAGGCTTGTTTTACTTTTGCATCCAAGCTGATCGCAAAACTGCACAATGAATCTGCGCCAAAACTCGCCGCACTGCTTTTAAGTGCATGGCTAATATCAGCCAAATATTTGGAAGTATCGTTATCTTTATTAAGCTCTAGATGCTCATAATAACCTTTCAATTCACCTAAAAAGATGTCCAATAAAACTGGCACATTCTCTGGCCCTATTTCACTGGCAAGCTCATCAACTTTTTGCTGATTTAATACTTTCGTCATTGTTCTTTTCTTATTGTTTAGTGACTACTGCTTCGCATTCCACGTTTGTAACTTACGATATATCGTCGATGGACTGACATCTAAGAAGCCTGCCGCACGAGGGATGTTGCCATCACATGCTTTTATGGCCTGTTCAATCGCTGTTTTTTCAGTGATCCACAATGGGAAAATGTCTTTTACAGTGATGTCTTCATTTTGCATCTCTTTCAACCGCAGACTGCTCTCAATCGGCTGGTTCAGTGGAGGTGGAAGCATGTTCAGGGTAATCTCTTTACCATTGTTCAGTACCACCACGTTTCGCAACACATTTTGTAGCTGACGAACGTTACCCGGCCACTCGTATTGGTTAAAGCGGTCCAGCACTTCCTGAGCAAAACGAACAAAGGCCTTACCTTCCTCAACAGACATGTAGCCCAGCAGTGAATATGCAATCTCGATAACATCCTCGCCACGCTCACGCAATGGCGGTAGGTGCAGTGGAATTACATATAAACGGTAGTATAAATCTTCTCTAAAGCGACCTTCTTGGACTTCTTTCCAAGGGTCTCGGTTGGTTGCACATACAAAACGAACATCCACACTCTTCATCTTCGAAGAGCCTACTTTTTGGAAAGTACCCGTTTGAATAAAACGCAAAAGCTTGGTTTGTAGCTCAAGATCCATCTCACACAACTCATCGAGGAACAAGGTTCCACCATCGGCAAGTTCAGCCGCACCTTGACGATCGGTTGCAGCGCCAGTAAAGGCACCTTTTACGTGACCAAACAGCTCACTTTCGATTAAATCTTTAGGAATAGCCGCACAGTTAATCGCAATGAATGGCTTATCACCACGCTTACTCGCCGCGTGAATCGCTTCTGCACACACCTCTTTTCCGGTACCACTTTCACCGGTAATGAAAATACTCGCTTTACTCGATGCCGCGGAATCGATAGTTCGATAAACCTGCTGCATGGTTTGGCTACTACCGATGAATCCTTGATAGTTTTGATTACCCGGGTTTTCAGAACTGTTCTTCAGTTTAGTGGCTTTGCGTATCGCGTTATTCACCGTTATACGGAGTCGATCGGCTTCACAAGGTTTAATAAGGAAATCTTGAGAACCATGACGCATGGCTTCTACTGCGGTATCGATAGAGCCGTGAGCCGTCATGAAGATAACGGGGACTTCTGGGTATTTTTGTTTTACAGCAAATAGTACGTCCATACCCGTCATATCAGGAAGGCGCAGATCTAATAAGATGAGGTCAGGGATTCGATGATTCAAACTCTCAATTGCATCGCGACCTGTGCCGACAATGTTGATATCAATTTCGAGCGGTGTAAGATACGAGCGATATAAAGCGGCGACCGAAGCCGTATCCTCCACCATCAACAAATACTTTGATTTGTTATCTAGCGTTTTTGATTGCATATCCTAGCCATTTATAATTTGCATTTCTTATTATAGTCGCATTCCGCTTTGCATTATGCAAATCAACCACGGTATTTGTATTATATTTCTCTACCTGCTTCAAATAATCAATGTATTAGCTACATGGCACGAACGATGCAACGGCTAGATTGACCTTCGGGTCACCTAGCCAACTGACGTTGTTAGTGGACTCAGTGTTCACAAACGTAAGCCAGTAGAACATTTACTACTGGCTGTTTTTTGTCTGAAACACTCTCCACTTTAAATTTTTCCGATATAAACTTCTTGAATAAGAATTGAGATTAGCTGTTGGTAATGAACTGCTTTCTCAACTGCTCTATCTCATCACGCTTTTGCGCCGCTAATTCAAATTCCAAGTTCTGAGCATGTTGATACATCGTAGCTTCTAGCTTACTGATCTCTTTATCAAGCTGCTGCGGGGTAAGCACGGTGTAATTTTCAGAAGGCTCGGCGACTTTCGATAGTGGAACCTGCTTAGATTGTCGCTGCTGTTTCGACTTAGTGAGATCACCCAGCTCCATAATATCTTTGATATTACGTTTCAGTGCTTGCGGAGTGATGCCTTGCTCTTCATTGTAAGCCTGTTGTTTCTCCCTGCGACGGTCGGTTTCATCAATCGCTTTTCTCATCGACTTAGTAATTGAGTCTCCATACAAGATCGCTCGACCCTCCAAGTTACGTGCCGCACGACCAATCGTTTGAATAAGAGAACGTTCAGATCGCAAGAAGCCCTCTTTGTCAGCATCAAGAATCGCCACCAGCGATACTTCAGGCATATCCAAACCTTCACGAAGTAAGTTAATACCCACTAACACATCAAACTCGCCCAAACGTAGATCTCGAATGATCTCGACACGCTCAACGGTGTCGATATCTGAGTGTAAGTAACGCACTTTAACCCCGTGTTCACTGAGATACTCTGTTAAATCTTCTGCCATTCGTTTCGTTAGCGTCGTGACCAACACTCGCTCTTCCTTAACAGAGCGTATTCTTATCTCAGATAACAAGTCATCAACCTGAGTAGCAACCGGACGAACTTCAATAATAGGGTCAAGCAAACCCGTCGGACGAACCACTTGATCGGCAATTTCGCCATCTGATTTTTCTATCTCATAGTTACCAGGCGTTGCTGAAACGAATATCGTCTGCGGAGCGATCGATTCAAACTCGTCAAACTTCATAGGACGGTTATCCAGCGCAGAAGGCAGCCTGAAACCAAACTCAACCAAGGTTTCTTTCCGAGATCGGTCACCTTTATACATGGCACCAATTTGCGGCACCGTTACGTGTGACTCATCGATGATCAGCAGGCCATCGTTAGGTAAATAATCGAACAGCGTAGGGGGCGCTTCCCCTTCCGCACGACCGCTTAAGTATCGTGAATAGTTTTCGATACCCGAACAAAAGCCAAGCTCAGTCATCATCTCGATATCAAACTGTGTTCTTTGAGAGATACGTTGTTCTTCTAACAGTTTGTTGTTGTCTTTTAGGTATTGAGCCCTATCGCGCAATTCATCTTTAATCTTCTCAATCGCTTCAAGGATTTTTTCTCTTGGGGTTACATAGTGAGTTTTTGGATAGACCGTAAAGCGTGGTAAGTCTCTTTGCTTAATCGCACCAGTCAGTGGATCAAAAATACTAATACAATCGACTTCGTCATCGAACATCTCAATTCGAACCGCATCTTGGTCAGATTCAGCCGGGAAGATATCGATCACTTCACCACGAACACGGAACTGACCACGTTCAAAGGCGACATCGTTTCTTGAATATTGCAGCTCAGCCAAGCGGCGTAAAATATCACGCTGATCCATCACCTCACCGCGACTCAAATGAAGCATCATCTTCAAGTAAGACTTAGGATCACCAAGACCGTAGATAGCCGACACAGAAGCCACAATGATGGCGTCTTTTCGCTCGAGTAAGGCTTTGGTTGCCGAAAGCCTCATCTGTTCAATATGAGCGTTCACAGACGCATCTTTCTCGATGAACGTGTCCGTGGTTGGAACGTAGGCTTCAGGTTGGTAGTAATCGTAGTAAGAAACGAAATACTCAACGGCATTGTTTGGAAAGAAAGATTTCATCTCACCGTAAAGTTGAGCCGCCAATGTCTTATTAGGCGCTAACAGGATCGCAGGTCTTTGAGATTGGGAAATGACGTTGGCAAGAGTAAAGGTTTTACCAGAGCCTGTTACCCCTAATAAAGTTTGATGTGCCAAACCGGAATCTAGTCCGTCCAATAATTTGGTTATCGCAGTCGGCTGGTCACCGGACGGGCTGTAGTCCGATACCAAGTCAAAGAGTTTACTCATAGGTCGCCTTTCCATACTGTTTTTATAATCAGGTCATTGTCACTCTAGGAGGAGTGTCGTTGCAACTATTATCTAGAGAAACGCATCTTAAGATCTGATATCAGTTATAGCTTTTATTTTTATAACTTGGTATCATCCGTGCCCCTGCAAAGTTTCTTCAGCTATATTACTCTAATTTTAATCCACTACTTTTCCCCAAAAAATCTAAAAATACCGCTTGTTCTGCTGTTTTCTTTATAATCTAAAAAAGTTATACAACAGCGATATTTCAATACAAACTCTTTAAATACATTACTTTATTTGTATTTTTTACATTTTCAGATTTATCCCGATTATTGTTGTTAAGATTTCACACACACACTTATCCACAATTTTGGTGGATAACTAAAGCAAAGCTAAATCCGATAAGGTGTTCAAGAAAGTAAAGTTTTTTATCTTACTTTTTTCTGCTATTTTTTGTTGACAGAAAATCGGACTATTATTAAAATTCGCATCGCTAACAAGCAATTCCCCTTTAGTTCAGTTGGTAGAACGGCGGACTGTTAATCCGTATGTCGCAAGTTCAAGTCTTGCAAGGGGAGCCAAATTCAGAAAAGAGCCCAATCGAAAGATTGGGCTCTTCTCGTATATAACTGCGACTAACTTGTTCCAAGTTAATGTCACAAACCTAGCCGCCCGCGTTCAAGTCTCGACAAGGGGGCCAAATTTAAAAAAGCCGCATCACTCGATGCGGTTTTTTGCGTTTTAGTGCTTTGAGAATGTATTCGATTCACCGCTTTTCTTCTCTTTTTGATAATTCTGATCACCAAGCTCAACAAATATGACCCTACTGGTAGGAAGCAGATCGAGTTTAATTCAAGAGTGAACTTATGAAAGGTCCAGCCCAACCGCCCCTATAAACTTGTCTCACCAAGTAAAAATTGCCCACCTATACTTAACCTGACCCATCTTAATTAAACGATTACCTGGTTGTTTTTTCACCAAGCATCTAAATCCCTAGTGATCCTTGGTTGTTATTAGGCGAGCAAAGCAGGATAATATCGGGATCGGAATCTCAAGAATTAATCCATTATGACCGAATACCTTTTGTTGTTGGTTGGCACAGTGCTGGTCAATAACTTTGTGCTAGTGAAGTTTTTAGGGCTATGTCCTTTCATGGGAGTCTCCAAGAAACTGGAGACTGCGATTGGCATGGGCCTCGCGACGACTTTCGTTCTGACGTTAGCGTCGGTATCTGCATACCTAGTAGAAACCTACATCCTTACCCCTCTGGGTATTGAATACCTGCGTACCATGAGCTTCATTTTGGTTATCGCGGTGGTCGTTCAATTTACGGAAATGGTCGTTCACAAAACCAGCCCGACTCTTTATCGCCTATTGGGTATCTTCCTGCCTCTTATCACCACCAACTGTGCGGTATTAGGTGTGGCACTTTTGAACATCAATGAAAACCACAACTTCATTCAGTCGATCATCTATGGTTTTGGCGCTGCGGTGGGTTTCTCTCTTGTATTGATCCTATTTGCTGCGATGCGTGAACGTATTGCGGTTGCTGATGTTCCAATGCCCTTCAAAGGCGCATCGATTGCGATGATCACAGCAGGCTTAATGTCTTTGGCATTTATGGGCTTTACTGGGTTGGTGAAATAAGCATGAGTACCATTTTAATTGCGATCATTGCGCTAGCCGTTTTAGCCGCTGTTTTTGGCGCTATTTTGGGCTTTGCTTCTATCCGCTTTAAAGTTGAAGCCGATCCTATCGTCGATCAAATCGACACCATCTTACCGCAAACTCAATGTGGTCAATGTGGCTACCCAGGTTGTCGCCCATACGCAGAGGCGATCGCTAACGGAGACAAGATCAACAAATGTCCTCCGGGCGGCCAAGCAACTATTGAGAAGCTAGCAGACTTAATGGGCGTAGAAGTTGAAGACTCCGCTCATGATTTAGATAACAAAGTAAAAACCGTTGCCTTCATTCATGAAGATATGTGTATCGGCTGTACTAAGTGTATTCAAGCCTGCCCTGTTGACGCCATTGTTGGTGGTACCAAGGCACTACACACAGTAATTAAAGATGAATGTACAGGTTGTGATCTATGTGTCGCACCGTGCCCTACTGACTGTATCGAAATGATTCCAGTGGCAACAACGACTGAAAATTGGAAATGGCAGATGAACATCATTCCTGTTACTGATATCACTAACCAAGCCACTGATGCGACTGCATCAGAGCCGAAAGCATAGGGTTAGTTGGTATGATCTCTTTAATTGAACAAATTCGCACGGGCTCTATTTGGGATTTCCCGGGCGGCGTGCATCCTGCTGAAAACAAAAAACAGTCAAATACTACCGATATCACCCATGCAAGGCTTCCTGAAGAAATCGTTCTTCCAGTGAAACAGCACATCGGTAAGCCCGGTAACCTATTGGTTGCTGTTGGTGACACCGTACTAAAAGGTCAACAACTGACGGCCTTAGATACGGGTTTTACTTTGCCAGTACATGCACCAACTTCGGGTGTGATTACCGCTATTGAACCAAGAACCACCGCTCACCCTTCAGGTCTGAGCGAAATGTGCGTGGTTATTAAACCTGATGGCTTAGACACTTGGATTGAAAAAAATCCAGTTGAAGACTTTTCTAAAAAAACCTCTGACGAACTGCTGGATGTGATTCGCCAAGCCGGTATTTCAGGCATGGGCGGCGCGGGCTTCCCTACGGCTAAGAAGCTTCAATCAGGTTTAGGTCGTACCGACATTTTGATCGTCAACGCTGCTGAGTGTGAACCTTACATCACCTCAGATGACAAGTTGCTTCAAGAGCATGCCAACGAAGTTTTAAAAGGCATTGAAGTGGTTGAACATATCCTTCGACCAAAGCTGACCGTTATCGGTATTGAAGACAACAAACCTGATGCAATAAAAGCACTTGAGGTTGCAGCGAAAAACAAAGACATCGTCATTCGAGTTATCCCAACTAAATACCCTTCGGGTGGTGAGAAACAGCTCATCAAGATCCTCACCAATAAAGAGGTTCCAGCTGGTGGTATACCTGCAGATATTGGTGTTTTGGTTCAAAACGTCGGTTCTCTCTACTCTATTAAAAGAGCAGTGGTTGACGGCGAGCCCGTTATCAACCGTGTTGTGACTTTAACAGGGAAGACCTTTAAGCAACCTCGCAACGTATGGGCACTATTAGGTACACCAGTACACGAGTTACTGGAAGAGTTTGGCTACAAAGCGGATAAAAAGCTGCCGCGATTGATTTTGGGCGGCCCTATGATGGGCTTCACTTTACCACATGCTAATGTGCCAATTACCAAAACGTCCAACTGTATTTTAGCGCCGACACGCCGTGAAATTTCGCCAAGCACTTATGAAATGGAATGTATTCGATGCAGTGCTTGTGCCGAAGCATGTCCTGCGTCATTGCTCCCTCAACAACTGCAATGGCATGCGAAAGCCAACGAGTTGGATAAGTGTGAAGAACTAAATATTAAAGACTGCATTGAATGTGGTGCTTGTGCCTTTGTCTGCCCAAGTGAAATTCCTCTTGTTCAGTACTATCGCCAAGCGAAAGCAGAAATCAAAACAAGAAAAGACGAAGCAACAGCTGCAGAACGCGCCAAGATTCGTTTCGAAGAAAAAAACGCTCGCATGGAGCGTGACAAAGCAGAGCGTGAAAACCGCTTCAAGAAAGCCGCTGACAACCGTCGTAAAGACATGAAGTCTACGGATGGTGATGATGCGATTGCAGCTGCGATTGCTCGCGTTAAAGCGCAAAAAGCCGCGGCAGACCAAGCTCCTAATGCGGAACCGGCTGTAAAACCTGCGGTTGCAGCGGCTATTGCTAGAGCAAAAGCAAAACAAGCTGCGGCCCAGAAAGCAAATGACGCAGAACCAGATAACTCTGAAATGTCTAAGCTACGTGAAGAGCGTAAACGTCAAGCACGAGAACGTAAAGCACAGCAAGCTGCAACGGATAATCCAACAGAAAGCTCTGGCGATGCTAAGAAAGATGCCGTCGCTGCGGCTATTGCTCGCGCTAAAGCCAAGAAAGCTCAACAAGCGGAGTCAGCGTCTGAAGCTTCAGCTGAAAGTTCTGGCGACACTAAGAAAGACGCTGTCGCTGCAGCCATCGCTCGCGCTAAAGCAAAGAAGGCTCAACAAGTAGAGTCTGTGACTGATACTCCAGCTGAACGTACTGGCGATGCTAAAAAAGATGCTGTCGCTGCAGCGATTGCTCGAGCTAAAGCGAAGAAAGCACAGCAAGCTAAACAGGAAGAGACAACTGAAACTCCTGAGCCCGAGGCTCCAGAAGAATCTGTCGATCCTAAAAAAGCTGCCGTTGCCGCTGCATTAGCTCGCGCTAAAGCGAAGAAAGCACAACAAGCTAAACAGGAAGAGACAACTGAAACTCCTGAGCCCGAGGCTCCAGAAGAATCTGTCGATCCTAAAAAAGCTGCCGTTGCCGCTGCAATAGCTCGCGCTAAAGCGAAGAAAGCACAACAAGCTAAGCAGATCGAAACAGAAGCAACGACTACTGAACCTGTAATTGAAATTGAAGCTGATATTCAGTCAGAACCAGTCGATCCTAAAAAAGCAGCAGTTGCTGCCGCAATAGCTCGCGCTAAAGCGAAGAAAGCACAACAAGCTAAGCAGATCGAAACAGAAGCAACGACTACTGAACCTGTAATTGAAATTGAAATTGAAGTGGAAGCTGATATTCAGTCAGAACCAATCGATCCTAAAAAAGCAGCAGTTGCTGCCGCAATAGCTCGTGCTAAAGCAAGAAAGGCGCAGCAAGAGCAAGACAAAAAGAATAATGAGGAGAAAGAGTAGTGGCCTTCTTTATCGCCAGCTCACCGCACGCGCACAATCGTAGAAGCACCCCTGATCTCATGAAATGGGTCGCTATTTGTGCGTTGCCAGGTCTACTAGCTCAAACCTACTTCTTTGGATGGGGTACGCTCATCCAATTAGTATTTGCTATTGCACTTGCTGTTACCTTTGAAACCGCTGTAATGTTGCTAAGAAAACGTCCGCCAGTGATGGCATTGCGTGATTACAGTGCGGTTGTTACCGCTTGGCTGCTGAGCGTCGCGATTCCCCCACACTCTCCATGGTGGATTCTAGTCATAGGTATGTTTTTCGCGATTGTTATTGCGAAACACCTCTACGGTGGTCTTGGGCAAAATCCGTTTAATCCCGCGATGGTGGCTTACGTTGTTTTGCTGATCTCATTCCCAGTTCAAATGACGAGTTGGAATGCGCCGACTAGCTTAACCGCTGAAACAACAAGCTTTGTTGACTCATTTTTGATGATCTTTACCGGTTTCAATAATGAAGGTTTGTCACTGCAACAAGCGCGCCTTGGTATTGATGGCACCACGATGGCAACGCCGCTCGATGCATTCAAAACCACTTTAACGGCGGGTAACACAGCTTCTGAAGCTCTGTCTCAACCACAATTCAGCTGGTTAGCTGGCGTAGGTTGGGAATGGGTTAACCTTGCTTATTTAATAGGTGGCTTAGTGCTCATTAAACAACGTGTGATTCAATGGTATATTCCGGTCGCTTTTATCGGCAGCCTTACGTTGTTTAGTTTGGTCTTCTTGATCCTAACTCCGGGTGAAACCGCTTCTCCAACCATTCATCTATTGTCTGGCGCAACCATGCTTGGTGCTTTCTTCATAGCAACTGATCCGGTTTCAGCCTCGACGACAGTAAAAGGTCGCTTGGTATTTGGTGCTCTGATTGGCGGGTTAGTCTTTATTATTCGCAGTTGGGGTGGCTTCCCTGATGGTGTGGCGTTTGCTGTATTGTTAGCTAACATGTGTGTTCCACTAATTGACTACTACACCAAACCTCGTACATACGGCCACTAAGGAGCGGATACCATGCTAAATGCAATTAAAAAAAATGGCCTTGTACTCGCGGTTTTTGCTTGTGCTTCGACAGGATTAGTGGCGGTAACTCACTACCTCACCAAAGATCAGATTAAGCAACAAGAACAGGCTCAACTATTATCTGTGCTTAACCAGGTGATTCCGCACGACCTGCATGATAATGAACTATTTTCAGCCTGCACTCTGGTTCAAGCAGAAGAGTTGGGGACGCAACAAGCGATGCCTGCTTACATTGCTAAACTCAATGGTGAGCCAAGTGCGATTGCGATCGAAGCGATTGCACCCGATGGCTACAACGGGGCGATTAAGGTCATTGTTGGAATGAAAATCGACGGTACTATTTTAGGTACTCGCGTTCTTTCACACCAAGAAACTCCAGGTCTGGGTGATAAAATTGATTTACGAGTGACTGATTGGATACTCTCATTTTCGGGTAAACAAGTAACTGACTCTAACCTTGAGCGTTGGAAAGTTCGTAAAGATGGTGGCGATTTTGACCAATTTACCGGCGCAACCATTACACCGAGAGCCGTCGTAAAATCAGTGAAACAAGCGGTTCAGTACGTTAACCAAAACAACCAAGCATTGCTTGCTCAACCTCTAAATTGTGGCGGTGAATAATGAGTGACCATAAAACACTAATTAAAAATGGCATGTGGGCCAACAACCCTGCCCTAGTGCAACTTCTTGGGCTGTGTCCATTACTGGCTGTGTCGTCAACGGTGACCAACGCGCTTGGGTTAGGCATTGCTACATTGCTTGTATTAGTCGGTTCGAACGTCTGTGTATCTTTGGTTCGTCACCATGTACCAAAAGAAATTCGAATCCCAGTATTCGTGATGATCATTGCTTCACTGGTAACCTGTGTTCAACTTCTGATGAATGCTTACGCGTATGGCCTTTACCTATCTTTGGGTATCTTCATACCACTGATTGTAACCAACTGTATCATCATTGGCCGAGCGGAAGCCTTTGCTTCAAAAAATGCAGTTTTACCTGCTGCTCAAGATGGTTTTTGGATGGGTCTTGGCATGACATCGGTACTGGTTGTATTGGGTGCGATGCGTGAGGTTATTGGTAACGGAACCCTTTTTGATGGTGCAGACCTACTTCTTGGCGACTGGGCTTCAGTGTTACGAATCCAGATATTCCAATTTGATAACAGCTTCTTGCTAGCCCTGCTTCCACCAGGTGCCTTTATTGGTGTTGGTTTCTTGATTGCTTTGAAAAACATCATCGACAACCAAGTAAAATCTAGACAGCCAAAACAAGAAAAACCAGCCATTGAACGCGCTCGCGTTACCAATGCTTAATAAGTTACAGTAGCTTAAACCCTGCTGAGTAGCTCAACCGCTCAGCAGATAATTAGATTGACCAAGTACACATAATAATGACGCTCATAAGAGCGCGTAACCGATGATAAAGCCTGAGCATTTAGAGTTTATTGAATACCAACTCCGGAGCTCAAGCCCTAACTATTTGAAAGTAATGTCGCTATGAACAATGTAAAACGAGTAGAAATACTTGAGCGTTTAAGAGAAAACAATCCAAAGCCAGAAACCGAGCTTAACTGGAACAGCCCTTTCGAGTTGCTGATCGCCGTGCTCTTATCTGCGCAGGCAACTGATGTCAGCGTCAACAAAGCCACTGATAAGCTTTACCCAGTGGCTAATACTCCACAAGCTATTTTCGACCTAGGTGTCGATGGCTTAAAAGAGTACATCAAGACAATCGGCCTCTTTAATTCGAAAGCAGAAAACACCATTAAAACGTGTCGCATGCTGCTTGACCTACATAATGGTGAAGTACCGGAAGATCGCGCTGCATTAGAAGCCCTTCCTGGTGTTGGCCGTAAAACAGCCAACGTGGTATTGAATACTGCTTTCGGTTGGCCAACCATTGCCGTTGATACCCACATCTACCGCGTATCAAACCGCACTAAATTAGCGATGGGCAAAACGGTCGACGATGTTGAAGCTAAGCTGCTCAAAGTCATTCCCAAAGAATTCAAACTGGATGTCCACCATTGGCTCATTCTTCATGGACGTTATACCTGTGTCGCGCGTAAACCACGTTGTGGCAGCTGTATCATTGAGGATTTGTGTGAGTTCAAGGAAAAAACAGACGTCTAAGCTCATAAGCTGTTAGCCCAAAGCTAAGAAGCTAAGAAGCTAAGAAGCTAAACCGTGCCGCACTTTTCTGGCGGCATAAAACAGAATTACAAAAAACGTAAACATAGTTAACGCTAGGAGCAAATCATGTCAAACGGTCGTATTTTACACACCATGCTACGAGTTGGTGATCTAGATAAATCTATCGAGTTCTACACCAACGTAATGGGCATGCAACTATTACGTAAGAACGAAAATAAAGAGTACGAATACACACTGGCTTTTGTTGGCTTTGGTGACGAATCTCAAGGTGCTGTTATTGAGTTAACTTACAATTGGGGCACAACTGAATACGACCTAGGCTCAGCTTTCGGTCACGTAGCGATCGGTGTTGATGATATCTACACTACGTGTGACGCGATTAAAGCCGCTGGCGGTAACGTGACTCGTGAAGCCGGCCCTGTAAAAGGCGGGTCTACTCACATTGCATTCGTAAAAGACCCTGACGGCTACATGATTGAGCTTATTCAGAACAAACAAGCAAGTGCAGGCCTCGAAGGTTAGTCACTAACCATTGCGATACTAGGCTTTGAAAGCAAAAGCTAAATTAATGCACAAGAGAAGCGAGCACTATGCTCGCTTCTTTTTTATCAATTCATTCATAATCAATATTCTTTACCCAGTATTATTCACAATCTAATCTATGAAACTTTACATGATAATGATTATCATTTAAATTAAACCCATCTTGATTAGTGAGGTTATACAATGATTAGCGAATGGGAAAAACACACGTTACTTGCCGATACTGCATTGCAACTCGACGATCCTGTACGAAGCATTCTTCACTATCAGCAGGCGTTGAATTTAAGCGAAGAAATTACTGAGCGTACTGATATTCAGGCCGATGAACGCTTACTGATTTCGGTCATCTCTTGCCACAACCTTGCTCAGTTTTGGCGATGGGCGGGCGATACAGAATATGAACTTAAGTACCTTCAGCTTGCCTCTGAAAAGGTCCTGACACTGATTCCTCAGTGCCCTAATACGCAATGCTCTAGCTTTATAGATTCTATTGGTTGTTGTAAAAAAGCCCTTATCGATTTCATGAAACGTCATCCAAATCCTAAAATAGCCTCTATGGTTGAAAAAATCGATACTGCGACCAACTGTGAAATGATTGCTCGGTTCCGCTTGAATTAATGGTTGCCTCGAATAATTAGAGCCAAATCGACATGTTATCCAAACAAAAAATGCCCATCACGTAGATAGGCATTTTTATCTTTATCTTTATCTTTATCTTTATCTTTATCTAGACAAGCTATTCAGTTTAAACCTGTGTACGGCCTAAAGAGATCACAACGCGTCGGTTTTTATCTTTACCAATTGGCGAGTTGTTGTCAGCAATCGGGCGACGCTTACCATATCCTTGAACTTGAATACGGTCTTCTGGCAAACCGAGTGACTTAAAGTACTCTCTTAGTGATTCAGCTCTTCGTTCTGAAAGGTTTTGGCTGATGCCTTTACTGTCAGCAGAATCGGTATACGTGGC
This sequence comes from Vibrio sp. S/42/10, assembly GCF_029890535.1. Lineage (NCBI taxonomy): Bacteria > Pseudomonadati > Pseudomonadota > Gammaproteobacteria > Vibrionales > Vibrionaceae > Vibrio > Vibrio sp. S/42/10. Next base: position 168,557 of record NZ_JAKMZC010000004.1, on the reverse strand, counting down.
CACTAGCACAAGATCAATATCTTGGTTGTAGCGAACGTAATCAGCAATCTGGCTTAGCCTGTTACGTGACGATTTGTTCAACTGGTCGCTGTTACGATCGTAGTGCAAAATGGTAAAAGAGATATCTTCAAAGCTATAAGGCAACAAATTGGCAATACAGTCACTAAACACATTGTACTTTTCTTGAAATAGCACTGACGATAAAGATACCTCAATCCGCTGATCTCGGCTCTGCCATTCTTGATAACTGAATGTCGGGTAGCGACCTTTCTCCAACTCGCTCAATATCCCCCAAGCTGTTTGACCACCTACATAGCCGTCAAATTGTTGGAAGAACTTGATGGTTGTCATGCGATCAGCACTCTCGCCCGGACGCCAAGGTGGCGGCATAGAAATCAAGCTAACATTACGTGTTGCTCCCATTGGACGACGCATTTTAAGTTCAAAGTCCAAAATAATTTTTTTGCTTGCACGAGATGAAAACTCAGCATCACCGAAATTGGGAATCGGATGAACTAAACGACATTCGAGTGGTGTATTGGCCACCATCTCCCATTCCGACTGTTGAGGAGATGCTCCGTAACGCTTTTCTTGTGCCAATACCGATGACGACATAAGTAGCGAAAATAGCATTGAACCTGTTATGAGTTGTTTCTTCATAAAGTGGAGTATCTCTTAAGCAATTCGTTTAACAATGCAGCCAATTGCCGCATATTTCTATCGAGTTTAAATATGCAAATATCAAGCCGCAATAGAGTGGCTAATTTATTAATTATTGTCGTTCCCTAGTTTTTATCACTGCTATTATCTGCAATAATGTAGCCTTAATCACACTTATTTGGGCTAACATGACTGTAGAAAACGAAGCTCTGACCCTAAAAAACCGCTTTCGTGGCTATTTTCCCGTGGTCATCGACGTGGAAACCGCAGGGTTTAACGCAGAAACAGATGCATTATTAGAGATCTGTGCCATTACATTAAGAATGGATGAGAACGGAGATCTGCAACCTGCATCAACGCTTCATTTTCACATTGAGCCTTTTGAAGGCGCAAATATAGAGCAGGCAGCATTAGACTTTAACGGAATTAAAGACCCATTTAGCCCATTACGTGGTGCTGTGTCGGAGCAAGAAGCCCTTAAAGAAATCTACAAGCTAGTGAGAAAAGAACAAAAAGCTTCAGATTGCAGTCGCGCAATCATGGTCGCTCACAATGCTACATTCGATTTAAACTTCGTAAATGCAGCAAGTGAGCGTTGTAAGCTTAAACGCGTCCCTTTCCATCCATTTGCAACTTTTGATACTGCAGCTCTTAGTGGTCTTGCCTACGGTCAAACCGTTTTGGCTAAAGCTTGCCGCACTGCTGGGATGGAATTTGACAACAAAGAAGCACACTCTGCTTTGTATGATACGCAAAAAACCACAGAGTTATTTTGCGGCATTGTAAACAAATGGAAAGCCCTTGGTGGTTGGCCTCTTGTTGACGAACAACAAAAATAGAATCGGTAAACGTTCGTTCGTATTGCCTTCATAAAAAACACAACATCTCGAGAATAATATGAATCCTGTTGTAATTTCAGTTTGCATCATGCTTGTTTTAGCTTTGATGCGCGTAAATGTAGTTGTTGCTCTCACGTTCAGTGCAATTATCGGTGGCGTAGCCTCTGGTATGGGTCTGAACGACGCTGTAGCTGCTTTCGAAAGTGGATTAGGTGGCGGTGCAACTATCGCACTTAGCTACGCAATGCTTGGTACTTTTGCTGTTGCTATCTCTAGGTCTGGTATCACAGACCTACTAGCTCAAAGCGTAATCAAGCGTATTCACGGCAAAGAGAACAGCGCGGCATCTAATGGTCTTAAGTACGGTATCCTTGCGTCTTTGATCTTAGTGACCATGTCTTCACAAAACGTGATTCCTGTACATATCGCCTTTATCCCAATCTTAATCCCACCTCTATTAGGCGTATTCGCAAAAATGAACCTAGACCGTCGTCTAGTTGCGTGTGTACTTACTTTTGGTCTAATCACACCTTACATGGTGTTACCGATTGGTTTTGGCGGTATCTTCTTAAACAACATCCTACTAAAAAACCTTCATGACAACGGTCTTGAAAGCGTAGTAGCAAGCCAAGTACCAATGGCAATGTTGTTACCAGCAGCCGGCATGATCTTCGGCCTTCTAACGGCGGTATTCTTTACTTACCGTAAACCTCGCCAATACAAAGAAACGTCTCACACTGTTGTTTCAACAGAAGTAAAAGAAATCAACAAGAAGCACATCCTAGTAGCGGCAGCTGGTATCGTTGCTGCATTAACCGTTCAACTGTCGACGGGCTCTATGATCATCGGTGCTCTGGCTGGTTTCATGGTATTCACCTTCGGTGGCGTAATTGCTTGGAAAGAGACACACGATGTCTTCACTAAGGGTGTTCACATGATGGCAATGATCGGCTTTATCATGATTGCAGCAGCAGGTTTTGCAGCAGTGATGAAACAGACTGGTGGTGTTGAATCTCTAGTTGAAGCACTTTCAACAAGTATCGGTGACAACAAGCCTCTAGCAGCTCTGCTTATGCTGGTAGTCGGCTTATTAGTAACAATGGGTATTGGCTCTTCGTTCTCAACGATTCCAATCCTTGCAACTATCTACGTTCCTCTAGCGGCGGCATTTGGTTTCTCACCAATGGCCACTATCGCGCTAGTGGGTACAGCGGCAGCGCTAGGTGATGCTGGTTCTCCGGCTTCTGACTCAACATTAGGTCCAACATCTGGTCTAAATGCTGATGGTCAACACGAACACGTATGGGAAACCGTCGTACCAACATTCTTGCACTACAACATCCCACTGATCGTATTCGGTTGGATTGCAGCTATGGTTCTGTAATTAGGTTCTGTAGTAAAGAACCTAAGCTATTATTACAAAGACCGCCTCGTGCGGTCTTTTTTGTATCTGGGATATATCTTGCTCTTTTATTCTCTCTTACCCTTTAGCACCTCAATAAACTCATTGCGCCAGATAAAAGAAAAGGCTTACTGTTGTAAGTAAGCCTTCAAAGTAGTGTGAACTAATTGAGAGTTAGAGCTCTCATTGAACTAAGCAGTAGGAGCGCTATTCACAAGTACTTCACGAATAGATTTAAGCGTCGTCTCCGACGAATGGTAATCCAACGCAACCTCAGTGAAGATACCGTTAACTTCAAGCATTAACGTTGGGTAAGAATGTACGCCTATCGCTTCTTTAAAGCCTAACTGGTCATCCAATTCACTTTCCAATAGTTTGCTAGAAAGATCATTTTCAAACTGTTGTACGTTCATACCCAACTCTTCAGCGAGTTGCAGATGAGTATCTTGGCTGTGTGGCAACATCGCACGCAAATAGTAAGCATGTTGAATCGCTTCAAGCATGGCTTCATAGTGGTCTTGAAAACCAGCAGCTATCACAGCGCGGCACGCTGGATAGGTGCTTCGCACAGGTTTGCACTCAGTCCAAAATTCGTGGTTAAACTCAGTACCCAGCTTAGCTTCGATCTGCTTCCAGATAGCCTGAAGCTTGCCTTTCATCTCCTCAGACATTGGCTCATCAGAATCAGGAGCTAAACCGCCAACTACGTAATTAAACTCAATGCTCGCAGGCAATTGTTGTTTCAATAACTCAAGTGTTGGCTTGTATCCCCAACACCAGCTGCACATTGGATCATGTACATAATGAAGTTTCACGTCCATTGTTCATTCCTTATTGAGTCAATGACTCAATCAATTAAAACAAAAAAGGAGCCTAATTAAGGCCCCTCATTTTATCTATTCAAGCAAAAAAGCGAGAACTTACTCAGCGTCATCGCCAGCAACTTTAGCCGCTGCTTCTTTAACGATTGGCTGAAGTTCACCTTTTTGGAACATCTCAAGAATGATGTCACAACCACCGATTAGCTCACCTTCAACCCAAAGTTGTGGGAAAGTTGGCCATTGTGCGTAAGCTGGAAGCTCTGCACGGATATCAGGGTTTTGTAGAATGTCTACATATGCAAATTTTTCGCCACACGCCATTAGAGCTTGAGATGCTTGAGAAGAAAAACCACAGCTTGGCAGCTTAGGAGAACCTTTCATGTAAAGTAGAATGGTGTTTTCTTCAATTTGCTGTTTGATTTTATCGATAGTTTCCATTGCTTCCTCGTTAATGGATTACGGCTTTCATTGCCTTTATTCTACCCCAAACCAAAAGAATAAAAACCATATAAAAAAAATGGTTAACAAGTTAAGCTAACAATTCACACAAAAGTGATGAATTAAGCTTTTAATAAAGTAAAAACTTGCTAAACTATATCGCAAGTCAGCAAATTGACCATGGTTGTCAGTATAGCCAGCCATGAATAATAATATCACTGGAAGCAATCGAAAGAGTTAACTCTTTCATATCAATGGAGAATTGAGCAATGGCATTTGAACTACCGGCTCTTCCTTACGCGAAAGACGCGCTAGAACCACATATCTCAGCAGAAACGCTAGATTTCCACCACGGTAAGCACCACAACACTTACGTTGTTAAACTAAATGGTCTTATCCCAGGTACTGAGTTTGAAGGCAAAACACTAGAAGAAATCATTAAGACTTCTACTGGTGGTGTTTTCAATAACGCTGCTCAAATCTGGAACCATACGTTCTACTGGCACTGTCTTGCTCCTAAAGCAGGCGGCGAACCAACTGGCGCTGTTGCAGAAGCTATCAACGCCGCATTCGGTTCTTTCGAAGAATTCAAAGCAAAATTCACTGATTCAGCAATCAACAACTTCGGTTCTTCTTGGACTTGGTTAGTTAAAAAAGCTGACGGTTCTCTAGACATCGTTAACACTTCTAACGCTGCAACTCCTCTAACAGAAGAAGGTGTTACTCCACTTCTAACTGTTGACCTATGGGAACACGCTTACTACATCGATTTCCGCAATGTTCGCCCAGACTACATGGCTGCATTCTGGAACCTAGTAAACTGGTCTTTCGTAGAAGAGAACCTAGCTAAGTAATTTTTACTTATGCTGCGCTATTAATAGCGAGTAACTTATTGAAAGCTCATGCCTCGGCGTGAGCTTTTTTGTATCCGTCGTATTTTCAGCTTGAACATGGAAGGTGAAATGAGTTAACAGAGCTTGTTTTATCACCGACTCCTTCAGTTACCCCTAATCGAAACTAAGCTCTTATCTGCTCTACATAGATTATGTATTTGTCTGTAATTAAACACTAAAGTTTGCCGACTCCGTGCCGTTAAAGGTGTATCAAATGAGAGGCAACATGCAAATACACACTTTAGACAAAGCAGGAATCATCAACGAACTAAAGTTCGGCATCGGGATCAACCAAGCGGTTGAACAAGGTCGCCGTGCAGATTTCGCGTTGCTGCTATCCATGTTCTCTAATGATGTCCGCGATTGTACTCCTATAAATACTATCGAGGTAACCGAGACTAGCGAAGATCGCCTGCGCAAACAATTTGGTGTCGCTGAACCTCAACAATTGCGTTCTGATCAATCCTCATACGAAATTTCTGCACAACAGTCGAATTACTTTCATCAAGCAAGCCTTGCTAGTGCAAAACTAAGTCATTACTTAAAACCAGAAGCACTGGCTTTTATGCCTGAAGATACTGGCGATTTTCCCGAAGACGTCTACCAAAACCTTTCAGGTCACGACCGACGAAAACTTGCAAACAAGCACTTACCTGAATTACCTAATGCGACTCTTTACAACGATCTCTCTACCGCTCAACGTCAGTATCAAATTCAGGCCCAAGTATAGTCACAACAAACCTTACCTCACTGCCTGCTCATCAGCTCCTAAATTGTATCCCTTAAGCAATTGATGTGAGTGATATGAACCACTAGTCTTAGGCACACTCAAAATACAAATTGTGGGTTACGTCTTGAAGTTACTACAAAATGTGAGCTGCCACTAAGTTCATACAAACTTATCAATTGGTACGTCTTAGTTTGAACCAATTCACACCCGTTGTATGAAATTTAACCCATCCTTAAACGACATAGATTATTTTCTTAGGTGTTTGGATGGAAATAAAAAGCTCAATCATATTGGTGACATCAGCAGGCTCGCGCTTGGGAGGAACGATTGCGAACCACTTTGTTAACCTTGGAGCCACCGTTATCCTTTGTGATAAAGATCCTACAGCACTGCAAGAAACCTATACCCAATGCTCTCGACTCTCTGATTCGGTCTACCGCTATACGCTCGAAAGTAATCATAACCAAGCCATACTAGCGGTCTTCGATTTTGTCCAGCACACCTTCAATACGACACCTGATGTGTTAGTTAACAACTGGATCAGCGTTCCAATGCCAAGTTTGATTGGCGACCAACCCGTCAGTAGTTATATTGATGATTTGTCTTCGAAAGCCTCTACCCTTTTTGCATTTGGCCAGATAAGTGCTGAGCGATTACGAGAAGAAGATAAAGAAGGCGTGATCGTCAATGTGATCTCTCATGATGATTTCAGTGATGTATCAGGTTTAGAAAGTGCTAACTCAATGATTACCGGCTTTACCCATAGTTGGGCTAAGGAACTCACCCCATTCGGGATACGAGTTGGTGGGGTCGTTCCTGCCGTTCACAATGCAGACGGAAAACTCAACCGATGTCATTGGGCTCAACTACAAGATGAACTGACCAGAACAACCGAGTACATCATTTCTAATGACTACTTCAGCGGACGTGTCGTCGCTGCCGAAGTGTAGATCCTTTTTATTTTCTTACTTTTTATATTGTTAGTTTTAACCTAACCGACCACATAAAAAAGCCCCAGTCTCTCGACTGGGGCTTTGTTCTTTTCCCGATTAGATAAGGTTCGTGCTAGCGAAAACTTATCTCAAAACTAATGCTTACTTATTATGCGTTAGCTTTTTCTTTTTTAGCTTTTGGCGCTTTCGCGTCAGCTGGCTTTTGATCTGCTTTCTTAAGGATAACTGTAGTACCTTCGAAAGTTTCGCCTTCAACGTATGGTTGGCCGAAGTAAGACGTTGTTAGAACTTCTTTTAGCTCAGTGATTAGAGGGTAACGTGGGTTAGCACCTGTACACTGGTCATCGAACGCTTCAACAGCTAGCTCGTCTAGTTTAGCGATGAAGTCAGACTCGTTAACACCCGCAGCTTGGATAGATAGTGGGATGTCTAGGTCAACTTTAAGCTCTTCTAACCAAGTCAGTAGACGTTCAATCTTCTGAGCAGTACGGTCACCAGCTTGGCTTAGGCCTAGGTGGTCAGCAACTTCAGCGTAACGACGACGTGCTTGTGGACGATCGTACTGAGAGAATGCAGTCTGCTTAGTTGGGTTATCGTTCGCGTTGTAACGTACAACGTTAGAGATAAGCAGTGCGTTAGCAAGACCGTGTGGTAGGTGGAACTCAGCACCAATTTTGTGAGCCATTGAGTGACACACACCTAGGAATGCGTTCGCAAATGCTACACCAGCGATAGTTGCTGCGTTGTGTACTTTCTCACGAGCGATTGGGTCAGCTGCACCATTTTTGTAGCTTGATGGTAGGTATTCTTTAAGCATCTTAAGAGCTTGAAGAGCTTGGCCGTCTGAGTATTCGTTCGCAAGAACAGATACGTAAGCTTCAAGAGCGTGAGTTACTGCATCGTAACCACCGAATGCTGTTAGAGACTTAGGCATGTTCATTACTAGGTTAGCATCAACAACAGCCATGTTTGGCGTAATTTCGTAATCAGCTAGTGGGTACTTAGCACCAGTCTTGTCGTCTGTAACAACCGCGAATGGAGTAACCTCTGAACCCGTACCAGAAGTCGTAGTGATACATACAAGCTCAGCTTTTTTACCCATTTTAGGGAACTTGTAGATACGTTTACGGATATCCATAAAGCGCATTGCTAGTTCCGCGAAGTGAGTTTCTGGGTGCTCGTACATAACCCACATGATCTTAGCAGCATCCATTGGAGAACCGCCACCTAGAGCAAGGATTACGTCAGGTTGGAAGCTCTTCATTGCTTCAGCGCCTTTCTCAACAACAGACAGTGTTGGATCCGCTTCTACATCGAAGAATACTTGAACTTCAATACCTTGTGCTTTAAGGATTTGTACTACGTCGTCTGCGTAACCGTTGTTGAATAGGAAACGGTCCGTTACTAGGAATGCGCGTTTCTTACCTTCTAGGTCGCTCATAGCGATTGGAAGGCTGCCACGACGGAAGTAGATAGACTTAGGTAGTTTGTGCCACAACATATTTTCAGCTCGCTTCGCTACAGTTTTCTTGTTGATAAGGTGCTTAGGACCTACGTTCTCAGAGATAGAGTTACCACCCCATGAACCACAACCAAGAGTTAGAGAAGGTGCAACGTTGAAGTTGTACAGGTCACCGATACCACCGTGAGTAGTAGGGATGTTGATTAAGATACGAGCCGTCTTCATCTTGTCACCGAAGTAACGAATGCGGTCTGCGTTAGTATCTTGGTTAGTGTAAAGACCAGATGTGTGACCGATACCACCGATTTCAACCATTGTTACAGCTTGAGCGACAGCATCTTCGAAATCGTCTGCGCGGAATAGACCTAGAGTCGGAGACAGTTTTTCATGAGCGAATTCGTCATCGTAAGAAACTTTACCAAGGCCTTCACCAACAAGTACTTTTGTATCAGCAGGAACTTTAACACCCGCCATTTCAGCGATTGCTGGAGCAGGTTGACCTACGATTTTAGCGTTTAGGTTGCCGTCGATAAGAAGAACTTTACGAACTTTATCTGCGTCAGTTTTAGATAGAACGTGAGCTTTGTGAGAAGCAAAACGCGCTTTAACTTCGTCATATACTTCGCTAACTACGATTGCAGCTTGCTCAGAAGCACATACAACACCGTTATCGAATGTTTTAGACATAAGGATAGATGCTACAGCACGTTTGATGTCAGCTGTTTCATCGATAACTACAGGAACGTTACCAGCACCAACACCGATCGCAGGCTTACCAGAAGAGTATGCTGCTTTAACCATGCCTGGACCACCAGTAGCAAGGATAAGTGCGATACCGTCATGCTTCATCAGCGCGTTAGAAAGCTCTACCGATGGTTGGTCGATCCAACCGATGATGTCTTTTGGAGCACCAGCTGCTACCGCTGCGTCTAAAACCAGTTTAGCTGCATCGTTTGTTGAATTCTTTGCACGTGGGTGTGGCGAGAAGATGATGCCGTTACGTGTCTTAAGAGAGATTAGAGATTTGAAGATTGCTGTTGAAGTTGGGTTCGTTGTTGGAACGATACCACAGATGATACCTACAGGCTCAGCGATAGTCATAGTGCCTAGGCTTTCATCTTCTTCTAAGATGCCACATGTTTTTTCGTCTTTGTATTTGTTGTAGATAAATTCTGAAGCGAAGTGGTTTTTGATAACTTTATCTTCAACAATACCCATTCCAGATTCAGCAACGGCTTGTTGAGCCAAAGGAATACGAGCATGGTTAGCAGCAAGAGAAGCTGCACGGAAGATTGCGTCTACTTTCTCTTGAGAGAATGTTGCGAACTCTTCTTGAGCTGCTTTAACGCGAGCTACTAGAGCATCAAGTTCCGCTAAGTTAGTTACAGGCATGGTGGATCTCCTAAAATAATAAATATTAAAAACTTTTTATTAATTTCACTGCTTGTCTTTAACCCTAATTCACAGCGTTCTTAGTAAATTGCTTTCAGGGCTGAGTATATTATTTCACAGTGTGAAAAAAATTGACCCAGATCAGTTACCCAAAAATAATTAACCAGAAAGTAGTAAGGCAATCGCAAAAACAAACTTAAGAGTCTGATTTATATAGATTAAAGTCACACTTTTCGTTAGCGCAAAAAACAAGCAAAAAGACAAAGTTTTTTTACATAGAGTCATAACTTGTAAAAAACTTTCATTTTTAGTCCGTTAAATTACATGTATACAGCTGTATTCGTGCTACTGAGAGTATATCCATAGCGTTGCACGGGCTAGATTCTGACATATTTTTTATTAATTTCGTGCGACAGTTAACATTTACTCAATAAGATCTTACAAAATGAAACACCAACGACTAGCTTGCAACAAGGCTAGTACAAAAGTGAGATTCAATTAGTTTTTCTAAGAAAAATCCCCTATTTCGCGTTAGTTTTTTTCATTCGTGAAATTTAGAATTGTCACTTACATTACGCGCTCTGACTATGTACAGATCAAACCCCTCAATCCTAAGAACGCTATCTGGAGATCGCTCTCATGCAAGGTTTAGAACTCGCAATTTTTATGCAATTCTTCCTTGGGCTTGTTGCTGCCGTAAACCCAATCGGCATAATGCCTGTTTTTGTTTCTCTTACTGCTCATATGCCCCCAGAAGAGAGGAATAGGACAGCCTTACAAGCCAACGTTGCTGTTGCCGTTATCTTGATTGTGTCGCTTGTCGCGGGACAATTGCTTTTAGACATGTTCAGCATCTCTCTCGACTCATTTCGAGTTGCAGGCGGCTTGCTATTATTGAGCATCGCATTTTCGATGATGAGCGGTAAGCTCGGTGAAGATAAGCAGAACAAGCAAGAGAAGTCTGAATACATTAGCAAAGAGCAAATTGGGGTCGTTCCTCTAGCGATGCCTTTAATGGCTGGCCCTGGTGCAATCAGTTCGACCATTGTTTATGGTTCTCGCTATCCAGCCGCGATTGATACAGTAGGAATCGGCCTTAGCATTATTGCTTTCGCGACTTGCTCTTGGCTTCTGTTCCGTTCTGCGCCAGTTATCGTTCGCTTTCTTGGTCAAACAGGAATTAATGTTATCACCCGTATCATGGGCTTGATTCTGGGAGCACTCGGCATCGAATTCATTGCAAACGGGTTACGTAACCTATTTCCAGGATTAGCATAACAATATCGGTATAACCCGCCGTTGTGGGGACTCAGCATTGATATTAACGAGGCGAGTAAAGTGGTTAGGCTTTCACTCGCCTCATGATTATGAAGCTTGTATAATCACAGTTAATACATTTAACAAAAGGTGAACTTCACCCTATGTCACGTCAGCCTCTTAAGCATCATTTGTACGTCATTATTTTTGGTACTCATACTCCAGCAGGACGTGCATTTGATATCTCTCTGATCATTGCGATCGTCGTTTCATTGATCGTGCTAATCTTAGAGTCAATCCCGAGCGTGATGACCGAATGGTCACAGCAGTTACGTTACATCGAATACAGCTTCACAGCACTATTCACACTAGAATACTTATTGAGGCTTTATTGCTCCCCAAAACCTAAGTCCTATGCCACCAGCTTCTATGGAGTGGTTGACCTACTCGCCATTCTTCCAACATACCTTGCAATCATCTTCCCAGGTGCTTCGTTCATGGGTGTGGTCAGGCTGTTACGTGTCATGCGCATATTCAGAATTCTTAAGCTGGTTCGTTATTTACAAGACTCCAATATCCTGCTGCGTTCACTATTAATGGCAAGAAGAAAAATACTTATCTTTTTCAGCACTGTTGGCATCCTCGTCACTATCTTTGGGTCGCTAATTTTTGTCATTGAGGGGCCTGAAAATGGCTTCACAAGTATCCCTCAAAGTATCTACTGGGCAATTGTGACAATCACGACGGTGGGTTACGGAGACATCACCCCACAAACCGCGTTTGGCAAAGCTATCGCATCACTGACCATGCTATTGGGTTACTCTATTTTAGCAGTGCCTACAGGGATAATTACCGCAGAACTCAGCAATGAAATGAACTCTCATAAAGAGTTGGTTAAGTGCCCTAACTGTAACCGTGCAGGCCATGATTCGGATGCCATGTATTGCAAGCACTGTGCAAGTGAGTTAGCAGATCCAGACAAACGAGTCGTCGCCAAAGATCCAGACTAAGCATCAGATACAAAAAAAGCGCCTTAAGGCGCTTCTTCTTTAATTATTATCAGAGATGAGGCAGTTACGCTTTCTCAGAAAGAATAATACGTAATGTACGACGTAGTGGTTCTGCAGCACCCCACAGCAGTTGGTCACCAACAGTGAATGCGTTCAGGAAGTCGTTACCCATAGACATCTTACGTAGACGACCTACTGGTACAGACATCGTGCCTGTTACTTTCGCTGGTGTTAGTTCCTGTGCCGTAATGTCACGGTCATTAGGAATCACTTTAACCCAATCATTGTGTGTCGCGATTATCTCTTCAATCTCGTCCATTGGAACGTCTTGCTTAAGCTTGATTGTTAGTGCTTGAGCGTGACAACGCATTGCGCCGATTCGCACACAAGTACCGTCAATTGGGATTGGCTGACCATCTAAGCCGAGAATCTTATTCGCTTCAACGCCCGCTTTCCACTCTTCTTTACTTTGACCATTTTCACGTTTCACATCGATCCAAGGAATCAACGAGCCTGCAAGAGGTGCACCAAATTGATCAGTTGGGAATGAAGATGAACGAATGGTGTCTGCCACTTTTTTATCAATATCAAGAATTGAGCTTGAAGGGTTAGCTAACTCAGAGCTAACGCTATCGTTGATAACACCCATTTGCGAAATCAGTTCGCGCATGTTCTTAGCACCAGCGCCGGATGCCGCCTGGTACGTCATGGCACTCATCCACTCAACCATGCCTTTCTCATATAAACCACCCAAAGCCATAAGCATTAAGCTCACGGTACAGTTACCACCAACGAAAGTGTTAGTGCCACCGTGGATGCCTTGTTGGATTTGAGCCAAGTTAACAGGATCAAGAGTGATGATTGAATCAGCGTCCATACGTAAAGTAGAAGCTGCATCAATCCAGTAACCTTTCCAACCTGCTTGACGCAATGCTGGGTATACTTTTGATGTGTAATCGCCACCTTGACAGGTAATCACGGCATCAAGCTGTTTTAGGCTATCAATATCAAAAGCGTCTTGAAGTAGACCCGCATCTTTACCACCTAAAACAGGGGCAGGAATACCAATCTGAGATGTGCTGTAATAAACAGGCTCAATTAGGTCGAAATCTTTCTCTTCAACCATACGTTGCATCAGTACAGAACCAACCATACCGCGCCAACCAACTAGACCTACTCTCATCGCTCACTCTCCATGTATAAATTAAAAATTGCTCTCCCCCATCTATAAGTTTTTCAGAAACAGAACTCAAGTGCTTTTTGTCAAAAAGTGTAACTTTTTCGTTTCTTTTAAGTGAACGCGATGAATCACGCAGTTATCTCTTGTTGTTCATTCCGCCGCTTAGTCACTGATAAAACACCGACTATCACCAAACTTATGTGTTTATTGATATGAATTGTTCAATTTACGAGCAACTAGATCCTGCTTGCAACAGTAATTACCACTATTTAACAAAGGTTAACCAGAATAATATTTTACACAACGAAAACAACGTGCGACAGAATTCAACATGTAACAATCATGAATTTAACAAATTTTCAGACTATGAAACCACGAAACATTTATTTAGCAGTCAAATATCACAACTTAGACGTATTTTTTCGATATAATAAACTAATTACTGTAGTGTCCGTTTTGCACCACACACTATAACGAAGCACTATAAATGCTCGAAATAACAAGAGGCTTTTATGAAGCAGAGTAAAACTCGTCTACCGAACCTATTGCAGGTATTCATCGCGTTAGGACTATTTCTATCCCTTGCTTTTTCCTTTACAGCAAAGCTTGACCTACCAATCCAACTTGCCTTGTACATTGGCTGGTTCATTATCATGGTTTTGGGTATTCGTCTTGGACACCAATACAAAGACTTAGAAAAAGCAGCACTCAAAGGAATATCCAATGGCTTAGGCGCGGTTTTAATACTTTTAGCCGTTGGCGCTCTTGTTGGTACTTGGATCTCTGGCGGGATCGTACCTACTATCATTTACTATGGTCTGAAAGCTATCCACCCTTCTATCTTCCTTTTAGCGACCATGATCATCTGTTCTCTGACTGCACTGGCGACCGGCACCTCATGGGGCGCTGCAGGTACAGCAGGTATAGCGATGATGGGTATCGGCCAAGGTCTAGGTGTTCCAGCACCGATTACTGCCGGTGCAGTGCTGTCAGGTTGTTATTTCGGTGACAAAATGTCTCCGCTTTCTGATTCAGTGATTTTGGCTTCTTCAATGTCTGGTGTTGAAGTAGTTGAACACATCAAGGGCATGCTTCCAGTTGCGTTAATCAGCTACGTGATTACAGGCATCATGTTTACTGCGTTTGGTTTCCACTACGCGGGTAACGTTGACATGAGCCAAGTTGATTCTGTAATCAAAGCGATGGAAGTTCAGTTCTACATTACGCCTTACTCATTCGTTCCGGTACTTATTGTGCTTGGTTTGTTGGCTTTCCGCATGCCTTCATTCCCAGTCATCAGTTTTGGTTCTCTGCTGGGTATTATCTGGGCAGTCATGATCCAAGAGATCGACTTCCTAACGGCATTCAACACTGCTTGGGCACCTTTCTCCATCTCATCTGGCGTAGAGTTCATTGATTCGATTCTTAACCGTGGCGGTATGTCTTCCATGCTGGGTTCGGTTGCGGTCATCGTATTTGGTCTAGGTTTCGGCGGCTTGCTGGATAAAGTGGGCGTACTAGAGACAATTGCTAAAGTGTTCGAGCGCCGAGTAAACAGCGCTGGCTCACTAGCAACTAGCACAATTGGTACGGCTTTCATGGGTAACGTGTTCGGTTCAGCAATGTATGTATCACTCATCCTTACGCCAAAAATCTGTGCGAAAAACTACGACCGTTTAGGCTACAAACGTAAGAACTTATCTCGTAATGCTGAGTTTGGTGGCACGCTGACCTCTGGCATGGTGCCTTGGAGTGACAATGGTATCTACATGGCGAGTATTCTAGGTGTTGCGACACTATCTTACGCACCATTCATGTGGTTAAGTTTCATCTGTATCATCGTGACTATCGTGACTTCTTACATGGGTTGGTTCGTTGATAAGTGTGAACCAACGGCACCTGCGTTTGAAGCTGAAGAAGCGACAGAGTTAAGTAAGCAACAGGCTTAGGTTTATGAGCTAATGCTTTAGGGCATAAGTCAAAACGTTAATAGAGAAATGCAAAAAGAGCGCCCTAGAGCGCTCTTTTTTTAACCTTCTAATGCATCTATTTACATGTTTACTATTTATTTATGGTTCGTTTACCCAACCAGTAACCGATTCCTAAAGGTGCAAAGAACACGACTAAGATAAACAGGATGAAGTAGATAACCACACCTTTGATTAACTCCATCAGCTTATCAATTGCAAGCACAACCACTTCTTGAGAAACACGGTCTAGATCTTGAGTGAACAACTCTCTTTCTGATGCCACAATACCAGCAATT
This sequence comes from Vibrio sp. S/42/10, assembly GCF_029890535.1. Classification (NCBI taxonomy): domain Bacteria; kingdom Pseudomonadati; phylum Pseudomonadota; class Gammaproteobacteria; order Vibrionales; family Vibrionaceae; genus Vibrio; species Vibrio sp. S/42/10. The sequence continues at coordinate 153,254 of NZ_JAKMZC010000004.1, read as the reverse complement.
TCAATCCGCTCTTTCGCAACCATCTCTATCAGAGCTTCTCTCTCTCGTGTCACCATATTTTCTAGTGCCACGCGTTCATCGCTTAGTCTCTCTAATTTTTGGTCTGTCTTATCGCTCAAGTCATTCAGTAGCGGCTGCATTTCTGTCGACATAATCGAAGCTAGCGTTTGCATGTACTCAGGGTTATTTTCAATAAAGTCCTGCATGCTTGCTGATGTTTGACGAAGGCTTGCGAGCGTCATAGACAGGTCTTCACCCGTTAGCGAGCTATTCAGAGCGACTAACTCTGCTTTCCACGACATCAATTTTGGTGTTTGATCCGCCATCAAGCTTAAACGGTCTGACGCATCGTTCATCGCCTCTGGCATCGTTCCTAAGCTCTGAACGATTTGCGACTCGTCTTTCCCTAGGTAACTCAGCCATTCACGGTAAGCGGGTGTGCTTCTGAATGTGAGGTCTTTAAATGGGTGGCTAGCAACAAACTGCGCAACGAAATCTTTGCTCTGATCGAAATCGCTCGAGCTCAATACGCCTTTTGCGAGTTTCTTTACTTCTTGATCAAGAAAAATAGCGGTTTCTACCGCATCATTTGTCTCGAACAAATCAGCCCCTTGACTTTGAGCATAGAATTGATTCATTTGCGCAGTAAATACCCAAGAATCAATCAACGCTGACATCGGTGAAGTTTGGTAAGCCGCTTGTTGTAAGCCCTGCTCCGCATGGATCTTCCAAAGCAAAACATAGGATTGATGTAGGGTGTCATCGTCAGAGTAAGATTGCGCGATCAAGTCCGCGGAGCCTTCTACTCGTGTAAAAAACATCTTGGCGTATTCACGCGTCATAATTCGAGCGTTTAGCTCTTGCTGAGTGAGAGGTGTCGACTGACTGTCTAACTTAACTTCTAATAGAGAACAACCACTTAACGCAATGCTAAGCAACAATACCATCCAACTTCGACTCAACACTAGTAACATATAAACCTCTGACAAAGACTAAGGGCGCGGATTGTATGAGCACTTCGTCAGAGTATTGTCAAAATTTCTATGAAAGTTAATTCCGACTATCTAAATAATCTACAGCGGCGTCAACAGAAGCTTTTATTGCCAATTCTAATTCTTCTAAATCGTGCTCACTGATGGCTCTAGATTGTTTCATTGTCATTTCAACGCTCGCTGCAATAATGGCTAATCTCGATGCTTTGATACTACCAGCCACACCTTTCAAGCTATGCACAACACGCGCGGCAGAAGTTTCATCATTAACCAATAAAGATTTGAACTTCGTGTAATCATCAGCATGGTCTTGTACAAAAACTCCAAGCAGCAATTCTACAGATTCAGCGTCACCATCGAGCGTTTCTAACATATCTTCGATATCAATCGCAGGTTTTGAATCGGTCACACTGGCGATATGTTTCCCGGCCATCGACACTTCTTCCAGATTTTGTGAGCTTGTAACACTTGCTGTTAATACATTTTTTTCTAAATTAACACTTGGAATTGTTGGATTAGCGCTTTGAACTTTTAGATTAGAGCTCTGTTGTGATTGCGGTTCTGAGTGTGGGTTAAGTGACGCTTTTCTCTTAGTGTGTGTGTTATTGTTAGATTGTTTGAGGCTCGGAGAAATCGCATTGTCTTTAGACTTTTGAAACACGTGCTCTTCTTCACCAGAAAGCGATATAACGTCTTTGTTATCAGATTCATCCTCAGTGTCTAGTCCCAAATTTTCCGCTGATTCTTGCACGACCATTTTTGAGCGAGCACATAATAAGACTAGCGCTATCATAGCGACCAAACTCAAGCCTAACATCACAACCAAAAGGTTGAATTGACGATCATGAAATTCAGCTTCGAGTTTAATGATCTGCTCATTAACCGAGTTTTTCTTAATTTTATCGACCAAATAATGGAGCTTAGCGTAATCACCTAATAAGGCTGAAGCATCCACCAACAGTTGTTGGATTGCGTCTTGCTCTTCAGTTTTTAATGAGTAAGATTTTTTTAGAATAGAGTCAAAGGCTCGATAGGTGGCTGATGAGCTTTGACTATCGGAATACATAGCTTCAAAGACAACAACACCAAATTCGTTCATCAGAGGTTTTAATTCAGAAGAAAGATTGTTATCTGCACGCATTGCTTTAACCGTATCAACAATATCTTGAACCTGACTTTCGATTGGAATGAACTCGTCAAACTTCTCTAAAAACTGATCGGCTACGTAAAGCAGTTGATTTACATCAGGGCGAAACAAGGCATGTTGGAAATCAGACTCAATCTGCAATCGGATCGAGTAAACAAGTTGTGCATCAAGTGCTAAATCATTAATTCGAGACACTCGCAGTGGTTCAGAGAAGTAAAGCGATTGCCTCAATTCATTGACGCGAATACCAAGTTCTTCAATTTGAGCGAGAGAAGTAGTGTAAGAACGGCTTAAATTCAGAAGGGCCAATGAAGGCAATAGCCACAGAGCCAAGAGCACAACCAAGAAAGTGGTTGGTTTTTTAAAGCGACTGGGCTTTGCTACTGATTGTTCCATCTATATTCCTTGTGCGTGTCGTCGATAAGCCATTATCCTGGCTAAGAATACCAAGCACAAAACAAGCGACAGCATCCTGCTGTCGCTTTTCACCATTAACTCAGGACTATGACTTATTGCGAGTCAGTTGGTCACGTAAGTTAGGTGGTGTGCCTTTAATGGTTAGTGTGTCAGTCTCTGGATCGTAAAAGATACGTTCACCAAGAAGTAGACTATCAAAACTAACATTCAAACCGCCACCAGCACCAACAAATTTTGTTAGTTTACGCATAGTTGCGCGATCAGCTGGAAAACTTTCTTCTAACTCGTAGCCTTGCTCACTAGTATAGTCAAAGAAGCTTGTGCCATCAGTGCTCGCTGGCAGTTCTCCAGAAAGCTCACGAACTTGAACCTCATCACCCGCTTTTAGCTGTTCGTTACAGTAATCCGCAACTTGCTTTTTGTAGCTGATCGCTTCTTCTTTCTCTAACTTAGAGTCAGAAACAAAATCTTCTACTGCTTGCATCAATACCTGGTTTTGTTGCTTGGCGTCTAAACCCACTTCAGCTTGTAGAAAATCTAAGAAGAAATCTGCGACTTTACGACCAACACGCCCCTTTATATAAGTAAGGTAACGGTTTGACTCTTTGTCTGTATCGTATGTTGAAAGATCAAGGCGTGCCACGATGTCCATCTTTGAAATATCAAGATAGTCAGTCGCGCTAATGTCGAGACCTTCTGTGACTTTCAAACTTTGGTTCGAAGGCAGTAAGCCAATGAAAAGGTAGTCTGTTGCCAGTGATTGATATTCAGCTAACACCAACGTGCCTTCATCAGCAAATGGATACTTTGAAAGTTCATCTTTTAGACGTAGAGCACTTTTTTGAGAGAAATCATAGAAACTTTGCTCCCCAGCTCGAAATTCATGCAACGACTGCTGGAATTCGCTGTCGGATTTGAAAGAACCAAACCCTTTGCCTGCTTTTGAGTTGAACACGCGGTGAAGCTCAGCCACTAGGCTTTCAGATGAAGCATCGTTCTCTAGAGATTCAGCACGATAGTTAACAATCAGCTCTTCCTGATCGTTCTTGCTTAGTTGGTGTAAAATTACGTTGGAAAGGTGAAGGCTCATAGTGAAAATATTACCGTTCAGGTTTCAGTTGTCATGCATAGTAGGTTATCATAAGCCGCTTTTACTATCATTATTAGAGTCCTTATGCCGATTATATCTAAATACACAGATGCACAAGTTGAAAAAATCCTAGCTGAAGTGGGTGCTGTTCTATCTAAGCACAAAGCTTCACCAGAACTTTCACTGATGATCGCTGGAAATATCGCAACCAATGTCTTAAATCAGAACGTTGCTGCTTCACAACGCAAAGGAATTGCTGAAAAATTTGCCGAGGCTTTAATTTCTTCTCTTGAAGATAAAAAGTCTCACTAAATTTGATTGACGGATAAAAGAATTATAAATGGTAGACAGCGCAAACTCATATAGCGATCGTGTATCTCGACTGGTTGGTTGGGGTCATTGGTTTGCATTTTTCAACATCATTGCGGCGATGTTGATCGGTACTCGTTATATTACTCAATCGGCTTGGCCTGAAACCCTATTGGGTCAGTTTTATTTAGCTGCATCGTGGGTTGGTCATTTTGGCTTTTTAGTCTTCGCTCTCTATCTATTAGTGCTGTTCCCACTCACTTTTATTCTTCCGTCGAGGAAGTTACTACGTTTGGTTGCCGTTTGCTTCGCGACCATAGGTTTAACTGTCCTGTTAATTGATACCCAAACGTATCAAAATATAAACCTCCACCTGACACCTGTCGTGTGGGAGGTTTTATTCAGTGGCGAGGAATCTGCATTCACTTCTGATTTGCAGCACCTGTTCATTGTTATGCCGCTCATCTTCTTATTACAGCTAGGCCTATCTGAATGGGTTTGGCGTAAGCAACGTAAACTGTCTCATAAGCACATCGGCCGACCAATTACGGCAGTGTTCTTTTTGTGTTTCATCAGTAGCCACCTAACTTATATGTGGGCTGATGCGTTTTTCTATAATCCAATTACAAGCCAAAAAGCCAACTTCCCACTGTCTTACCCTATGACAGCGAAAAGCTTTATGGAAAAACATGGCCTACTAGACCGTGAAGAGTACCTCCAGCGCTTAGAAGAGAACAAAGAAAACGTAAATCTAGTTAGCTACCCGCTAGAAAAGATTCAATACAATCGACGCAGTGATGATCTCAACATCCTGATGGTCAGCGTAAATAACCTGCGTTCTGATGCGCTAAACGCTGCAGCAATGCCAAACAGCTACGCTTTCTCTCAACAAGCAATCAACTTTACTAACCATTACAGTTCTAGTAATGACATGTTTGGTATTTTTGGCTTGTTCTATGGGCTGCCAAGTAGCTACTCAAGCAGCATCCGAGCTCAAGGCTCAAATGCCGTACTGTTCGATGTTTTAGACAATCATAATTATAAGTTCGCAGCATTCAGTGGCGATAATTTCGACGATCCACTTTACTCGGAAATCATTTTCCGTGGTCGTGATGTTATGCCAGAGCAAGCAACTTATGATGACCAAAGTGCTATCCAAGCTTGGTCTGATTGGGTGCAATCACCAGACACTAAGGGTCCTTGGTTCAACTTTATTGAGCTAACGACACTCGACAACTTTTCGAATTACGATGCAAGCTCTGATCCTGCGTTAAGTACTGAAGAGCGCTTTGCGGCCGATTACAAAAAATCAGCACAAGCAGCCGATAGCCAGTTAGCGACTATTTACGCGGAATTAGAACGCCTAGAGCTTAGCGATAATACTGTAGTGGTCATCACTTCGAATCACGGTACTGAATTTAACGAAACCAAGACAAACAGCTGGGGTGCAAACTCGAACTACAGTCGCTATCAGTTGCAGGTTCCTTTAGTTATCAGCTGGCCAGGTAAGTCTCCCTCTGAGTACACACATCGTTCAAGTCACTTAGATGTGTCTGTCACATTGATGCAAGAACTACTGGGTGTGTCTTCAAACCCAACAGACTTCAGCAGCGGTCGCAGCCTGTTTGATGAGCGTAAGAGAAAATGGATACTAGCGGGCGATTCTCGTGAATTGGCGCTTGTTACCGACAAGCAAACAACAGTGCTCGACAAGTTTGGCAACTATAAACTGTACGACCAGGATTATAAGCGCTTAAAAGACGTAAGCCCGCGCTTACCAGTGTTGATGCAAGGCCTAACTGAGCTACAGCGTTTCTACACAAAAAATGACTAAATGATCATCAATTAAAAAAGGGAAGCCAACGGCTTCCCTTTTTTATTGCCATCAATGATTAGAAAACAAGCAACAAAACAAAATTATGTAAATTAAGGGTTTACAAGATCCTCCGCCCCTTATATTATTCACGCCACTGGAGGGATGGCTGAGTGGTCGAAAGCACCGGTCTTGAAAACCGGCAACCGTTAATAGCGGTTCTAGGGTTCAAATCCCTATCCCTCCACCACATTAAAGAAAGCCGCTGAGAAATCAGCGGCTTTTTTGCATCTGAAGTTTATGCCCAAACTTGCAAGCCTTCGCCCTAATCATTTGAAAATCTCAAGCTTCAAGTTCTCGCTATATTTATTCTCCTCCCCTAAGTTCCACCCATCGTGGTAAATAACTGATCACTCTAGCGAATGAAGAAACTCGATAACTGCGTTAGGGCTTTTGATTGCAAATACTCGCTTATCAGGAATAAACTGAACTTTTCATCGAAAATAACGCGCAAAAAATTACCAATAGAAATAAAAATATTAAAAAGCGTTCATAAAAAAAGCAGTCAGTTGGTAAGGGTATTTACAAGCGAAAGCCAGCCTTATATTATACGCGCCATTGGAGGGATGGCTGAGTGGTCGAAAGCACCGGTCTTGAAAACCGGCAACCGTTAATAGCGGTTCTAGGGTTCAAATCCCTATCCCTCCACCACATTAAAAAAAGCCGCTGAGAAATCAGCGGCTTTTTTGTATCTAAGGTTTATGTATCTAAGTTGAAGCTTATGCACTCAACTTATCAAGCCTGTGCATCAAGCAACTTTTCTGCTCACTTCAAAGCGTCCGATTAATTGATCCAATCGGCTTAACGCATTCCCCATTAAAGACACTCTACGTGCTAATTGTTTAGTAGAGAGTTGCAAGTCAGATATAGACCGTTGTGCCTTATCGGCAGTTTGCCCATTCTGCTGACTATTTTCATCTAGGTTAGACATCGTGGTAAAGAGCTCAGAAACCGCCGCTTGAATTTGTTCACTGCGAGCGTTTGAGTCTACTGTTAAGTTTCCTTTACTCACATTCTCAACGCCTTGCTCCATAGACTCAACAGCACTACGAGACTTACTATGTAGCTCTTTCATTAGGTCACTAATATGATTAGCGGCTTGGGATGTCCGGTCAGCCAGAGTTCTGACTTCAGATGCGACGACAGAGAATCCTCTCCCGTGTTCACCCGCTCTTGCCGACTCGATGGCCGCATTCAAGGCTAAAAGATTAGTCTGCGCGGTAATGTCAGTAATGATGTCTATAATGTCAGACACTTTGGACATTTCATTATTCACCTCATTAACACTGTTCGCTGAGCTTTCTACGATATTCCGAACAATCTCCATACCTTCGACAGACTGATTGTATTCCTCTTCCGCATTAAGAACAGCTTGCTTCATTACCACATCCATTTGCGTTGCCGATACAGTCGCATGGGTAATTTCACTCTGTTGATACTGACTCAATTGCAGCATATTACTTAACGCCTGTGATGCCTCGTCGCTAGTTTGGCTCATTACCACACTGCGGCGGAACATAGACTCTGAAACTTCTCTGACTTCATGACTAGCATGAACCAACTCACTAACCGTATTATCCAAATTATCGATAAAACTGTTGGTCCAACGCCCCAAATTACCAAGTTCATTATGACTGAATGTGGTTGGGTCGAGTCTCCGACTTAAATTGCCATCGCCTTCCGCTAAGGTTTGCATTACCCCTGTCATCTCATGAACTTTATCCGCTAACGGTTTGGCGCTGATCCATCTGAATAAGCCTAAGCTCACTATTGCGCAAGCGAACATAAGGCCACTTTGTAAGTAAGGCGAAAGTGAATAAAGGTTGGAGAGCAATAACGGAATAAAGATGGGTAACGACATACACCCGATAAAATGCTTAGATAGGGTATAACTCAAGCTTCGGTCTCTATAGACTTCTTCCAAATCGGATTCACACATCATCCCAAAGGTGTCTGGAGATCCGTCCAGCTGAAATGTAAGTCCTTTTCCAATAACCGGTATATGACGGTAGTCTGAATAACCGGGGTATCCAACAAACAGGTTGCTGCCATTTTCAATGGTTTCCCTGACCCCCGGATGAAGTTGATTAGTGGCCGGATCGGTAAAGCGAATTTCGAACTCAGTGTGTTGTTGAATCTTGACCGTTCCCCAGTCAGTACTGATTCCTTGCTTTAAATTCTCACCATGAGAAAAAGTGTTATCTTCAAAACGAGAGCGAGATAGTGCAACACCTGGTTGAATATGTGGATCATGAATCGAGTCCACCATAAAGATATAGTTATCACCCGACTCACTGTAGATATGCCCAGCTTCTCGTTGAATGATATCGCTAATCACATCATTGGGCACTCTGCCACACAAGAACTGCTGTGTGTTATCGTCTCGAGAGAACGGCACATAAAACATCAATGTGACTTGGTCATGAAACGAAGAGCTTGATGCTCCTACATTCAAAGTGCGCGAGTCCATATACGGCCCGTGTAGATAGCGCTGCTTTGCATTTGATATTGCTTTTTTATCTCCGATAGCAATACCCACATGCTCTTGAAAACTCGAAGCTTGTGCGATGCCTTTGCCATCAATGATCGCTAACTCAGAAAAATCCGAACTGCGTTTGAGCAGGCTCGCTAACGTATCCTCAGCTTGTTCTTCATTTCGACTCGCTAAATAAACAGCAGAGTCCTCTAGGAAATCCCATTGATTCTTGACCCAATTGTGAAGCAGTTTAACGCGAGTGTGAGCGATGCTTTCAAATGCTTGCTCAAGCTCTCTTGTTCTACTTCGATTTAGAAAACAGGCTCTTCGCATTGCCAGTTTACCTGTCACACCAAACCAATTAAGCCAACTGCGTTCCTTGTCCGTCAGGTTCATTTACATCCCTTGTATTTTTTATAGACACAGAGGATAAGCAATTTATAGACCATAAATAGTCGCAAAAATAAGTAACTATCCAATAAGAAAGTACATTATTTAAGCCAAACTGGTGTAATTCCATGTCTTTTTTGGTGCGGGCGCGAACCATTATGGTGCAAGGGGTTTTTAGATAGCCGGTTTCTTTAATAGGTTTTTGGGGGACGTTTAACCATAAATTTCATAAGCTGCTTTCAATAATTGCATGTGAATAGGAACCAGATCTTGATGCTGAGTCCGATATCCACCACCAACCACACACGCCATAGGAATAGACTCTAATTTCGCGAGACTGACCATCAAACAGTCGCGCTCAAATATCCCTTGTGTCGAGACATTCAAATAGCCCAGCTCATCGTCTTGGTGAATATCAATGCCCGCATCATAAACGATCAGATCAGGTTGGTGATGAGCAATAGCCAACTTGGTAACTTGTTCGAAACAGCGCAGAAACTCTTCATCTCCGGTTTCACGGCTTAATGGCACATCCAAATCGGATAGCGGTTTACGTGCAGGAAAGTTTTTATCGCAATGGAACGATAGAGTAATAATATCGTCATTCTCTTGGCATAGAGTCGCTGTACCATCACCATGATGAACATCGCTGTCGACGATAAGCACTTTATCGATATGTTCAAAGGTCAGCGCATGTTTTGCCGCTAACACCAGATCGTTCAACAAACAAAAGCCGCTACCAAAATCATGGTGTGCGTGATGATAACCACCACTCAAATGAATCGCGAAACCACTCTCTATCGCCATTTCAGCGGCCAAGCAAGTTCCACCGCTTGAGTAGAGTGTTCTCTCAATAAGTTGTTCACTCCATGGGAAACCGATGCGTCTCATTTTCGCCGCGGGCAAATTACCTGAAATAAGCAAATCCACATACTCACTATCGTGAACCTGTTTTACCTGTTCAACCGAAACCGGCATTGGTTGGAAGACTTCAAACTGACTCTTCCATAGAGGATCGCTATCCATTAGTGCTTCAACAGCACCGTGTAACAACTGATATTTGTTGATTGGGTAGCGGTGCCCTTCTGGCAAAGGTAACTGCGAATAAATTGGGTGGTAAATTAAAGGAATCATAATCAGGCTAATTGCGTATTTTTATCAAAATCATAACAGCCTCAGACTTGGCGACAACCCCAAATAATGATAACAATTATCATTACCTAGAATTATATTCAAAGACCACTATGAAAAACGTAATACTCCTCTTTGGGGTGATCTGCAGGTCCATAGCATCAGTAATGATTTTGTGGAAATGATGATGGCCAGTTGGTGGACCGTTGCTTTTCTTGTGTTAAGCAATCAAACTTAACTAATTGACCTGAAAGGAATCACCATGAGCGTTATTTTTATTACTGGAGCGAACCGCGGCATTGGCTTAAGCCTGACTCAACAATACTTGAAAGGTAATCACAAGGTGTACGCAACTTACCGTGACGCCTCTTCAGCCAAAGGCCTGATCTCACTTGCAGACCACAACACCAACCTAACCTGCATTCAGTTAGAAATAACCGATTACCAAGCGGTGAGCCAACTTCCCTCTCAAATTCCTGCGATCGATATATTGATTAACAATGCTGGCTACTACGGGCCAAAAGGCTACGGTCTGGGCAATACCGATGTTGAAGAGTGGCGCCGTGTTTTTGAAGTCAACACCATTGCGCCATTGAAACTTGTCGAAACGCTATTACCTGTTCTAGAAAACAGTGACGTGAAAAAGGTCGCTTGCTTATCTTCTCGAGTGGGCAGCATGACAGAAAACACCTCTGGCGGCGGCTACATCTATCGTTCCTCTAAAGCCGCGCTAAACTCCGTGGTGAAGAGCTTAAGCAACGACTTAACCAATAACGGCTTCACTGTATTAGCACTGCATCCAGGCTGGGTACAGACAGAAATGGGCGGGCCGAATGCTCTGATCGACACTGACATTTCTGCTTCTGGCCTTATTGAAGTCATCGAGTCAGCGAATACCGAAGTCAGTGGTCGCTTCTTCAATTTCGATGGCAGCGAAATCGACTGGTAACCCACAGATGAATGTAGGCCCTCTCTCAAACCTAGTAAAGCACTCAGCGCTGTTTTGTCTGACGGTGATGCTAGCTGGCTGCTTCAGTGATGGCCCCGGAGACTTATTCGACGACTACCAAACCAAGATAGCCAGAGTACAAGATGTTGACGAGATAAAAGAGGAATGGGAATTTGAAAACCTACCGAGAAAAAGAGAACTGTTGATTGACGTGCCATCGCTTTCTATCGGTCTCATCGACAGTTACCAGCTTCGTCAGTGTGGATTGTTCAACCTGATTGCAGAAAGAAACTCCGTACTTGGAAAAGTCGCCGACGAGTTTCGCAATTATGATTATCAAGTCGCCCTACTTGCAGGTGTTGGGAAATGTTTATCCGGTAGAGAATTAGACTCTGAGGTCGTAGAACTACTCAAAGAAATCGAGCAGCAAAAACTCGCACAATTTCCACTGCACCAATGGAATCTCATCTATGCAAGCGATGCCATGCAGTCACAAATGCGTGGTAGTCAGTGGTTACGTGCAGATGTCGGCGATCAGGTACGACAAACCAGTGATGCATTAGGACATATCAATCAAGCGTTAAACACATCGCTCGTTTCGGGCAAAACCATTGAGGTTCAAGAAGTATTAGAGAAGAGTTCGACCCTTGGGGATTTGTATTACTCACTCGCTCGTGCATCGGTTGAGCTTGATACCATCACCAAGCAACTCACTACTTTCGATGACAGTATAATCTGTGGTAAACAACGAGACACCACTAAGTTTCGCTATCTCAACAATGTGTTCGAGCAGCAATATATAGGCAAAGTTCAGCCCTACATGGCGCAGCTGGATGGCTACTATCAGCAGTTAGCCCCGCAACTAGGGATGTTTGACGCGCAACCTGAACTGCACAATTATTACTTTCCCATTCAAGATGCACATCAGGCCTTTCGATCATCAACTCGTCGCCACGTGGACTATTGGCAGCAGCTGTTTAAGCGCTGCGGACGAAAGGTCGGGCGCTAATCCTAACCTCAATAAGTCTTAGCTTTTAGTGCCCTTCTTAGCGTAAGTCCCTTTTTTAGCATACGTACCTTTGTTAGCAGAAGACTTCGCACCACCGCCTTTGCGACGTTTAAAAGCCGGTCTTTCGACTTTAGGAAGATGACGCAGAGACTCAGGAACTTCGCCTGTTTTTACCTTGCCCATCAAACCATCAATCTTGCTTTCTAGCGCTTGCATGAAAGGTTGATACGCTTGATTTCGTTCAGCCATGCCTTGCAACTGATGCTCCCAGTGAGCTGTCATGTCGGGAAAGGTCGAGTCCTCAGGTAAAGCATGAATCAAACCTCTGCCCGCAGGGCTACTATGAATGCTTTTACCTTGGCGCGTTAGCAGTTGCCTTTTGAATAGAGTATCTAAAATGCCCGCACGGGTTGCTTCTGTGCCAAGGCCGTCGGTCTCTTTCAAAATGGCTTTAAGGTCTTTGTTCGCGACAAAGCGCGCGATACCTGTCATCGCTTGTAGCAAAGTCGCTTCCGTGAAGTGTTTTGGCGGCTCGGTTTTCTTATCGCCAATCACACCTTCACGACACGTCAACACAGAACCTTTATCTAGCGGTGGAACCGCATCAGTTCCATCCCCCTTCTCTTCGGTATCTGTTTTACCCATCAACGCCTTCCAACCAGGGTTAATAAGCTGACGCCCTTTCGCAATGAACACGCCACCAGCAATATCAAAGACTAACTTGGCATCGGCAAAAATAGCAGGTGGGTAGAATTGCATTAGATACTGACGAGCGATTTGCTGATAGATCTTCATCTCATTGGCAGATAGGCCGTTCACCGATGACTTTTTCGGAGTAGGAATTATCGCGTGGTGAGCGTCGACCTTGCTGTCGTTCCATGCTTTGGATTTAAGAGAAAGGTCCGCACCTTGAGCACCACTTTGCAGCTCTTTCGCATTGTTAGCGATAGCATCCACGACCGACTCTCGTTGTGAGTAGTGATCTTTCGGTAAATAGCGGCTATCAGAACGCGGGTAAGTGATGAGTTTGTGTTTCTCGTACAACGACTGACACGTATCTAACACCTGCTGAGCACTCATACCAAAACGCTTAGACGCATCAATCTGCAGTGCTGACAGCGAATAAGGCAGTGGCGCAGCTTGTTTACTTTGTTTTTGCTCTGATTCCGTTACCGTCGCGGGTTGATTCGCAATTCGGTTAGCCACGTTCTCAACCAGCTTTCGATTGAGCACTCGGCCTTCTTCATCTTGCCATGGTTTACATGCTTCGCTTGGTTTCCAACGCGCTCGAATATCAAAGCTCTGGCCGTTGTTTTGATAAGGGATCAAAGCGTGCAGAGTGAAGTAATCTTTAGGAATGAAATTCTCAATTTCTTCATCACGTCTTACAACCAAACCAAGTACTGGCGTTTGCACTCGCCCTACCGACAACACGCCTTGGTAACCCGCCTTTTGACCCAGCAAGGTGTAAGCTCGGGTCATGTTCATGCCATACAGCCAATCGGCTCTAGAGCGTGCTAAAGCAGAAATAGACAGTGGAATAAAGTCTCGGTTACTGCGCATTTGAGAGAGCGCACGCTTTACCGCTGGTAAGTTCAAATCGCTGATCAGCAGCCTGTCCATCGACTCTTTCTTGGCCTTGGATACCTTGCAATAGTCGATCACTTCATCGACTAGCAGTTGCCCTTCTCTATCTGGGTCACCCGCATGGACAATTTGTGTGGCGTCCTTCAATAGCTTTCGGATCACCGTAAGCTGTTTGCTTGAAGTCTTACGCGGTCTCAGTTGCCATTGCTCTGGCACAATAGGCAGATCAGCTAAGTTCCACTTCTTATAACGGTCATCATAAGCATCCGGTTCAACCTGTTCCAATAAGTGTCCAATGCACCAAGTCACCACGTCCCCATTTCCACATTTGATAAACCCTTGGTCTTTCTTCTGTGGATTCGGTAATGCGGCGGCAATCGCGCGGCCTAGGCTTGGTTTTTCAGCAATGATAAGACGAGACATGTTTTTCCAGGTGCTACAAACAATTAGGGCCACATTATCTAATGTGGCCCTAATAAATCAAGAAAAACTGGTTGTTTATACAGTTAGCATTCCACTATTCAAGCTTCAGCTTTCTTTATAAGAACTCGACGAACTTTGAGAAGTCACGTTCTGGCGCTTTCATTGGTGTACAGCCCGGAGTACCCAAATATAAAAAACCAACAATTTCATCGTCGCCTTCTAGACCAAACGCTTGGTGTACTTCTGGGTGGAACATCCACTTACCTGAGCGCCAAAAACCTTGGAAACCTTGCGCGACAGCGGCCATTTGCATTGCTTGTGCAGCGCAACCCGCAGACAGGTGTTGTTCGAACGCTGGCACTTTTTCGTGCTCAGTTACCTTTGCGATGATTGTGATCACCATTGGAGCTCGAAACGGCGCTTTCTTTACTTTCTCAATCACCGCTTCTTCGCTTTGGTCAGCTTGTGCTGCACGAACTAAAATGTCAGAGAGTTTTTGTAAACCTGAACCTTGCGCGATAACAAAACGCCAAGGTGTCAATGCACCATGGTCTGGAGCTCGTAAGCCCGCTTTGATGATATTTTCTAACGCGACACCTTCAGGTGCTGGATCAGAGAGTTTGGCGATTGAGCGTCTGTTGAGCAATAGATCCAAAGCATCCATTTGAAGTCCTTACTAATTCTTTATTATTTATATACTTGAACTGTAGCATAAAATGCAAACGATAATAAATCTCAACGACAGTCCATTTGAAATAATAGTTAGTGCTACTAGAAACAATAAAGGCTCCTAAATCTGTGACTTAGGAGCCTTATTTACCTTTCAATCTACAGCGAGTTGAGCAAAGTCATTCAACTGTTTTCTAAAGCTTAATAGCCAACTCTACACCTTGGCGAATTGCACGCACCGCGTCCAGTTCACCTGCATAATCAGCACCGCCTATCACGTGCAGTTTGCCGCCAAACTCTTGCCACATGTCTTCGAATGGACGAACAGAAACTTGCCCCGCACATACAATAACGGAATCGGCATCGAGTACCTGCTCTTTCTTACCAACGCTGATGTGCAGACCTTGGTCGTCAATCTTGCTGTAGCTCACGCCGCCAAGTAAGTTAACACCACGTTTTTCCAATGTGCGTTTATGAATCCAACCTGTAGTCTTACCCGGACCTTTACCGACACGACCTGCTTTACGTTGCATCACCCAAACGGTCTTATCGCTAAATGAATCAGGATAAGGGTAAAGCCCACCTGGGTGCTCCATATTCTTATCAATGCCCCACTCATGTAGCCAGTCGTCCAAGCTGTGAGAAGTCGGCTCGGTCAGCATAGTTGCCACATCAATACCAATACCACCGGCACCAACAATTGCAACTTTTTCGCCTACTGGTGTCTTTTCGCGAATCAAGGTTTGATAGTCGACTACGTTTTCTTGATCGATGCCTTCAATATCAAGCTTTCTTGGTTCAACACCAGCAGCCATCACAACTTCATCGTACTTCAACAGCATTTCAAACGTTGCTTCAGTATCAAGTTTCAGATTCACGCCTGATGCATCAATTTGGTTAGCAAAGTAACGAATGGTTTCTCTGAACTCTTCTTTACCCGGAATCTGCATTGCCAATCTGAATTGGCCGCCGATACGATCGTTTTTCTCAATCAAGTCAACCTTATGTCCACGTTGTGCCAAGGTCGTAGCACAAGCTAAACCAGCAGGCCCAGCACCAACAACAGCAATCGTTTTGGTCGCTTCGGCAGGCTGAACAATAATTTCAGTTTCATAACAAGCACGTGGGTTAACTAAACAACTCGCTCTTTTACCTTTAAACACGTTATCAAGGCAGGCTTGATTACAGCCGATACAAGTATTAATAAAACGCGCTTGATCTTGAGCGGCTTTATTGACGAAGTCTGGATCAGCCAAGAAAGGACGAGCCATGGAGACCATATCCGCCTGCCCGGAACTGAGAATGCGTTCTGCTTCTTCAGGCGTATTAATTCGGTTACAGGTAATCACCGGAATAGAAACGTGAGGTTTTACTTTTTCCGTCACCCAAGAGAATGCGCCTCTTGGCACTTGTGTCGCGATGGTCGGAATACGAGCTTCATGCCAACCGATGCCGGTGTTGATAATGGTGACACCCGCTTCTTCGAGTTTTTGAGCCAACAGCACAACATCTTCAAAGGTACTGCCTTGCTCAACCAAATCCAGCATCGACAGTCTAAAAATAATAATGAAATCATCACCAACCGCTTCACGAATCGATTTGACTACCTCTAACGGGAAGCGCATGCGTTTTTCATACGAGCCACCCCATTCATCGTAACGCATATTGGTACGCTTACAGATGAATTGGTTAATCAGGTACCCCTCAGAACCCATGATCTCAATGCCATCATAGCCAGCAACTTGCGCCAACTCAGCACTATTGGCAAAGGCACCAATGGTCTTTTTAATTTGGCGAGGGCTCATCTCACTCGGTGCAAACTTAGCGATCGGCGCTTTAATGCCAGAAGCACTCTGCGCGAAGGGGTGCATTGCATAGCGACCAGCATGCAACAACTGAAGAGCAATTTTACCACCATGCTTATGTACGGCTTCAGTAACAACTTGGTGCGCTCTAGCGTGCTTAACTTTACTAAATTCAGCACTGAATGGGGTTAATCTGCCACGTAAATTAGGAGAGAAACCACCGGTAACAATAAGGCCAACGCCTCCTTTTGCTCGCTCTTCATAAAATGCGGCGAGTTTGTGCAGGCCTTCTTTATTTTCTTCTAAACCTGTGTGCATTGATCCCATCAATACACGGTTACGTAACTGAGTAAATCCAAGATCGAGTGGTTCAAGTAAATGTGGGTACATGGCAGACATCACTTCTATTATTTTATCCTTGTGGTCTGACCACATTATAGTTCAATCACCAAAATTTCAAACAACCGTTTACATTTTTGTAACACCGATCATAATGCAGGCCGCATTAATCGTTCAACACCCCTAATATGACTACACTTAATGAGAATATATATCGATTAACAATTCTTGGTGTAGTTTGAGCTAGGGAATTATCGTAGGATACTAAGCAGTTCATATTATTGAGATTAATAGTACTGCTGCTTGTTAAAGCGACGTGATCTCACTGCGGAGACAGAATGAAAAAAATATTCAAATTTATAGGCATGATCTTTAAAGGGATTTGGAAGCTCATCACGTTTGTGCGTCTTGCGCTTGTTAACCTCTTCTTTTTACTCAGTATCGCCATCATCTACTTTGTGTACTTTCACTCAGATACGACTCAACCGACAGTCCCACAACAATCGGCTCTAGTGCTTAACCTTTCTGGTCCGATTGTCGAACAAAGTCGCTACATTAACCCAATGGATTCCGTAACAGGTTCATTACTGGGTAAAGACCTTCCAAAAGAGAACGTCCTGTTTGATATCGTTAAAACGATTCGCTATGCCAAAGATGATGATAACGTCACCGGTATCGTTCTTGCGCTCAGAGAATTGCCAGAAACCAACCTAACTAAACTTCGTTACATTGCTAAAGCGCTAAATGAATTTAAGGCAACGGGTAAACCTATTTATGCAGTGGGTGATTTTTACAACCAAAGCCAATATTACTTAGCCAGCTACGCCGATAAAGTCTTCCTATCACCAGACGGTGGTGTGCTCCTTAAAGGTTACAGCGCTTACTCACTTTACTACAAAAGCTTATTAGAGAAGCTAGACGTGAACACACATGTGTTCCGTGTGGGTACTTATAAGTCTGCAATAGAACCTTTCATTCGCGACGATATGTCGGATGCTGCCAAAGAGTCCGCTTCTCGTTGGTTAAGCCAACTATGGGGAGCCTATGTTGATGACGTGAGCAACAACCGTCAGATCGATGCTAAAACGCTGAACCCAAGCATGGACTCTTTCTTAAAAGACCTTGAATCAGTAGATGGCGATATTGCAAAACTGGCAGAGAAGTTAGGGTTAGTCGACGAACTAGCAACTCGCCAGCAAGTTCGACTTGAGCTTGCTGATGTATTCGGTAGTGATGGTCAAGACAGCTACAACGCACTTGGCTACTACGAGTACCGAACAACCATGCTTCCTGATCTAACAAGCGAGTCACACGATGTTGCGGTGATTGTTGCCAGCGGCGCGATTATGGATGGTAAACAACCACGTGGTACGGTTGGTGGTGATACAACTGCAGCCCTACTTCGCCAAGCGCGCAACGACGATCAAGTGAAAGCGGTAGTACTTAGAGTAGATAGCCCAGGTGGCAGTGCATTTGCTTCAGAAGTGATCCGCAATGAAATAGAAGCGATCAAACAAGCAGGTAAGCCAGTCGTCGTTTCGATGTCTAGCCTTGCTGCTTCTGGTGGTTACTGGATCTCAATGGGCGCAGACAAGATCCTAGCTCAACCAACCACGCTGACCGGTTCGATTGGTATCTTCAGCGTCATCACAACTTTCGAGAAAGGCTTGAATGACATTGGCGTTTATACTGACGGTGTTGGAACTTCACCTTTCTCTGGCCTAGGTATAACCACCGGATTAAGCGACGGTGCGAAGGATGCATTCCAAATGGGTATTGAAAATGGTTACCGTCGTTTCATCAGCTTGGTTGGAGAAAATCGAGGTATAGAAGTTGATGCTGTCGACAAGATCGCTCAAGGCCGAGTATGGACAGGTCAAGATGCGATGCAAAAAGGACTCGTGGATGAAATCGGTGATTTTGACGATGCAATCGCGGCAGCAGCTTCACTAGCAGACCTTGAAACCTACAACATCTATTGGGTAGAAGAGCCACTCTCTGCCACTGAACAATTTATTCAAGAATTTATGAATCAAGTTCAGATGTCGATAGGCCTAGATATCCAATCAATGATACCGAGCAGTTTACGACCTGTTACTCAGCAGTTAGCCCAAGATAGCCAGTTGTTAGGCAACTTTAACGACCCACAAGGCCGATATGCTTTTTGCTTAAACTGCCAAGTTCAATAAGTTAAACCAATAACTCAATAATCAAGAGGCGCCTCTGTGTAAGGCGCCTCTTTTTATTGCATGATAATTCGCTATAATCGCCTCCCTGTTCCCTATATCACACTAAGTATTAATCGCCATGGAAAGAAAACACATCTATATCGCGTATACCGGCGGCACAATTGGCATGCAGAAGTCTATTGATCACGGCTATGTTCCTGTCGCTGGTTTTATGGATAAGCAGCTAGCAGGTATGCCAGAGTTTCATCGTCCAGAGATGCCTGAATACACCATTCATGAATACTCTCCATTGATGGATTCTTCCGATATGACGCCACTTGATTGGCAAACTATCGCTGATGATATTCGCGCGAACTACGATAAGTACGATGGTTTCGTTATCCTGCATGGTACAGACACTATGGCTTACACGGCTTCGGCGCTGTCTTTCATGCTTGAAAACCTAGGCAAACCTGTGATTGTTACGGGCTCTCAGATCCCACTAGCTGAACTTCGTTCAGATGGACAAGCAAACCTGCTGAATGCGTTACACCTTGCAGCTAACTACCCTATCAATGAAGTAACCCTGTTCTTCAACAACAAGTTGATGCGCGGTAACCGCAGTACAAAATCACATGCAGATGGCTTCAATGCCTTTACGTCGCCAAACCTAAGCCCATTGCTTGAAGCAGGTATTAATATCCAGCTTAGCAATAACGTAAAAGTCAACGAACAACCTGAAGGAGCTTTCAAGGTTCATAACATTACGCCGCAACCCATCGGCGTAATCACTATGTATCCAGGCATCTCACATGAAGTAATCCGCAACACGCTGCTACAGCCTGTTAACGCGATGATCCTACTGACTTTTGGTGTCGGTAATGCACCACAAAATCCAGAGCTGCTTCAGCATCTGAAAGATGCGTCAGAGCGTGGTGTGATTGTGGTGAATCTAACGCAATGTTTGGCAGGTAAAGTCAACATGGGCGGTTACGCAACAGGATGTGCACTTGCAGAAGCTGGCGTAGTTAGTGGCTTTGATATGACGCCAGAAGCGGCGTTGGCTAAGCTACACTACTTATTAAGCCAAAACCTAAGCTATGAAGAAGTGAAGGCTCAGATGCTACAAGTGCTTCGTGGTGAGATGAGCTTATAAGCTTGTTTTGCTGTGGATTGAGCCAAGATCTTCGTGTTGGTAATAAGTTTCATGGTTAACAATAGGTTTCGTAGTCAATAGGAGCTTTCGTCGTTAACAGGAGCTTTCATCATACAAAGAAAGCTCCGCGAGAGCATGAACCTTCAATGGGTTCAAAAGTATTTAACGTGAGCTAAATCGTTTAACTGCTTATAAATAAGCGGCTTAAAATTAAAAGGGGTGGCACAGTGCCACCCCTTTGTTGTAATTTAGCTTAGTGATTCGGGTTGACCCTAACAATATCTTCTTGGTCTGACTTAAACTGTTTTTTCAGTTCAGACTTAGATTTAAAGCTAATTTCACCACCAGCTGCAATTGTCATATGTTGAGCTTCAGAGTTATATTTAGATTGGTATAACATCACCGCCTGCATACACGAGTCGCGCTGTTCTTTTGAGAGCGCCGTACCTTCTGGCCATTTACCTGTTTCAACAGCGTAGGTTAAACGTTCGTAGACTTCGGGAGTCATTGCGCTAAGAAGTTGTTCTGCATCCATGGTAAAAAGCCTTAGTTTTAACAATTTTCACCAGAAAATAACCCGTAACGAAATTGAGTCAAGAACCTGACCGAAAATAAGTGTATTTGATCACAAGTGAAGGAATATGAAAATTATGAAATGGTTGGCGGTTGGCATATTGCCTTTCACTCTGGTTGGGTGCCTTGAAGGAAACAAAAACACGGATCAGCTATGCCAAAGTAACCCAACGTTACAATGTGAGCTGCTGAACATGAACGACGGACAATGTCGTGTTGCACGTACCGACCTCATATGGCATCGATTTGAAGTTCAAAAACAACCAACCGAAACCAATAAGATTAAAGAATTCGAGTTAGTCACTGCATATAAAAAGTGTTTAGAACTTGCCGCACAGATCGAGACCATTGACCAATCCCAACTTCAAGAACGTCGCTTTACGGCATTAATGCACAGTATTGAAGAGTCAGAACGAATCGTTAGTGAGCTATCTCAATCAGACACCCCAGAAACACTCTACTTCTTGTGGTCACAAAATGGTGATACTAATGCAAGACGCAGCTTCTTACAGTTAGAAGGAACTGAAGCATTAAATACGGCGGAGATGCAATATGCTCTAGCGACTTTCTATACCACGAGAGATCATGCCAAGACATTGAAGCTACTCAATAATGCGCTAACCTTGTCGAATAACTCGGTTGTTAATACTGAGATATTTAAGTCCATGGCTAGCATCAATCACAGCTTAGGTCATAGAGAAAAGGCGTACGTATGGGCAATGGTAGCCAAAGAGTTTGATGTGCCGATTGCTTCTGAAGCGGAGTTGGCCGTTCTCTATAACTTCGACGCCCCAAGATACAAGCAGTTAAATAAAGACGCAGACAAAATTGTCGAAGCCATTGAAGATGGGGTTTACAGCCCTTCGGTCGTTCCTAATTACTGATCGAACACTTATTGATTTCTAACCTAGACTTCCTATTCATCAGCCTAAAAAAACAGCTACCTTTCTGGTAGCTGTTTTTATTTGTACTAGAATTAATTCTGAAATCTTGGGCAGTTCAGTATTCCTAAATCGGCAAATGCAATCTGTAAGGATTAAACAATAGTTACAAGTTATTTCGTAATTTTGTCATTTTTGTTGAAAATTAACGACACTGAATTAACACAGAAGCGCTCGCCAGTTGTCTGTGGGCCATCAGGGAAAACGTGACCTAAATGGCTATCACAAGCAGTACAACGGATCTCTACACGCTTCATTCCGTGACTTAGATCTTCTATATAGCGTACCGCTTCATCATTCACTGGGGCGTCAAAACTAGGCCATCCACACCCAGAGTCATATTTGTTATCCGACAGAAACAAAGGGCTTTCACAGCATGTGCAGCTATAGACACCCGTCTTCTGATTATGCAGTAACTTACCGCTATAAGGGGCTTCAGTTCCACGTAGACGACACACTTCAAATTCATCGTCTGATAGGCGTTCACGCCAGTATTCATCAGGCTTTAACATATTTCCTTCCTTTTGAATCACGTTAATATCTCTCCACATTCTCATTTATTATATTTACTTTTTACCATAAAGGCTTGCATATGAGTCGTTTTGTAGCACATACTTTCTCACCAGGAAACATTGTACATATACACTCATAAGTGAATCATCATTTAGGGGTATTTTACCCAACTGGAAGGGTACAGAGCCACTCGCAATGGTCAATTTTCAACCACTTACACCCAATTGTTAAGAAAAGCGTCGCTTTTTTTTGACATTAAACAAGTTAAGTCGGATTATCTATTGCAGATGTATACTGGATTCTGTAATTTTACTACCAGTTATCTTTAATCAGAAATTAAGTTGTGGAGCAACTACAATGACTATCAAAGTAGGTATTAACGGTTTTGGCCGTATCGGCCGTTTCGTATTCCGCGCAGCTCAAGAGCGTGCAGACATCGAAGTAGTAGGTATTAACGATCTAATCGACGTAGAGTACATGGCATACATGCTTAAGTACGACTCAACTCACGGCCGTTTCAACGGTACTGTTGAAGTTGAAGGCGGTAACCTAATCGTTAACGGTAAAACTGTACGTGTTACAGCTGAGCGTAACCCAGAAGACCTTAAGTGGGATGCTATCGAAGTAGACGTAGTTGCTGAAGCAACTGGTCTTTTCCTAACTGACGAGACTGCACGTAAGCACATCACTGCTGGCGCTAAGAAAGTAGTTCTTACTGGTCCTTCTAAAGATGCAACTCCAATGTTCGTAATGGGCGTTAACCAAGCATCTTACGCTGGTCAAGACATCGTTTCTAACGCTTCTTGTACTACTAACTGTCTTGCACCTATCGCTAAAGTACTTAACGATAAGTGGGGCATTGAGTCTGGTCTTATGACTACAGTTCACGCTACTACAGCAACTCAAAAAACTGTAGATGGTCCTTCTGCTAAAGACTGGCGCGGTGGCCGTGGTGCTTCTCAAAACATCATCCCATCTTCAACTGGTGCTGCTAAAGCTGTAGGCGTTGTTCTTCCAGAACTAAACGGCCTTCTAACTGGTATGGCTTTCCGTGTACCAACTGCTAACGTATCTGTAGTTGACCTAACTGTTAACCTAAAAGAAGCTGCATCTTACGAAGAAATTTGTGCTGCAATGAAAGAAGCTTCTGAAGGCGAAATGGCTGGCGTTCTTGGTTACACTGAAGACCAAGTAGTATCACAAGATTTCATCGGTGAAGTTCAAACTTCAGTATTCGATGCTAAAGCTGGTGTTGCTCTAACTGACAAATTCGTTAAAGTTGTATCTTGGTACGACAACGAAATCGGTTACTCAAACAAAGTTCTAGACCTAATCGCTCACATCTCTAAGTAATTTCTTTTTAGAAATCGCTTTAGACAAGCATTAGCGAAGACTTTCATTGAGAAAGACTTTGAAAAAGGCGACCTTAGTGTCGCCTTTTTAATACCTGCTATATTTTGAGCGTCTTTTGAATGAAGTTGATTAAAAAACAACGAAGTTCAATTCTAATACTGTCTGAGCTTGTTACTCGTCATATCACAAGCATCACTCTAGTCAGCATTTGAATTCAATTTCCTTAGAAGGATCATGTAATGGATTTATCTACTCTACCCACACTGACTGTACTTTCTGACAACGTGACTATCGTAGAACACGAAGGCGTAAAACTAGTTCGCGTTATCCACGATAAAGCAAACGCAGCCATTTCATTGTTTGGCGGCCATGTCGTGTCATTCCAACCACAAGGCCAAGAAGACCTAATTTGGATGAGTCAACAAGCTAAGTTTGATGGCAAAACGGCTCTACGTGGCGGTATTCCGGTATGTTGGCCTTGGTTTGGTCGCATTGCAGCACCTGCTCATGGTTTTGCACGCTCAAGCGAATGGCAATTAGTTGAGCACCGTGAAAGCGAAGCGGGTGTGATAGTAAGCTTAGGTCTAAAGCCAAACGAAGAGACGTTAACTGTCTGGCCTCATCAATTCGATGCTCGTTTGAATGTTGAAATCGGCGAGCAACTAAAAGTGACCTTGGATGTGAAGAACACTGATTCTCAGCCATGGACTTTCTCAGGTGCGCTGCACTCTTACCTAAACGTTGGAAATATTCACAACACAACCACGACAGGTATGGGCGCTGAATACATTGATAGCCTACAAGGTGGTAAGATCTGCCAAGGTGGTTCTGAGCTTGTCCTGACTGACACCATCGATCGTGTTTACACACAACCAGAAGCGCAAATTTTTGTTGCTGACAAAAAATTGGATCGCACTTTAACGGTTGAGAACCACGGTCATAACTCTGCTGTATTATGGAACCCGTGGGCTGAAGGCGCTGCGAGTATGGGCGATATGCAAGACGACGGTTACCTCACTATGATGTGTGTAGAATCAACGCTGCATGCACCAAGCCTAGAAGCAGGTAAAACGTTACAGCCAGGCGAGAGCCACCAACTGATTACGGTTATCTCTTCGAATTAAGCGTCTAGCTAATTCGAAGAAAAAACAATAAATGCAGCCTTCACAAGCTGCATTTTTTATTGTCTACAATCTCACCACTCCCCAGAGCAATGGCATGTATCCAATAAGGAGTAGCGTATATCCTGAAAAGTCATAGCGCATAGCCACAACAGCCTTCCTCGTATTGGTTCAAATCAACACCAGATCACCATTTATCAGTTTAATTTATAAAAATAACCATTAATTCATTAATTCATTAATTATTATCAATCCATGCCGATAAATAAGTTCTTATGATATAAAACTCAATAGTAAAACCAAATCTAACAACACCTAAATGAAGACAGGATAGTGAATTCATGTTCGATAAATACAAAAATCAAAGTGTTGGTTTCCAACTTAAGCTAGTGATTTTACTTTGCTTGCTGATCGCCTTTGGTTCAATTGCGACCCTCGTGTATCGAAATGCCTCACAGGTATTATTAGACAACACACTGAAAGAGCATCAGTCAAAAGTCGAAGCAATGGCCAAAACAATATCTGGTCAATTTGATGCCTACCTGCATACCGCCGAAGTTTTAGAATCAACTTTTCGTAACGGTTACCTAGCAGGTGTTTATGTTGAAAGTTATGACGTTGAGTTCAACGGCCATTCGATTCCTAACATGACGCAATATGGTGAAAGCCTGATCAACGACACCAAACTCGTTGATAGCTTTACTCGTGATACAGGCGCAGTAGCAACATTGTTTGCCCCATTCGGTGAGGACTTCATTCGTGTATCAACATCTCTTAAAAACCCTTCAGGTGATCGAGTAGTTGCTACTACGCTAGGACGAAACCACCCAGGCTATAACAAACTCAAAAGTGGCCAGCCTTATTACGCTCAAGTAAAACTATTCGGCCAGCGTTACATCACCTACTACGCTCCCTTAACCAATGCTCAAGGTAAAGTTAATGGTGTGTCTTTCATTGGCTTACCCGTTGAAGAAGCAACTCAGAGCTTATTTGAGTCTTTGCGCTCGGTATCATGGGGAGACACCGGATACACCATCATTGTTGATAATGAAAAAGAACATCAAGGTCAGTACTTATTGCATCCTACCCTTGCTGGCGGTGGCAAATCGATTATTGATGTCGCCGATTACGATGGCAACAAACCTTTCTATCAACTCTTCGAACAATCATCAGGCCTGATCCTATACCCATATGAGTATCAAGGAACAGTAGGTGAAAAATATCTGGTATACACCGACGTTCCGGGTTGGGGATGGAAGCTACTTGGCGGCACGTTCATTAAGGAAGTGACCAAAGGCAGTGACGAGCTTCTGAAGCTTATCGCTATCATTGCGACCTTGATTGCCGCCGCTACAATCGTAGTGTTAACTTTCGTTTTGAACCATACACTAACACCGCTAACAACCTTAAACGAATACATGATGCGTTTAGGGAAAGGCGAAGTCAGCCTACATATTCCAAACTCAGGTAAGCAAACAAAGAATGAAATCAGTAACCTAAATACAGGGGTTGCAACCATGGCTGCCCAGTTGAATACATTAGTGGGTGAAATTCGCGCGACCAGTGATCAAGTTCAAAATAGCTCAAGCAGTGTTTCTCAAGATGCAAGCCACAACTTAACGCAATCTGACCGTCAACAGGCGCAAGTAGAACAAGTAGTAACAGCAATAGAAGAGATGGCGACGTCGGCTGAATCCGTAGCTCAACAAGTCAACAGCATTGCTGAAAACGTCCGTCTGGCAAATGACGATAGTCAGCAAGGCTTAGAGGTTGTTGAAGGTGTGTGTATTGATGTTGCTCAGCTCAACGATCAGCTAGATAAATCAGCATCAGCGATTGAGCAAGTAAGCGCTGATAGCGAAAGCATCCAAACTGTTACCAAAATGATTGATGACATCGCAGAACAAACCAACTTACTTGCGTTGAATGCTGCGATTGAAGCTGCACGTGCTGGAGAACAAGGCCGTGGCTTTGCCGTTGTTGCTGACGAAGTGAGAACGCTGGCTCATCGTACTCAAACCTCAGTACAAGACGTGGTAAGCATTATTGAGAAACTAAAAGCTTCCACTAATAATGCCGTAAATCTAATGACGCAGAGCCAATCGAATGCCAACCAAGTACTCGATAAAGCGCAAGAAGCCGGTACAGCACTAGAATCCATTGCTTCTCAGGTTGAGTCTATTGCTTCTCAAGCTGAAACTATTGCTGCAACATCTGAAGAGCAAGCTCAAGTTTCTCAAGAGATAGCCGCCAACGCACATGCAATCAGCGACCTAAACCAACAAAGCCGAGAAACCAGCGCTAAGACATCTCAAAGTGCTGATGAACTTCAAAAGCAAGCTGAGTCATTGAAAAATCAAGTGAACTTCTTTAGCTAACCATTTATTTAACTAAAGACTTAGTGATTAGCCTTGGTTAATAACTTTAGTAAATAGCTTGAGTTCACATATCGCTGCGTGAACTCAATAACTTCATATAGAGCCAACACCTCGTTGGCTCTACTTATTTAAGGCAACCTCGTTTACGCTAGCGCCCCTCTTTGCTTCCTGTTAAAATTTCGCCCTTAAGATATCTACCTCGAGTTCGCAATGACTTACCAATGCCCTTTGTGTCACCAACCTTTATCTCAAAACGATCGTACGTTTAAGTGTGAAAAGAACCATCAGTTCGACCTAGCGAAAGAAGGCTATGTCAATTTGATGCCAGCACACCACAAACGCTCAAAAGATCCAGGTGACAACAAAGAGATGATGCAGGCTCGTCGCCGCTTCCTTGAAGGCAACCACTATGACCCAATGCGCCAAGCGGTGGTGACATTGTGTTCTCATTATCTACCAGCAGAGGCACCTGCCCTATTGGATATTGGTTGTGGCGAAGGTTATTACACCAACGAAATTGCGGTAAACCTAAAAGAAAAGAATGGTGCTACTTTTGGCCTAGACATTTCTAAGATCGCTATCAAATACGCGGCTAAACGCTACCCTGCAGTCGACTTCTCGGTTGCATCAAGCCACCGCCTACCCTTTGCTGAAAACAGCTTAGACGGCATTCTACGCATTTACGCGCCTTGCAAGGCTGAAGAGCTGCAACGCACCATCAAAGATAATGGTGTGGTGATCACCGTGACACCCGCTAACCGACACCTGTATCAACTGCGTGATGCAATTTATGATGGCGTTCGCTTACATGACGAAGATCCAGAAGTGATCGAAGGTTTTACGCTTGAACACCAAGAACAACTAAACTATATGATGGAACTATCGGGGTCAGATGCATTCGACCTGCTACAGATGACGCCATTTGCTTGGAAAGCGAGTGAAGAGTTTAAACGACAACTCACCGATGCAGAGCAATTCAACTGTGAAGCTGACTTTATGTTGAGAGTGTACCGCAAACAAATTTAATTGATATTGATTATCGTTTGCATTGAAATCTCATCTTGCCTCCTTTAGTATGCGTGTTCTTCAAGGAGGCATTTCATGCAACGTATTATTCTTATCGGATTAGCTACCCTGCTTACAGCTTGTGCTACTCAACCTTCAAACAACACTTCTCAAACAGTGGCTAACACGCAAACAAAAACCGTTTTCACATTTTATGATTACCAGTTTGCTTCCCCACAAGGTAAAACACTTTCCCTCGATGCGTTACCCAAGCAACTGACAGAAGCTGACGTCGTTCTTATTGGAGAATGGCACACTCACTCTGCTATCCATCGCTTCCAAACCGATTTCCTAAAAGTGCGTCGAAACGCTACGCCAAACATTGCGTTATCAATGGAACAATTCACTCGAGAGCATCAAGACACATTAAACCAATATCTAAACGGTGAGATTGGCGAACAAGTTCTTATGTCTCAAGCCGCTGCTTGGCCAAATTACGAAAGTGATTATCGTGCGCTGGTTGAATTCGCAAAAGCCAACGATGTCGATATCATTGCGGCAAACGCACCAAAACCCTTTGTACAGTGTATCGGCCGTAAAGGATTATCCTATCTAGATCAGCTAACGACGGAACAACGCCAATGGATTGCTTCAGAAGTCGATACTGGCGATAGCTCTTACAAAGAAAAGTTCATGTCTTCAATGCATCACGGCACACCAGAGCAAACAGAAAAGCAATTTTCCGCTCAGGTAACCTGGGACGAAACTATGGCTGAATCGATTGTGGATTACCTAGCATCAAACCCTGAACAACAGGTGATCCATGTGGCTGGTAAATTCCACACCGAAGGTGGTTTAGGCACTGCAGCGTCGATTCTACGTCGTAACCCTGATTTGAAAATTGCCATCATCAGTCCAGTTGAAGAAATCTCATCGAATAGCAGTGACTACCAACTAAAAGTGCTTTCTCCACCGGCTCGTTTTGTTAAGAAAGAGAACCGAATGAAGGCATACAAGCACCTATCTAAGCGCGGATCCGATCTCAAGTGCGACTAAACTCGCTATCCAGACTTAATCTTATCCAAGTTTAGGTCTGGCATGCTACAAGTCTGGCAAACTAAAAGCTTGTTCAATCGCGCCCTAAGATAAATATTGATATCGGCATAGGAATTGCTTAATTACCAAGCAGTTTTGATTAAGCAGATGAAAATGTAATGTGCGAATAAAAAAACATCACCATGGTGATTAAATGCACAAGTTTTTCACACCTCTGCCGATACTATATTTAAGGATAGGTAAGGAGAGCTATATGACGCCGGTAGGAACGAGTAATACCCAGCTATATTCACCTTCGCAAATGAACTCACAGAGTAAAAACAGTGAAGCTGAAAAGCCCGCGCCTCTTAAGGTTGAACAAAACACTGTTAAGCTTTCTAATGAAGGCAAAGCGCTCTTATCAGCCCTGAAAGAAATCGATAAAGAAGCAAAAAAAATTGAAGCAGAGAATGAAACCGTTACCGATAAGGTTGAATCATTTGCTCATGGCGCTCTAGGTATGGATCACCCAGACAAGATCGAAGAAGAAGACGACGGTTCGTATTCAGCTGGGCAATATTTGTCCGCAGCGGCAACCGTTGGTGGAATCCTTCTCGCTCTGGTCTAACACTTTATCGTTCTCCACTGCATCCCATCCCTTACGCTGCATCTCTTGCATTGCCCCTTTGCATAGAGTCTTTTCTATTGTAAAAAGTGATTTGTCGTCACGACAACAGACCTGATTTGTCCTAAAAAACGAGTTCACTCCATAATTCCGCTCTCATTTTAATGGAATAATACTCGTGAAAAACACTTTTGAGCTTATTGACAAGCCGACCTTTTTTGGTGCGATAGCACTCCTACTCACGATCGTCTTCCCGCTGATTATGTTCCCTACTCAAGGAGCAGACTGGATTGCGGTAGCTAAAACTTTTATGACCGATCAACTCGGCTTTCTATATTTAGCGCTTGGCCTAGCAGCGTGTGCGTTCATGGTTTATGTTGTCTTCAGTGATATGGGACAAATCAAACTTGGCGAAGCGGACGAAGAGCCAGAATTTAAAACAGCATCATGGGCAGCAATGCTGTTCTGTGGTGGTATCGGTGCAAGTATCTTGTACTGGGGCTGTATTGAGTGGGCTTATTACTATCAATCACCTCCTTTCCAACTGGAGCCAGGCAGTGAGGAAGCCGTTCGTTGGGCAGCGACTTATGGTCTGTTCCACTGGGGACCAATCGCATGGTCTATCTACTTGATCCCTGCGATTCCTATTGCTTACTTCTTCTATGTTCGTAAACAACCTGTTCTAAAAATCTCTAGCGCTCTAATGCCCGTTCTTGGTGAACACCGTAGTAAGGGCGTACCGGGAAAGATCGTCGATATCCTATTCATTTTCGGTCTATTAGGCGGCGCAGCCACAACTTTAGGTTTAGCAGCTCCTCTTATCACTGAAGGCCTTAACCACCTATTCGGTCTGCCTAAAAACAACCTAACTCAAGTGATGGTACTTCTGGTTTGTACTGCTATTTTTGCGTACTCATCTTATGCGGGTTTAGAAAAAGGCATCAAGATC
This sequence comes from Vibrio sp. S/42/10, assembly GCF_029890535.1. Classification (NCBI taxonomy): domain Bacteria; kingdom Pseudomonadati; phylum Pseudomonadota; class Gammaproteobacteria; order Vibrionales; family Vibrionaceae; genus Vibrio; species Vibrio sp. S/42/10. The sequence goes on along the minus strand of NZ_JAKMZC010000004.1, from coordinate 122,831 downwards.
CTCAGCAACATCAACTTCTGGGGTGCGATGGGGCTATTGGCTTTCGTTCTGATTGCTGGCCCTACGATTTTCATGCTGGAAACAGGCCTAGATTCAATTGGTCGCCTACTGTCTAACTTTTTCGTGATGGCAACATGGGCAGAACCATTTGGTGGTTACGGAACCTTTGAAAACACGCACTTCCCACAAGATTGGACCATTTTCTATTGGGCATGGTGGCTAGTTTTCGCACCGAGTATGGGCCTATTTGTTGCACGAATCTCTCGTGGCAGAACCATTAAACAAATGGTGTCAGGCTCAATCTTCTTTGGTTCATTAGGCTGTTTCTTATTCTTCATGATCTTAGGTAACTACGGTTTATCTCTACAGTTGTCTGGTGAGCTCGATGTCGTTGCTATCTTGAACGAAGAAGGCGCAACTAAAGCGATCTTCTCGATGCTGGCACAACTGCCAATGAGCACATTGGTGATCGCAGTATTCACACTGCTATGTATCATTTTCACTGCGACAACCTTTGATTCTATCTCTTATATTCTGGCTTCTGTAGTTCAGAACAACGTGACAGAAGAGCCGATGCGTTGGAACCGTATGTTCTGGGCATTTACACTTTCGTTCTTACCAACAATCCTGATGTTCTTGGGGGGGTTAAGTACACTACAAACCGCAGCAATCGTAGGTGGTTTACCACTACTAGCGATCTCTGTGATGTTGATGATTTCAGCCGTTCGAGCCACTAGCCTAGATCTACGTCATCAAGACGCGTACATCGAACCAACGATTAACATCGAAGAACTACCAGACATGGATCCATGGTCGGCAGAAGGTATGGCATTAGCACAGTTTGAAAAAGAGAAAGATGCCGCACAAGAGGCAGCTGAACATGAACGTGAAGCTTACAAAGCGCTAGCGGATGTTAAGAAAGAAATTCGTGCTTATGTTCTTGAACAAGGTGCGCAAATGGAAACACATGAACTTCCAGAAAATCTACAACAAGCTCTTGAGCAGGCTGAAAACGACTTAAGTACAGCTCAAGCGAAGAAAGTAGAGTTATCTGAGCAAGCTCAAAAAGCTCGAGTCGCGTTCAACCAGGTGGTTGCAGAACTGCCGCTTGCTTGACATTAGCCATGACATCGTCCGTTAATCTGGACGCTCCTAAATAAGACCAAGGCTCACAGAAATGTGAGCCTTTTTTTATGTTTTTCTAAAAACTTGAGTTATTGCTCACTTTCATGTTGATGAAACAAATATGAAACGACTTTGACATAAATCGGTGTTCTAATCATCCCGCTTATATAAAAAGGGATAACTAATGAAGCACTTTATGAAACCAATTGTTACCGCAGTGGTAACCTCTACACTCTCATTCAACGTACTTTCAGCAGAAATCAAAAATGTCATTCTGATGATCGGCGACGGCATGGGACCTCAGCAAGTTGGCTTATTGGAAACCTACGCAAACCAAGCGCCAAATTCCATCTATAAAGGGAACAAAACGGCCATTTATCAACTTGCTCAAGAAGGGGTTATTGGTTCATCCCTAACGCATCCGGAAGACGCAATCGTAGTGGATTCAGCTTGCTCTGCGACCATGCTTGCAACGGGTATCTACAGCGGTTCAGAAGTGATCGGTATCGATTCACAGGGTAACCATGTTGAGACCGTACTTGAGAAAGCGAAAAAAGCAGGCAAAGCGACCGGCTTAGTGTCCGACACACGCTTAACTCACGCGACCCCGGCTTCTTTCGCCGCTCACCAACCTCACCGTTCTTTAGAGAATCAAATTGCATCTGATATGTTAGCAACGGGCGCTGATGTGATGCTCTCTGGAGGGCTACGTCATTGGATTCCTAAATCGACCAACGACAAAGGTGAAACCTATAAGCAACTTGAGAAACTGACTCAAGGTGATGTTTATCTCAAATCGAAGCGTAAAGACGACCGTAACCTGCTGACTGAAGCAGAGAAAGACGGCTACCAACTGGTGTTTAATCGCAACATGCTAGACGACGCTAAGGGCGATAAACTACTTGGCCTATTCGCCTACTCAGGCATGGATGATGGCATCGCTTACAGCAACAAGAAAAAGAGTGGCGAACGAACTCAGCCAAGCCTGAAAGAGATGACAAAAAAAGCGCTCAACATCCTATCCAAAGATGAAGATGGCTTTTTCCTAATGGTTGAAGGTGGCCAAATCGATTGGGCGGGTCACAGTAACGATGCCGGCACGATGCTGCATGAACTGCTCAAGTTTGATGAAGCGATCCAAACTGTGTATGAATGGGCAAAAGATCGTGAAGACACGATCGTGATTGTGACCGCAGACCACGAAACAGGATCTTTCGGTTTCAGCTACTCTTCTAACGACTTACCAAAACCACAGAAACGTTCTGGCGAAGCCTTCGCTGATCGCGACTATGCACCCAACTTTAACTTTGGCGCATTCGATATTCTTGATGGTCTATACAATCAGAAGCAAAGCTACTACGGCATGATCAGCGAATTTCAAAAGCTAGATAAAGCACAGCAAACACCTGAAAAACTGGCCGAAATAGTCAACAAAAACAGTGAGTTCCCTATTACAGCGGAACAAGCGAAAAACGTATTAGCCAGTAAGCCGAACCCATACCGATTGGCTCAGCACAAATACTTGTCAGCAGAAGAAGTACCTGCTATCAACGATTTCGATGCATTCTTCCCATATAACGACCGTGGCAACCTGCTTGCTCGTGAACAAGCAACGGGTCAAAACATTGTTTGGGGTACAGGTACACATACTCACACACCTGTGAACGTGTTTGCTTGGGGCCCAGCTGAGAAAATACTGCCGGTTTCGAAAATCATGCACCACTCAGAATTGGGTGAGTACATTAAACAACAAGTAAACTAGCCTGAATCTTTTTTGCTCGTTTAACTTTAGCGCCCTCCGGGGCGTTTTTTGTTTTAAGCCTTTAAGTTAAGTAATTAAGTAAGTTTTAAATTTAGGCGACGCAAAACAGCCGCTCAAAAGCGGCTGTTTTTAGAATAACTAACGGTTCGGGTGGTTTAAAATGTGGTCTTCCCAATCGACAACATCAATTTCGTACACCACTTTATTACGAACACTTTCGCCTGCTGCATGCATCTCTGTTTTTGATCCGGTGATCAATGGGTGCCATTCAGGAATAGGCTTAGATTCTGATAAAAGGCGATAAGCACAAGTATCTGGTAGCCAGTGAAACTCGTCGATCTTGTCACGAGTCAGCTTCAAGCACTCTTCACCAGAAGTGAAACGGTTCGGGTAGTCTTTACACGAACATGTTTTGTCGTTTAACCAGCTACATGCCACATTGGTGTAGTAAACTTCATCGCTATCTTCATCCATTAGTTTATGCAGGCAACACTTACCACAACCATCACACAGTGATTCCCACTCTTGCTCTGTCATCTGTTCTAGTGTTTTTTCTTGCCAAAATGGATTCGTCATAGGATTACTTCTTACTCATTTACTGGGGTGCGTGTTATACCGCTAGCCCATAAAAAGTTCAAGGATAATCATTGTTCATTCTTTGATTCAATCAACAGCTGTCACTCTCATCATTTTTTGCTACTATCGCGCCCCCTGCTATTTAGTGAGTTTAATTTGATGGAATGTCGTTTAGGTTGTGGAGCATGTTGTGTCGCTCCAAGTATTACATCAGCTATTCCTGGAATGCCCAATGGCAAGCCTGCGGGCGTGCGATGCATTCAATTAAATGAGCAAAATCTTTGTAAGCTGTTTGGTCTATCTTCGCGCCCTAAGGTGTGCCACCAATTCAAAGCCTGCCCTGTCATTTGTGGCAAGACCGACCAAGAAGCCCTTGATAACCTGATCGAATTAGAAGCGATTACCTAAGCGCATCTGCCCTTTTCTGCCTTCTATATGCTCAAGATTTCACAAAGTTACGAAATCTAAACTATCTTGTTGATACTGGTACAGATTAATAAGGATCGTTATGAATAGGTATATCGCAGAAATGTTTGGTACGTTTTGGTTGGTGTTGGGCGGTTGTGGTAGTGCCGTCTTAGCCGCGGCTTTCCCTGATGTGGGAATTGGCCTACTCGGAGTTTCCCTTGCCTTTGGTTTAACCGTACTCACTATGGCTTTCGCTATTGGTCATATATCCGGTTGCCACCTCAACCCTGCTGTCACCATCGGCCTATGGAGTGGTGGTCGCTTTGATGGCAAAGATGTTGCGCCTTATATTATTGCCCAAGTGATTGGCGGTATTATCGCGGGCGGCGTGCTATTTGTGATTGCTTCTGGCCAAGCAGGTTTTGACGTTGTCTCATCAGGCTTTGCTTCGAATGGTTACGGTGAACACTCACCGGGTGACTATTCGCTAACCGCAGCACTCGTGTGTGAAGTGGTCATGACCATGGTGTTCCTATTCGTGATCATGGGGGCAACCGATTCAAAAGCACCGGCTGGATTTGCACCTATCGCGATTGGTCTTTGTTTAACCTTGATCCACCTTATCAGTATCCCCGTCACTAATACCTCTGTGAATCCTGCTCGAAGTACTGGTGTAGCCGTATTTGTTGGAGACTGGGCTGTTTCGCAATTATGGCTATTCTGGATTGCACCGATTATTGGTGCCGTGATTGGCGCTGCGATTTACAAAGCCGTGCGCGGCTCTGATTAATCGTTTGAAAGGTTTTAGAATAGACACGTTCAAGGACAAAGCTTTATAACAAAAGAAGAAAAAGCCGCTTAGTGATTATTCACCAAGCGGCTTTTTTATATCTTATGACGACCGAGTAAGGAGTGCGAAAGCGTGGTGCCATCCACCAGCTCTAGCTCACCACCAACGGGAACACCATGGGCGATTCGACTTGCGTTCACTTCATGGGCATTGCATAGCTCAGCAATGTAATGGGCCGTTGCTTCGCCTTCAACCGTTGGGTTGGTCGCGAGAATAACCTCTGTGATATCACCACGACGTAAGCGGTAATCCAAAACATCGAGGCCAATATCACTTGGACCAATCCCATCAAGTGGCGAAAGGTGGCCCATCAACACAAAGTAACGGCCTGAATATTGGCCAGTTGCTTCAATTGCTGCAATGTCTGCAGGGCTCTCTACTACACAGATTTGACCATTTTCCTGACGTTTAGGGTTGGTACAAATATGGCAGGTATCTTCTTCAGTAAAAGTACGGCACTCATTACAATGACCAATTTCTGTCATTGCCTGGCTAAGAGCATCAGCCAACTGTAGGCCGCCTTTTCTATCGCGCTGTAACAAATGAAAGGCCATACGCTGCGCCGACTTGGGACCAACCCCAGGTAGACAACGTAAGGCCTCCATCAAATGCTCCAGCATATGACTGGTACGCATAGTTAACCGTTCTGATTTTCAAACGGTGACTTGTTCAACACAAACCACCACTTGAATTAACTTTAAAGAATAAGTTACTTAGAAAGGCATCTTCATACCTGGTGGAAGTTGCATCCCACCAGTTACGCCAGCCATTTTCTCTTTTTGAGTCTCTTCAACACGACGAGCCGCGTCGTTGAAAGCAGCAGCGATAAGATCTTCAAGCATCTCTTTATCGTCTTCCATTAGGCTTTCATCGATATCAACACGGCGAACGCTGTGGCTACCAGTGATGGTTACTTTTACAAGGCCAGCACCTGACTCACCTGTAACTTCCATATTCGCGATTTCTTCTTGAAGCTTTTGCATGCGCTCTTGCATTTGCTGGGCTTGCTTCATCATGTTGCCCATACCGCCTTTACCAAACATGTTAATACTCTCTGGTCTAATTAGTTTATTAAAATTTATTAAGCTTTGGTGCTTAAATGGGGGTTAAACCACAGTGATTCAACCCCTCGAGGTTCAGTTCTCAGATTTGCTTATCTAGGATGATACGCAGGTCACTAAACGTGAAAAAGCTCTATATAGGGCGAACACTGTCTCTGTCGAGCTCAGCAGCAAAACGCCTCTCAATAAACTGTACATTGGCATCGTTTTCCAAAGCGGTAAACGCGTCTTTCAACTTACCTTGGTACAATCTTTCTCTTAATTCGAGAGGTGTTTCTCCACCGTCACCGATTTCCACACTCAAATGACACTCTTCTCCGAGCACGGTATTGAGAGACTGTAACAACTCACTCTGTGCTCGATCCGTATTCAGGTGAGCTTGGCTCGATCTTAACGTTAAGGTGATTGATGTGCCATTTTTAGCAAACACTGAGTTCAATGCTAACTGTTCAACAAGCTTTGCTGTTTCCAGCTTTTGAATCGTGGCGGACCATTCATCTTGAGCAATAGATTCTTGCAGCAATTTATCAACCATTTCTGGTGTCTTAATGTGCTCTAACGCGCGCTTGATCTGAGTGGGTGTAAGCTCTTTACTCACCTCTTTCACTACAGGTTTAGACGGTTTCCAGCGATAAGGTTCATTATCATTGGCAACATTTTCTGTAGAAGAAGTGGATAACGAAGCGGGCGACACCCGCTCAGAACCACCGTGTTGCTGAGCAACTCGGTCAAGAACTGAAGTTTTAGCTGGTGTCGCTTTAGCCTTTTTTGGCACTGACCCTTTGTTTTCTGTTGCAGCACTGCCTCTACGTTGAGAACGCAATTGATGGCGTAAGCCACTCACTGGCGAGGTTGCGCGCGCTGGTTGCTCTTGCAAAACAGAAGGAGCAGAAGGTGCAGCGCTTGGCTGTTGAACCGGACTCTGGTTCTGATAATTCGTTTGTTGCTGCTGAGGCTGATCTGTACCGTAGCTAGGACGTTCGTCATAAGCCGGTGGCGCATCATCTTGGCTATGCGGGTAATCCTGTTCTGGATAACCTTGGTAGCCTGCGTGATCAGCGTAACCTTGCGAATCTGAATGTTGCCCCTGATTCTGCTGCGGTTGCTGTTGTATCGACGGTTGCGGTATAGCTTTCTGCTGAGGCGTATGTTGTTGCATCGGAACGGGCTGTTGAACCTGAGCTGGCTGTCTCGGAGCGGCCATTGGTGTAGATGGATTCACAGGTTGAGCAACGCTTTGAGCTTGAGTAGCAGGCGCTAGCACAGGACTTGTCGACTGAGTCGTGATAACTGTAGCAGCCGCTTGTTCAACCGGTCTAAACGCCAACATACGCAGAACCACCATCTCAATACCAACACGAGCGGTTGGCGATAATGACAAGTCTTCACGACCTTTCAGCACTATCTGGTAGTAGAGTTGGATGTCTTGAGGGCTTAACGCTTTGCTCAGCAGTTCTAGCCTTTCGGCATCAGGCTGAGCCTTATCTAAAGTAGACGGCAGAGCTTGATACATCGCCAAACGGTGTAGTTGAGTCGCAAGTTGACTCAGCAATCCATCCCACTCAACGCCATTTTCAGCAAGAGCTTGAATGCAAGCCATCGCTAATTGTGGCTGTTTACTGCTAATCGCTTCAAGAAGATGAATCGCTTGGTCGGTATCAAGTGTCCCGAGCATATGAGCAACAGTGTCTGTCACTACATTGCCATTGCCTAATGCAATCGCTTGATCTGTTAGACTAAGAGCGTCACGCATACTGCCATCGGCCGCATGCGCAATCATTCCAAGCGCACGAGACTCAGAAGTTACGCTCTCTTGCTCTAGAATATGATCAAGCTGCTCATGAATGTTATCCACGCTGATCGGCTTAAGGTGGAATTGCAGACAACGCGACAAAATAGTCACTGGAAGCTTCTGTGGATCTGTCGTTGCGAGCAAGAATTTCACATATTCAGGCGGTTCTTCTAAAGTTTTTAGAAGTGCGTTGAAACTGTGCCTAGAAAGCATGTGTACTTCATCGATAAGGTAAACCTTGAAGCGACCACGTGCAGGCTTGTACTGAACATTGTCCAGAAGCTCGCGGGTATCTTCTACCTTTGTTCGTGATGCCGCATCAATCTCGAGCAGGTCAACAAAACGACCTTCATCGATCTCTTTACAGGTTGGGCATTCACCACAAGGTGTTGAGGTAATGCCTGTTTCACAGTTGAGGCCCTTAGCAAACAAACGACCGATGGTTGTCTTACCGACACCTCGTGTACCGCTGAACAAGTACGCATGGTGCAACCTATTCTGGCTAAGGGCATTCTCTAATGCTGTTAAAACATGGGCTTGACCAACCACTTCTTTAAATTTGGTTGGTCGCCATTTTCGCGCTAACGCAAGATAGCTCATGAATAATTCCGAAAAGGATTAATGACCGTCGAATTCGCAGATGCTAAACACTTCTAGACCTAGGCCTTTTAAGCGCTTGTCACCACCGATTTCTGGAAGGTTAATTACAAATGCAGCATGCTCTACCACACCACCAAGCTGACGAATCAACTTTGTTGTTGCTTCAATCGTACCGCCAGTTGCAAGCAAGTCATCGACCATCAGTACTTTATCGCCTTCAACGATAGCGTCGGTATGGATTTCTAATGTATCTGTGCCGTACTCTAGCTCATAAGATTGTGCCACTGTTTCGCGAGGCAGTTTACCCGGTTTACGAACAGGGATAAAACCAACACCAAGCTCAAGTGCCAAAGGCGCACCAAATAGGAAACCACGAGCTTCAGTACCAACAATCTTAGTAAAGCCCATATCCTTGTATGTTTCCGCCAGCAGGTCGATAGTCGCTTTGTAAGCTGCAGGATCTTCCATCAAGCTTGTCACGTCACGGAACAAAATACCTGCTTTAGGGTAATCAGGGATACTTTTGATGCTAGCTTTGATCAGAGAGATTTTTTCTGTGTTCATAATCTTATGCACTTCATTAGGCCACTTTCCAAACTCTCGTTAACGAATCAAACAAGTTAACGCACGAAACCAAGGAAAGGTACGATTGGTATTCATTGCAACGAGAGTCATAACTTTCATTGCTGAAATAATAAACGCCCGCTAAATAAGCAGGCACACTGGCTTAATGGTAGTGATTTTCTTTGCTGTCAGCAACCAACTCATGAGTTGGAAGTCGCATAAACCATGTGAGAAGAATAACAAGTACGCAAATTAGGAAAGCCTTGACCCAAATGATAGGAGCAAAGTAGATGGATAACGCAAAACTCAACAAGATAAAGAATACGCCACGCGTTTTAACTTGTTTGGTAACGGCACCGTATTGATACCAATTGTTCAGTAAAGGGCCCAGCGTTTTGTGCTCATGCATCCATTTATGAACTTTCGGATTGCTTCGCATGAAGCAGGCGCTGGCAAGAAGGAGAAAAGGAGTGGTTGGCAGAACGGGCAAAACTATCCCTAGAACTGCGAGAAATATACAAAGGCCACCAGCAATATTGAGGCTTAAAACTCGAACGCTAATTGTGGCCTCCTTGAGTTAACTATATTAGTTTATCTAAGATAGCTTCACTAGAATGTTGCGTAACCATTGAATACTCGAATCAACGTAAGGGTTGCTGGTAATAATGGGATCGCTAAAAATGCGGCTAAAAATCCTAGAAAGTAGAATACATTAAACGGGTCTTGAAAGTCTTTGTTATCTGCCATGATTACTTCTTGTTTTTGTTAGTAAAGGTAAGTGTGTGGCGAACCAAACCCTCTTTGCTAAATCAACATTTAACAAAAAAGGCATAGCCACACCATTTGCGCAACTATACCTTAATCAATTATTCACAAAAACCGAGGAAATATAGGGTTAATCAGTAGACCGTTGGTGTATGTCTAAGCTAAAACTTGCCGATCCCAGTAAGCTCATTGACAACTGGCACCCTTTTTCAATCGGCAGATCCCTTGTAATAAAATTCTTCTTACAGTTTTCACCTAAACGCTCACCTGCAGCAATGTGTTGATTCACCTCACCGTTTGACCACCGCCCATCTAAACCCGCAGGTAAGATAGAGATAGTCCCTTCAGCAAGATTAGCCACACCAAACAAAGCATCAACTGGCGTAGCGCACTTAGAGCAATGAATCCCTTTCTCCAAAACCTCAGCAATATCTTTGAGGTCAACATTAAAATCTTTTCTATTCCTGATGTAATCGTGGAATAGAGCTCTCACCAGTAAGGTCGTCGCGGAGCCTCCATTATCAGAAGAAGACGAATCAACGAGATAAAAAGCAAACTGCCCGTTCATCAGCCACGCGTAATCAAACACAAGTGGCATCATTTCTGTTGATTGCAACAATCGATAACTACAGCGCCACGCTCCTTGTCGTGTATCTTTTTCCGGAAGTAGCGCATGCAATAGATCTTTTGCTGCACTAGGGTTGTCTTGCAAGTAATTCAAGTGCCAATGTAATTCTTGATCTTCAGGGATTTCTCCTCCGTCATCTACCGAAAACCATTGGCTCGAAAAGTCTCGTTGGTCTGAAATATTGTCAAACGAGTCTTTGAGTGTATTAGCTATCGCGCTACCTAAATGGGCGTGATCCTCTAACGGTTTAGCTAAAAAGTCTTTAATGCCAAATCGCAATGCTTTAGCGACATCTGACATGTCGTCTGTCGCTGACACAACAATCATAGGCAATGATGGATACTCTAAGCTGAGCTCTTCTACAAGCTCGATGCCATCCAAAATTGGCATTGATAAGTCACACACAATTAAATCTGGTGCTGAATCCCTAAGCTTTTGCAAAGCATCCAGTCCATTCTCAGCCTCAACCACTTTATAACCAATCGCATCTAAATACGCGCTGGTTATACGGCGAAAAATGGGGTCATCATCAACCAACATGACACATTTTTGGTTGATCATCTCCTGAGCCGAGGTCATTACTGGCTGACTGTAAGTTTTGTACATAATCTTTAACCTCACAAAACTAAGTCGAATTATTATTGTTATCTGTTCCAAGAACTAATATAAAACTTAGTAATAAAATGCTAAATACACAAATTTGCACTCTTTACTGGTAATTCGTGACGAGGGTTGGAATACTTGTAAATAGTGCAACGAGTTGACGTAACGCAAACATTGATCTCACTGTTACGTATAAATTAGATGAGATTGTAAACAAATGTGTCTGGATTTATGAAATTAGATGATTTAAACCTCTTTCGACTTGTCGTTGAAAATGGAAGCTACACCGCAACATCACGCAAAACTATGATTCCGGTTGCGACCATCACACGACGCATCCAAGCCTTAGAAGACTCTTTAAACCTAAGGCTTCTCAATAGACACGCGCGTAAACTCTCTTTGACAGAGGCTGGCGAACGTTTTTTCAATGAGTGCTCTCCGTTACTGCAACGTCTGTCTTCTACTGCAGAAGAGCTCACTGATGTGTGTAAAGGTGCTTCAGGGAAGATCCGTATTACCGCTCCCTCCAACCTGACTAAGCGCATGATGATGCCGATGTTCAGTGAATTCATGACTCAATACCCTGATATCAATATTGAGCTGATGATGAACAACCAAGCCGATCAGCTTGACCCAACGGAGTGGGACGTAATTTTCAGAGTCGGTCCGCAACGTGACTCAAGCTTAATCGCGAGAAAAATCAGCGAAGTGAAAGATATTCTTATCGCAAGCCCTGATTACTTGGCTAAGAACCCTGCACCAAGTCACGCTGAAGAGTTGGCAAACCATTCGTTGCTCAAAGGCTACCCATTGATTAAGTGGCAGCTGAGTAATTCGAATGAAGAGACCGTCGTTAATAGCGAGAAAGGTCGTTTCAACGCCAATGCATTGAATGTTGTCAGACAAGCGTGTTCTGAAGGCCTAGGTATCACCCTAATGCCTGATGTCATGATCCGTGAATACATTGAAGACGGCAGCTTAGTACAAGTCTTAGAAGACTGGAGCGCTAACCCTCGTGATATTTACATGCTTTATAACCACAAAGACCATTTACCTGAGAAGGTTAGATTGTTTATTGATTTTGTGATCGCATACCACATTCATTAATACTAATCCCATTCCCCGCAAACAAAAAAACCAGAGCTGATGCTCTGGTTTTTCTTTTTAGCCCGCTAACACTGTGGTTCGTTATTAGTGAAAACACTTGATTGTTAGCGAACACACTTTATTAATAATGGAATCGCTTTACTGCTTACGAAAGTGCTTTACCACTAACAAAAGTGATCTGTTGCTAACGAGAAACTAAGCGCCTTCGTTATGCAGCTCTAAGTTCGCTAAGTCTTGCTGGATTTCACGTTGAACCTTTGAGTCGTCATTACGCAAAGAATCTAGGAAGTCTAGGTACGCTTGGTCAATATCGCCCGTAACATACTCACCGTTGAATACTGAAGTATCGAAACGAGAGATATCTTGATTACCCATGCCGACTGCAGAAATAAGGTCTGGTAGTGTTTGGAAAATCAAAGCGTCTGCGCCAATCTGCTTACAAATCGTTTCATTATCACGACCATGAGCAATCAGCTCTGTCGCGCTTGGCATATCGATGCCGTAAACGTTAGGGAAGCGTACTTCTGGAGCGGCTGAAACCATGTAAACTTTGTTTGCGCCTGAATCACGAGCCATCTCAATGATCTGCTCTGATGTCGTACCACGAACAATAGAATCATCAACCAGTAGAACGTTCTTATCTTTGAACTCAGAACGAATAGCGTTGAGCTTACGACGAACTGACTTCTTACGCTGTTGCTGACCAGGCATGATGAACGTGCGGCCAACGTAGCGGTTTTTCACGAAACCTTGACGGTATGGCTTGTTAATCGCTTGAGCGATTCGCAACGCGATATCATTCGATGTTTCTGGAATTGGAATAACCACGTCAATGTCCAAGTCTGCGTACTCTTCCTTAATACGTTTACCTAGCATCTCACCCATCTCAACGCGCGCGCTGTAAACTGAGATTTTATCGATGAACGAGTCAGGACGAGCAAAGTAAACAAACTCAAAGATACATGGATTTAACTGTGGGTTATCTGCACATTGCTTAGTGAAAAGATCACCGTCGAATGTTGCGTAGATAGCTTCACCAGGAGCAACGTCACGCATAAAGTCAAAACCAACAGCGTCTAACGCTACTGACTCAGACGCAACCATATACTCTGTTTTACCATTAACTTCACGCTTACCAAGACACAGCGGACGGATGCCATGTGGGTCACGGAATGCGATCATGCCGTGGCCGATAATCATTGCCGTTACGGCGTAAGCACCACGAATAGTGCGGTGCACGTTCGCTACTGCGCGGAAAACGTCTTCTGAAGTCACGTTACCTTTAACGGTATCGATCTCATGAGCTAATACATTCAGTAGAACTTCAGAATCAGAGGTTGTATTCACATGACGACGGTCTTTCTCGAATAATTTCGCACGAACTTCATTTGCGTTCGTTAGGTTACCGTTGTGCGCCAACGTGATGCCAAAAGGAGAGTTTACGTAGAAAGGCTGAGCTTCAGAAGCACTTGAACTGCCCGCTGTAGGATAGCGAACGTGACCAATACCCACTTCACCTTGTAAGCGCTGCATGTGTTTTGCTTCAAAAACATCTTTTACTAAACCGTTCGCCTTACGCAGACGGAAACGATTGCTTTCTATGGTACAAATACCAGCGGCATCTTGGCCACGATGCTGCAATACCGTTAAAGCGTCATAAATAGACTGGTTTACAGGTGTTGAACCCACGATTCCAACAATACCACACATGTCCTAATCCTCGATTTTCGACATTAACTGGCGCTAAAGCGCGCCAGATAAGAAACTAGATGTTGCTTGTAAATGCTCGAAGAACGGCGCAATGATTCGACTAAACTCCGGAACCAATTGCGAATTCTTCCACCACTCAGAACTTGGGAATGCAGTAAACGCATCCATGAAAAACAACACTGCAGAAACAATCAAAACACCACGTAAGCCACCAAAGACGACACCGAGGATTCTGTCTGTACCCGACAGGCCTGTTTTCTGAACTAGTTGACCGATGACATAGTTAACTAAGGCACCAACAACTAACGTCGCAACAAACAATGCTGCTATCGCAGTTCCGTTTCGAAACATCTCATCTTCGATATTGGTGAAGTACATGGCTAATTTAGCGTAGTACTGGCTAGCAATAAAAAATGCTCCAAACCAAATAACAAGTGACAACGCTTCTTTAGCGAAACCGCGAACTAAACTGATCACGGCAGAGAAGCCGATCACGCCTAAAATGACAAAATCTAACCAATTCATGAATTCTTCATCTTAAGTTGGCGCGCATTTTAACAGAAAAAATGCTGACGCAAACGTTTTCTTATGGATTTAACGGTTTAAATTTGAGCAATTGGCCTTTTGAACCCGTAATTTTTTCTAATTCCTTAATTTGTCGCTCAAGTTTGGATTTAGAGACATCCGGGCCAATAATTACTCGCGTAAAAGTTTTTTCTTGTTTGGTGTGAGCCTGGTAACCACGCTTTTGTAAATCCTTAACAACATTTTTTGCGTTGTCAGCATTCTTCAAAGCCATTAATTGAATAAGCCAAGCACTGTCTTGGTATTCATTTTTTTCTGGTACAGGTTTCACCACGACTGCCACTTTGTCTGCTTCTTTATTGTTTGAAGTCGACGCCATTTGCGTATCGGATTTATCAGCACCGCCACTTTCAACCACTTGCTCAACCGGAGAATCCGGTAATGCAATCTGATCTTCAACAGGGTCGAGCACTTCAAAAACCTCAACATTACTATCAAGCTCAGGTTTAATCGGAATGCTTGCAAACTCTTCTTTGTAGTGGAGCTTCTTACCATCAAGCACATCGGGCAATACAATCACGCCAATGGCCACTAAAATGATGGTGCCGACTAATCGGCTTTGGAATTTACTTGCCATTTAGTTTCCTTTTTTCTGCCAGTGCTCCAACACTTCACCAACGGTATGGAAAGAACCGACCACCAACACAACATCATCACCTTGAGCCGAAGCTAAAGCCGCTTCAAACGCCGCAACAGGAGTTGTATGCTGCTTTATACCTTCAGGCAAGCTTTGACACAATTCCGCCGCCGTTGCAGCTCGTGGGCCTTGCAGTGAAGCTGGGTACCAATGTGTTGTCATCGGCGCTAATACTTCCAATGTCGCGGGGATATCTTTGTCATGAAGCATAGCGACAACAACGTGTAAGTTTTTTCCTGCGTACGTCTTCTCAACTTGCTGTGCAAAATATTCGGCCGAATGCGGATTATGCGCGACATCAAGCACAATCACGGGGTGTTCACTAATTTGCTGCATGCGTCCCGGGAGCTGAGCATTCTTCAAACCGTTCACCACGTTAACATCGCTAATAGTCAGATCTGAAGTACCTAGTGCCATTAATGCTGTTGCTGCATTAGGTAATGGTAGGCTTGGAATAGGCAGTGATTCCAATTGAAATGCACCACTGCGCCAATTCCACACATCACCATCTACATCATAAGCATATTGAATACCCACTTGATAGAACTCAGCCTTAATGTCATCAGCGTGCGCAGCAACCGTCGCAGGTGGCTTGGGTTGACCACAAATAGCAGGTTTACCACTACGATAGATACCCGCTTTTTCAAAGCCAATCACATTGATGTCGTCACCCAACCAATCAACATGGTCGACAGCCAAACTGGTAATCACAGAAACATCATGTTCAACGATATTGGTCGCATCTAGACGCCCGCCTAGACCCACCTCCAATAACACAACATCAACCGTTTCTGTTTGAAAAGCGCGTAACGCCGCCAACGTACCATATTCGAAAAAGCTAAGGCTGATTTCGCCACGCTCTTTCTCAATGAAATCGAAAGACTGAACCATCTTTTCGTTGGATAGATCTTGGCCGTTAATACGAACACGCTCGTTATAGCGAATTAAGTGAGGAGAACTGTAGACACCAACTGAGTAACCAGCGTCCAACAGAATCGCTTCCATCAGAGCACACGTTGAGCCTTTGCCATTGGTTCCAGCAACGGTAATAACGTGTTGAGCAGGTTTGGTGAGCTTTGCCTTAGAGGCGACGGCTTGAACTCGGTCTAAACCAAGATCAATAGCACTTGTGTGGATGTTTGATAAATAATCAAGCCACATCTCCAAAGAGGATGTGGCTTGAGGAATAGGTTGTTGACTCATCTAACTCATAACCATGATTAAGTAGGTTTGTTAGATGGTACTTTACCCTTTTTCTGGCGCTTCTGGTACTTCATAAGTAGCTTCATTCGGTGAATCGTTCACAGAAACTACCAATGGTGAAGGCTGGTTGGTCATTTTAGCAACAAGGCTTGCAACACGCTGACGCATTTCACGACGGTCAACGATCATGTCGATAGCACCGTGGTCTAGTAAGAACTCACTGCGTTGGAAACCTTCAGGAAGGTCTTCACGTACCGTTTGCTCAATTACACGACGTCCAGCAAAACCGATAAGCGCTTTTGGCTCACCAATATTGATATCACCAAGCATGGCCAAACTTGCAGAAACCCCCCCCATTGTTGGATCAGTCATTACTGAAACAAACGGTAAGCCTTTCGCAGATAAACGCTCAAGAGCAGCACTGGTTTTCGCCATTTGCATTAGAGACATAAGCGCCTCTTGCATACGAGCACCACCACTTGCAGAGAAACACACTAAGCCGCAATTGTTTTCGATAGCTGCATCAACAGCTTTCACAAAACGTGCACCTACCACAGAGCCCATTGAACCACCCATAAATGAGAATTCAAACGCACATGCTACGATAGGTAAACCAAGTAGTTCGCCTTTCATTGCCACTAATGCATCTGTCTCACCGCTGTTTTTCTGTGCAGCAGAGATACGTTCTTTGTAGCGCTTAGAGTCTTTAAACTTAAGTTTATCTTGTGGCTCAAGATCAGTGCCCAGTTCAACACGCTCACCTTTGTCTAGGAATGTATCCAGACGGCGACGTGCCTTCATGCGCATGTGATGGTCACATTTTGGACATACTTCTAGGTTACGCTCTAGTTCAGCATGGTAAAGAACCTGCTCACAAGAAGTACATTTAGTCCAAACCCCTTCAGGGATAGACGCTTTACGAGATGTTACGATGTTGCTTTTTTCTAAAATCTTTTCAAGCCAACTCATGGAAGACCTTTTTGTTTCGATTCTTCCGCTTGATTGCGAAAGAAATAAATTTGGGAATTATGCGTGGGAATTAAAGCACATAAAACAGCGACTGTAGATAAAAAACTGGTTGTACCTATTTTCTGTGACTATTTTACGCACGAAACCGTAATATTTTTTGAACCTAAGTCTCACATTTAGTTCAAATTATCCGGTAAAAATAGAGGGCCAATTGGCTCTCTTGGTAGATCAAAATGTTCAGGATAATCAACATCTACCAGATACAAGCCTTCCGCTTTTGCGGTCGCACCTGCAACTTTTCGATCTTTTGCTTCTAAAAGCCATTGGATCCACTCTGGTTTCTGCTCACCTTTACCTACCGCAATTAAGCTACCAGTGATATTCCTCACCATATGATGGACAAACGCATTCGCTTTAATATCGATCACGATGTAGTGTCCATGACGAGTCACGTTTAAGTGAATCATGTTTCGCCATGGACTGCGAGATTGGCAATGTGTTGCTCTAAACGACGTAAAGTCATTTTCACCAAGCAAGTACTGACCCGCTTCGTGCATTTTTTTCTCATCAAGGTGACCATGATAATGACTCACTCCTGAATTTAAAATGCCAGGGCGTAATGCGTGGTTAAAGATAATGTAACGATAGCGACGAGCTGTTGCTGAGAAACGAGCATGAAAATCTTCATTCACTTCTGTAGCCCAACGAACCGCAATATCTTTTGGCATATTGGCATTCGCGCCCATTGTCCACGCTACCATTTTGCGATCGACATTTGTTTCAAAGTGAACGACTTGCCCCGTACCGTGAACACCAGCATCGGTTCGACCTGCGCACATAACTTCTACCGGGTGATTCGCGACAACTGAAAGAGCCTTTTCCAATTCTTCTTGGACACTTTTCACGTCTCGTTGGCGCTGCCAACCAAAGTAGTGGGTACCGTTATATTCAATACCTAAAGCAATTTTCATGTTCTTGTTCTCTTTGAAAATGGGCCGAGAAGTATATACGGAAATGAGTGTTAGCCCAAATGAGATGGAGTTAAAACTGCAATAAACAATCACCAGCGCCCTAAAGTAAAGGGTAGCCAACGCTACCCTTTATGTTTGATTTAATTTATCGGCCGTTTAACGTATCGATGAGGTTCTTTGCCTCTCGGCGAATATCATCGCTGCCGTCTACTATCGCCTCTTCCAAGAGCTTAATAGCTCCATGAGGATCACTCATCTCGATATAGATTTTAGCCAAATCAAGCTTACCAGCAGCTTCAGCGTTGCTGTCCACATCAAAATTACCAATATCACCAATGACATCAGGGAATTCATTTAGGCCAACGTCCAATTTTAACTCTTCATCGTCTGGATTAATGACTTCTTCACCTTCTTGCTCTACTTGAGCCATTAGTTCATCAATCGTCATGTACTGCTTATCACGACTGTTGCCTGATTCGGTTAGGTTGTCTTGTTGAGCCCAATTCTCTTCTTTGATCTTCGGTTCAGCTTGCTGTTCAGCCGACGCCCAAATCTCTTGTTGATCATCAGGCACATCATTATGCATGCTCGATTGTTGCTCTGGCGCTAGGTTAAAGCCTTTCCAATCTTCACCGCCAACTTCAAGCATGGCATCAATATCAAGTCCTGCACTATCAATTGAGGTCGCATCCAGTGGTTTGTTGAACATGTTGTCGACAGAGTCTTGAACATCTTCAGAAAGCAATTCAGCTAATGCTGTTTCATCAAAATCATCAAAGCCTTCAAGTGGCTCGTCTTGAGTCAACGCTGTGTTTAAGTCTTGTCTTGGTGCTTCACCCGCAGAAGTCATCGGTTGAGTAAAGTCTTCAACTTCAGGTTCTTCTGTATCAGAGAAATCATCAGCTTGACTAAAGCTTTGTGGGTTAGAGAACAAGTCATGCAATGCGTCTTGCTCTTCACCTTGCGGGCTAAAAGAAGTTAACGGCGTTGGTTTTTCAGCAAAGGCATCTGATATAGCTTCATCTTCACCGTATTCCGGCAAATCAAATTCATCTAATTCTACGCCTTGTTCTTCAGCGACTGGCTCGTCACTACTTTGTTCAATGTCATCAAGAACAGAATCCGCTTTGGCACTCTCTTCATCGTACTCAGGAAGGTCAAGGTCATCGAACTCGAACGTCTCTGTACCATCAGATAAGTCTTGCTCTAACTGTGCTTCGTCCGGTTCACTAACTGCTTCCGCCAACGCATCTTCTTCACCAAACTCTGGAAGTTCAAAATCATCAAACGAAAACTCTTTTTCGCTATCTGATCTCGCCATTTCAGTTTGTGGTGCAGCTTCGGTTTGAGGTTCTGCGGTTGGTTGTGAATCAGTAACAGGTGCTGTTGGTTCTGGTGTTATTTCAGTGTTAGCCTCCGCTAATGCATCTTCTTCGCCAAACTCAGGAAGCTCAAAATCATCAAAAGAGAACTCTTCTTCGCTGTCTGATGGTGTAGCTTCTATTTGAGGTGCAGATTCAATTTGCGGTACAGCGTCTAGTTGCAATTCAGTATCGAGTTGAGAGTCAACAACAGGAGCTTCTAATTCTGGTGTGACTTCAGCATCAGCTTCCGCCAATGCATCTTCTTCACCGAACTCAGGCAATTCGAAATCATCAAAAGAGAACTCATCTTCGCTGTCTGAGGAAGTAGTTTCAGTTTGAGGTACAGATTCAACTTGTGGTGTGGTTTCCGTTTGAGGCACAGCACCGCTTTCAGGTGCAGCGTCGAGTTGAGAGTCAGCAACAGGAGCTTCTGATTCCGATGTTACTTCCGCGTCAGATTCCGTCAATGCACCTTCGTTAATTGTATCCTCTCCAATCAGCCAATCGTCATCCTCTGGTACACCAAATTCATTGGGAATGATCTCTGGCATATTCGCAGCACGAACTGGCTCTGGCTCTGGCTCTGGCTCTGGCTCTGGCTCTGGCTCTGGCTCTGGCTCTGGCTCTGGCTCTGGCTCTGGCATGGATTCAACAACATTCTCTAGCTCATCGCTACCTTCAATTTTCGGTTCAAAGTCAAAATCAGAGTCAATGTTCTCTGGAGATTCGACATCGTCGATCGCTTCTGCTAGCCAATCTTCAACCGTCTCTTCATCGTCTTCAGAAATATCATTCAAAGAAGGCGGAGCAACGTGGTTTTCAAGACTAGGCGCGGTGTCTTCACTACTGTCTTGTGCGGCTGACTCGCCTTGTTCAGTTCTGTGTTGACTAGGTTCTTCCTGCTCTAGCTCATCATAAACTGGTGCTTCGAGATCAGAGTTTTCAGATAGCAGTGAATCTATATCCAGTTCGTCATCTTCAACAGACGACACGCTCTCTTCTGGTAAGGTTTCAGTAGCATCCGGAAGAGACGTTTGTTCTGGCTCTGAAATATTATCAATGAGATCTTCAATTGGCTCTTCAACCGCTTCCTGTAAAGCACTGTCATCAGACGTCATCAACTCATCAACCAACGCTTCGTCAGTTGTTTCTAGTGCATCATCTAGCAATGCATCCGTTGCAGGCGCTACGCCAAACAAATCATCGATAAAGTCATCACTGTTAAACGCTTTTTCACTTTCAGCCGGAACATCAACATCGTTTTCAGCAATTTCCGAATCTAATGATTCATCGTTGGTTGAAGGTTGTTCAGGCTGCAGTGTTTCACTTGTATCGGTTGTTTGTGCTAACTCAGCTTCTGAGGACTCAAGTTCAGTTGGTTGATCGGTTATCTGTTCAGGCTCAACGTCTGAATCGGTAAGAAGGTCATCACTGGTTTTGTCTAAATCAAACGCGGTGTCCAACTCTTTATCAAACGTCAATTCTTCTGATTCAAGCTCGTCTTCAATACCACTGGTTAGTAAGTCATCAAACGGGTCTAAAGATTCAGTGACCGGCTTATCTGTTCCATCGGTTGAAAGATCGTCAGCTAATAATTCGCTATCAAGAAAATCATCAAGTAAATCTGTACTCTCAGCATCAAGCTCAAAGTCATCACCATCAGAATCACTGATCAATTCATCCAAGGTTTCTATACTGTCTTCTGCGATGTTTAGTTCATCATCGGTTGATAGACCAGAAAGCTCCTCCAGTTCAGATAAAGCATCAAAGCCCAAAGGTTCGCCAGAATCCTCATCTGATTCATCTTCTAGCATTTCGTCAAGCAGGTCAGTTGAGTTACTTAGATCAACATCATTTCTTGATAATTGTTCATCCAGTAGGTCAACACTGTCTGGTTCTTCTTCACTTTCTAATGGTTGATCAAACTGAGCCAGAATATTTTCAATATCATCATCAGACGCTAAACCGCTGTTAAGATCAGAAGCAATCTCATCATCGCTATCTAGGTCAAAAGGATCATTAGCTCCATTGTTCTGCGCTGCGACTTGAGCAAAGATGTCATCAATATCATCTTCTACACTAGGAACCGCAGGTTGTGAGGTCTGCTGTTCAGAAATCAAAGCATCGATATCAAATTCATCGTTGCTCACATCGGCTGGTTTAGCATCGCTCTGTTGCTCTGAAATAAGCGCATCAATGTCGAAGTCATCAGTTGCTGGCATGTTTGTGCTAGAAGCCGAATCATTTTGCTCTTCTGAAATCAACGCATCGATATCGAAACTGTCATCATCTTCATCATCAAGCGCAAACAGATCATCAAGTAGAGATTGGTCTAGCTCATTTGAGCCTAAATCTTCTGTTGCGGATTCTTGAGATAGTAACGCCTCAATGTCATCAGCAGACATTGTATTGTCATCCGAAAGGTCAAAATCACCATCATCCGAATCAAGTGCGCTTTCTGCCGTTTTATCAAGCGCACGTTCCATCTCTTCAAGGCCAAGTGCTTTTTCTTCAGCGTTGACACTGATGCCGTTACTGCTGTCTAAGTCCAGCTCGTCGAAGTTGGTATCTAAGTCACCGTTATCACCGATGCTGGCAAATGGGTCATCATCTTCACCGTCAAGGTTGAAGTCGAGATCAGACTCTTCTAAACCCGCAAATACATCGTCTTCTTCTGCAAGTGCTTGGTCATCAAACAACTTATTGGCGTCATCTTCAGTACCAAACAACTCATCATCTAGAGATAGATCGTTGTCAAAGTCATCCATTTCATCGCTAAGAGCGATAGGCGCTGCGCTGCTTGGCTCTGGCTGAATAGGTTGATCTTGAGAGGTTTGTTGCTGTTCATCATTTTTAGAACGACGACCTAACAACATCACAATAATCAAACCAAGTAAAAGACCCGGAATAATCGCAAGGGCCGCAACTAACCAACCATTAGATAACAGTTCGTCCATCGCACTCGGTGCCATTTTTTCGATTTCAGCGTTCTTTCTACGCTCTTCATCAAGTAGCTTTTCGACTTCGCTGCGAATGCGGTCTTCATCACTGAGTTCTGTTTTTAGTTCATCGACTTCCGATTGGACATTCGACAACATCAAACGAAGTTGGTGGTTTTTCTCTTCAAGTGACAACAACTCTGTTTCTGAAAGCTCTAACTGTTTCTCTAGCTTGTTCATCTCCTGGGTTGGAGCTGAGTTGGCTAGAGAGGACTGGGTTGGAGACAATGGCTTTTTAACGGTTTCTGCAGCGCTGACTTGTTTGGCTGGGGCAACATTGTTTGCGCTTTCAGGAATCGGCGCCTTTGGCTTCGAAGCTGCAGGCTTAGTCACAGGAGCGTCAAGCTTAGCAAGGTGCGAGTTCATGATGTTGATAGCTTGCTGCGTCGAGCTAGCACGTGTTTGCTCTAAAGAAGGAACACGTAAATTACTGGCAGGCAACAAGCTATGGATATTCTGATTTTCAAACGCTTGCGGGTTTAAGCGATAAATAGCCAACAAGGTTTGTTGAACTGAAACAGAGTTATCAGGGCGTAGCTTTGAGGCAATAGACCACAAAGTTTCTGAGCCACGAGTTGGACCATAGAAACGAGAAGGCTCAGCGCTATTCGACTGCGCTCTTTGAAGAGGTTCTGAAAACGTAGGCGCTGATTGTATCTGACCATTAGGCCCTACAACTCGAATGGAATCTGCACGAACAACGGAAATCTGAGTCGCAATGATAAAGGCAAAAGGCATTAACCACGGCTTGAAAATTTGAAACATAAAAGGCTCAGCTAGGTGCTTAAATTCGGAAAAGTGATGATCTATTAAATATATCGGATAAATGACGTAAAACTATAGAGATGAAAACAAAAAATGTGTTGCAGCAACAATATTCGCAGCAATTTCACACAATTTGACTAACAATATTTTCAATCGATTAAAAAAGCCTCACTAAATAGTGAGGCTTGTTTATCAAAGCAATGAAGCTTAGAAGTAATCGCGAATCAGAACTTCAGCGATTTGTACTGCGTTTGTCGCCGCACCTTTACGAACGTTATCAGCAACCACCCACATGTTCACGCCGCTGTGGTGGCTGATGTCGTTACGAATACGACCAACCATAACGTGGTCTTTACCACCAGCATCACGAACCTGAGTTGGGAAGTCGAGCGCTTGGAATACTTCAACACCTTCTGTGTTCTCTAGAAGCTGAACCACTTGTTCTGCACCGATTGGCGCGCGAGTTTCAATGTGTAGAGATTCAGCGTGACCGTAGAATACAGGTACGCGAACACACGTTGGGTTCACTGTGATTGAAGAATCAGCAAAGATCTTTTGAGTTTCCCAAACCATCTTCATCTCTTCACGCGTGTAGCCGTTCTCAGTAAACTCATCGATTTGAGGAATACAGTTGAACGCGATCTGCTGTGAGAACGCTGAATTTTCAGCTGGCATGCCGTTAAGAAGCTTAGCCGTTTGACCTGCTAGCTCATCGATACCCGGCTTACCTGCACCAGACACAGATTGGTAAGTTGAAACGTTAATACGCTCAAGACCGACTTCATCGTGAATTGGTTTTAGTGCTACAACCATTTGGATAGTAGAACAGTTAGGGTTCGCAATGATGTTACGGTTACGGAACTCAGCAATCGCTTCAGGGTTCACTTCTGGCACAACCAGAGGAACATCGTATTCGTAACGAAAGCGTGATGTGTTATCGATAACAACCACACCTTCATCCGCAGCAATTGGAGCCCAACGCTCAGAAAGCTCGCTACCAGCAGAGAAAAACGCAATATGTACTTGAGACCAATCGAAGTCTTCTACGTTTTGTACTTGTATTGTTTTGCCGTTAAAACGGGAAGTTTTGCCTTCACTACGTTCACTTGCTAGTAAGTGCAGTTCACCGACAGGGAATTTACGCTCTTTAAGTACTTCAAGAATGGTTTCACCAACCGCACCAGTCGCACCTAAAATAGCAATATTAAATTCTTGGCTCATTGTTTCTCTCTTTTATAAAGTTGGCTTTACCATAAAACCGAGTTTAGATAACGGCGTTAAATTACAAGATTCGTCGCCCGTTAACTCGACTGCACTGTACTCTCTACGGTCCCAATATTCTTTACGCATCTTATCAAAAGAACCCGGCGTAGAGATATTGCGACGGAATAAGGCGTCGTCTTTGCGCACATCATAGATCAACTGAGTCAAATTGTGCAGTGTTGCTTCATCCCAAGCTCTATCTAATTTCATTTGAGGCACTGGGGCTATCGGCAGAAGATCGCTTGCATAAGCACGTTGTTCAGTACCTAAAAATTCACAATAACTGTTGAAGATCATCGTAGTACCGCGCGCTTTGCCCTCTAAACCGTAGCCCGCTACGTGAGGTGTTGCAAAAGCAAGTAGTGGAAGCAGCTCGAAATCGACTTCAGGTTCAAACTCAAATACATCCAGAACCGCAGTAAAACCGTCAGCTTTTTGCAGACGAGCTTTTAGCGCTTGGTTGTCGACAATCGGGCCACGCGCAGCATTAATTAGGATCTGATCAGCGCGGAAGTTATTCAGCACTTTTTCGTTAATCATGTGGTGCGTTGGAAATTCGCCCGTCTTGGTGATAGGTGTATGCAAAGTAATTACATCAGATTGTTCTAACAACGTTTCAAGGTCGGTGAACTCACGAGTATCACCCTCTTGCTGTTTTAGAGGGTCGTTCAGCAAGACTTTAATGCCAATACCTTCTAAGCACTTCGCTAAGTAGCTACCTACCTGACCACAACCGATAATACCGACCGTTTTGTCGAATACAGAGAAGCCTTGTTGCTGCGCAAGCACCATCATCGCGCTGAAGGCATACTCAGCAACACCCACCTTGTTACAGCCAGGCGCTGCAGTAAAGAAAATACCACGCTCTTTCATCAATTCTTGGTCGACGTGATCCATACCAGCTGTTGCAGTTCCAACAAACTTAAGCTTGTTCGCTTTGCTGATCAGCGCTTCATTGACCTTAGTCACCGAGCGAATCATCAGAGCATCTACGTCAACAAGATCGTCAGCGGTTAGCGTTCGACCGGACTTCATTGTCACTTCACCTAGCTGGCTAAAAAGCGCTTCAGCATAAGGCATATTTTCATCGATTAAGACTTTCATTGGGAAGGTACTTTCGTTGGGGTCTGTCGACCTTAAATGTGAATTGAAATGATTGTGCAAAATTCCACACTCGGTGTCGAGTCGCAATTGGAATACATTATAAATAAAGGGCTGAATCGCCTAGTCTGCACAAACAAGAACAGAAATAAGAACCAATACCTAAAATCAAAAAGTAAAAGTCAGAAGACTAAAACGAAAAATGCCCGATTGAATAAACAATCGGGCAAACATCCAGAACAAAAGGATCCTATCTCGCTCTCCAGGAGACAGAGTCTTGCGTCTGTTCAACCAGTACTAACCAAAGTCACTACTGGTCAAGCTCTGGAAACCTTTCAACTTCTAAATCTTGATTTAAAAAGCCATTTTCTAAAGCGAAGCTTACAAAGCTAAGGTTAAAAAACACGCTTAAAACCCTATTTATAAAAGCTATGTTCTGATGGTCATGATTACTGAGTGGCCTGTGCGTGTTGAATCTGCACTCACGTCACCCATTAACGATTAACCTTTTATTAATTTAACCTTGGCTTCAGTTAGCCTTGGTATTTTTTGATTACTAGCGTTGCGTTCGTACCACCGAAACCAAAGCTGTTAGACATAACCGTTGTTAGCTCTTGCTCACGAGCTTCCGTTACGATGTCTAGGCCTGCGCCTGCTTCGTCTAGGTTTGCAACGTTAATGCTTGGAGCGATAAAGCCGTTATCAAGCATTAGTGTTGAGTAAATTGCTTCGTGTACACCAGCTGCACCTAGAGCGTGACCTGTCATCGCTTTAGTTGCTGAGATTGCTGGGCTGTTGCCGCCAAATACTTCTTGGATTGCGCCAAGTTCTTTAACGTCACCAACAGGAGTTGAAGTACCGTGAGTGTTCACGTAGTCAACACCATCAACGTTTTGCATTGCCATCTTCATACAACGAACCGCGCCTTCACCAGAAGGAGCAACCATGTCGTAGCCATCTGAAGTTGCGCCGTAACCCACGATCTCGCCGTAGATTTTTGCGCCACGAGCAACTGCGTGCTCAAGCTCTTCGATTACTAGCATGCCGCCGCCACCAGAGATAACGAAACCGTCACGGTCTGCATCGTAGGTACGAGAAGCCAATTCTGGCGTGTCGTTATATTTAGTAGAAAGAGCGCCCATTGCGTCGAACATCATAGTCAGAGACCAATCCAGTTCTTCACCGCCACCAGCGAATACAACGTCTTGTTTACCCAGTTGGATAAGCTCCATTGCGTGACCAATACAGTGTGCAGATGTCGCACATGCAGAGCTCATAGAGTAGTTCACGCCACGGATTTTGAATGGTGTAGCAAGACAAGCCGAAACCGTCGAAGCCATTGTACGTGGAACCATGTATGGACCAACGCGCTTAACGCCTTTTTCACGGATGATGTCTACAGCGTTAACTTGGTTTAGAGATGAAGCACCACCTGAACCCGCAACGATACCTGTGCGGTCATTAGATACTTGATCTTCAGTTAAACCAGAGTCAGCAATTGCTTGCTCCATTGAAAGATATGCGAATGCCGCTGCATCACCCATAAAGCGCATTTTTTTGCGGTCGATATGGTCAGCAGGGTTCATTTTCAGGTTACCCCAAACTTGAGAGCGCAAGCCATTTTCCTTGAACTGCTCTGAAGCGGTAATACCTGATTTACCCTCTTTCAGTGATGCTAAAACTTCTTCGACGTTGTTACCGATACTTGAAACAATACCCATACCGGTGATTACGACTCGTTTCATGTGACATTCCTATAATTCTAAATTCAGCTAGATGATAACTAAGAAGCCTAACAAAAGTGGTCAGCTTTCCTAGAAATTCGTACAATCCCTACCAACATATCGCTTCAAATCACAAAATGATAGATTTTATGACTTCAATTACTAATGCAGAACTGGAATGGAATGAGTCTGGCACGCCAGTTTCAGACCAATTTGACGACGTTTACTTCTCTAATGTTAACGGTTTAGAAGAAACTCGCTACGTCTTTTTAAAACAAAACCACCTTCCAGAGCGTTGGCTTGAACATCAACAACGCCGTTTTGTGATTGCGGAAACCGGATTTGGTACCGGTTTGAACTTTCTCGCGGTCTGGCAATGGTTCGATACTTTTATTAAAGATAACCCACAAGCGATGACCAAAGAGTTACATTTCATCAGTTTTGAAAAATATCCTTTAAATAAAGAGGATCTCATCAAAGCACATCAATCGTGGCCAGAATTAGCCGAGTATGCGACGCAACTCCAAGAGCACTACCCTATCGCTCTGCCTGAATGTCACCGCATTGTGCTAGGCGACGGTACAATCACGCTTGATTTGTGGTTTGGCGATATTAAAGATTGTATGCCTAACGTACCAACCCCACGTGAAGGTTTGGTTGACGCTTGGTTCTTAGATGGCTTTGCGCCAAGTAAGAACCCAGAAATGTGGAATCAAAACCTATTCAACGGCATGGCTAAACTGGCAAAACAAGATTGCAGCTGTGCAACGTTTACCGCCGCTGGTTTTGTTCGCCGCGGTTTAATTGAAGCTGGCTTTGCGATGAAAAAAGTCAAAGGCTTTGGTACTAAGCGTGAAATGATTGCTGGCCGCCTTGACAAGAAGCACGCTCATACCAACATCAAACCTTGGTATGGCCTAGCTCAACACAGTGATTCACAAGATATCGCCATTATTGGCGGTGGCGTTGCCAGTGCTGCATTAGCCAAAACGCTAAGCCGCCGTGATAAAAACATCACCCTTTACTGTGAACACCCACAAGCAGCGGGCAATGCCTCAGGCAATAACCAAGGTGCGATTTATCCATTATTGAGCGAAGCGACCTCGAACGTGTCTCGCATTTTTGGCCCTGGGTTACTGTTTGCTCGTCAATTTATTAATCAAGCAGCTCAGTCTATTCAATTTGACCACAGCTGGTGTGGCGTAAATATTCTGATGTGGGATGAAGGTTCAACCAAAAAGCTCAATCGCATGTTGGAAGGCAACTTCCACACCGACCTAATTCAGCGTTTGTCGCCAGAACAAGCGAATGAAAAGATTGGCTTACCGGTTGATAAAGAGAGTGTTTACTTTCCATTGGGTGGGTGGCTAAGCCCTCTTCAGCTTACTCGAGGTTTGATTAGCAAGTTAGAAGAAACCAACCAAGTGAGTGCGCACTATCAACATCAAGTAACTCAACTTGAGTGGCTCGAAGTTGAACAACAATGGCAACTCACCATTAATACACCACAAGGTACGATTCAAACTAAACATGACCAAGTAGTCGTTGCGAACGGCCACAAGTTCACCCAGTTTGAGCAGACTCAACCCGTACCTCTTACTCCGGTTAAAGGCCAAGTAAGCCATATTCCGACCACGGAAAACTTAACCAAGCTAAAAACCGTGTTGTGCTTTGATGGTTACCTAACGCCGCAAAATCCAAATAACGGTCACCACTGTATTGGCGCGAACTACGACAAAACCAATATCGACCAAGAGTTTGATATTGAGGTTCAGAAACATAATGGTGAGCGCCTGAACGGATCGCTGCCAGACCAAGAGTGGACAAAAGATGTCGACACCAGTGACAACTTAGCGCGCCAAGGTATCCGAAGCGTAAGCCGAGATCACCTACCATTTGTCGGCAATGTGGGCAATTTCGAATCGATCAAAGAGCAATACCAAGGCCTGCACAACTTCAACCCTCAACGAGATTCGGTTGAGGATGTTCAAACGGTAACGAGCTTCCCTAACCTTTATTGCTTTATTGGACTAGGCTCACGCGGCTTAAGCTCTGCGCCATTATTAGCTGAAGTGTTAGCATCACAAATGTGTGGCAATCCGCTGCCTTTGCCTGTTGATGTGCTTGAGGCTATTCACCCAAGCAGAATGTGGGTTCGTAGGTTGCGTAAAGGCAAAGCGTTAACGGCGGGATGGGTTGCAGACAAGCACTCTAAAACAAACCCGTAGCGTCTAGTTCAACAATTCTGAACATCTGATATTTCCGAATATTAGAAATATATAAAAGTAAAAGCTAATGAAGCCCGAGCAACATTATGTCACTCGGGCTTTTTGTTGTTCATATTGCTCTGAACTGATGTTCTAAACGAAGCAGTATTTACAGCTTAGCAACTGCCTCTTTAATCTGTTGTGCGATCTCTTCGTTGCTGATAGAGCCAGACTCAAAATCAAAGTTATCGTAGAAACTCGGTACTGAAAGCGACGCTTTAACGTTACCGCCAAAAAATGGTGCTGAACCTGTTGCCGCACCAAGCACAGTTTGCGCACCACCAGGACCAGGAGAAGTCGCTAAGTAAACCGCTGGCTTGTCACCAAATACTGAACGTTCAATGCGTGTCGCCCAATCAAAGAGATTTTTGTACGCTGCAGGATAGTGACCATTGTGTTCTGCAAACGAGATAACAAATACGTCAGCTTCTGCTAAATCACGCAAGAATGCCTGCGCACCTTCAGCTTGGCCAATTTCTTTCTCAGTATCTTCACTGAACATAGGAACGTTGTAATCGTTGATGTTTAGAACTTTTACTTCAGCACCTTCAATCAAGTTAGCTGCGTAAGTTGCTAATGCTTTGTTGATGGAGGTAGAGCTTGTGCTTGCACCAAATGCGATAACTTTCATGATGTGACCTTTCTGTAATTCCGTTAAGTGGGATTAGAATAACGTAGCCAGGAAATGGAACCATCACAAGAAATGAACGGACTCATTCAAAAATTTCGAATGAGTCTCAAACTATTCACGACTCAGCAAAATGAAAAGGGAGGGACTGAGCGGATAATGATAAATAGCTAGCGATCAAGCTTGATTCTGTAGCTCAACCCAAAGGTCATTGACGATAGTGCGGTCTGCTGGTGTTAGTTCAGAGCGTGCATCTTCTAAACTCTTTTCAATGCGTACTTTTACTTCAGCCACGTCTTCAATACCTTCTTCTTCACATGAAGCCACTGAAAGAGAAATATGACCACGTAAGTAACCACCAGCAAACAATTCATCGTCTGATGCGTTTTCAATGCGAGCATCAATTACTTCAAGTAGTTTTTCTTCAAATTCGATAATCATAATATTCTCTTATTTCACAATAAATTGACTAGCACATAACGGTTCAACATCGTAGAAGCTGCGTAATGCTTCAGAAAGCATTTTTACTCTAGGAGGGAGGCCAACTTCTAAGATACCCATGACTTCACTGTGTACTTTATTCATAAAGGCCAAGCGATCTGGCTCAAAATCGCCGTGTAGATTGTCACAGCTGACATTAAAAGGAAAGCCTGCGCTCGTCGCAATGATCCATTCATACGCTTGTGGGCGTATTTCGACTTTTTCAAACTCAGCTTGAACTGACTCAGTTCGGCCATCAGGTTCATACCAATAGCCAAAGTCTTCCAATAAACGACGCTCAGGACCAGCGACACACCAATGTGCTATTTCATGTAACGCAGAGGCATAGAAGCCGCGAGCGAAAACAATTCGATGATGTGGAGTGTCGTCGTCGGCAGGTAAATAGATCGGCTCATCAGCGCCGAGCTCCAATTTGGTGTTAAAGCTTTCAAAGAAAGTCTGATTAAAAATGTCGATAATGTCTGAGTATTGGTGCGTCATAAATTCATATTTAAGTAAAAAGAACAGGGGCATTTTGCGTTTTTTTAAGCACTCGGTAAAGCCCTATAACGAGTAATGATTTTGTGCTAACCATTAGACTTTATCGTGACAATCGATTGCTGATCCAAGATTACACCACTTTGAGGTAAATAATTAGTTTAGCTAATCCGAAATGCCTATTCACGGTACAAATATTCATTCGTCAATCAGCGTTTTTACTACTACACTCGCGCTTCATTTTTATATCCTCAAGGCCTTATAAAACTCCAATTTATAGACCTAAATTATAGAGCTACAGCAATGCTACTAAGTGTTTTGTATATCATTGGCATCACGGCAGAAGCCATGACCGGCGCTCTCAGTGCTGGCAAACAAAAAATGGATTGGTTTGGTGTAATGTTGGTTGCAAGTGCAACGGCAATTGGCGGCGGTACAGTACGAGATATCTTACTCGGCCATTACCCTTTAGGTTGGGTTGAAAACCCACAATATCTGGCGATCACCTGTATCGCAGGTGTTATCACAACAGGACTGGCTAAATGGGTAATCAAGTTAAAAGGCTTGTTCATTCGTTTAGATGC
This sequence comes from Vibrio sp. S/42/10, assembly GCF_029890535.1. Lineage (NCBI taxonomy): Bacteria > Pseudomonadati > Pseudomonadota > Gammaproteobacteria > Vibrionales > Vibrionaceae > Vibrio > Vibrio sp. S/42/10. Next base: position 91,242 of record NZ_JAKMZC010000004.1, on the reverse strand, counting down.
TCTAGGTCTTATCGTGTTCAGCATCATTGGCACGAAGGTCGCGATGACCATGGGTCTGCACCCAATGATCTGTATGGTGTCTGCCTTGGTAACTGGCGTGTTTGGTGGTTTGTTGCGTGACCTTATCTGCCGTCAAACACCATTGGTTCTGCATGAAGAGCTATATGCATCTGTCGCACTTGTCGCTTCAGGTTTATACCTAGGTTTGCTTGAGCTTGGCATTAACGACGTAACCGCAACGATTGTTACGCTTGTGGTTGGTTACTTGCTGCGTATGGCGGCCGTACGATTCAAGTGGCGCTTACCTTCGTTTCAGCTTGACCCTGAAAGCTCGGTACACTAGCGCTTGCTAGTACTAAAATACGAAACGCTGCGCGTCATGCACTAAAATATAAAAAAAGGGGCAGCCTCATAATGAGACAGCCCCTTTTAGTATCTATAATTTCAATATTGAAAGAATAGATGCAAAATTAGATTTTTGGCGTTTCAGTTGTCACACCAAAGTTTTGACCGCGATGGCGTAGCAAGTGATCAAGCAGAACGATAGCCAGCATCGCTTCAGCAATAGGCACCGCACGGATACCCACACATGGATCGTGGCGACCTTTAGTGATTAACTGCGTTGCTTCACCGTCTTTAGTGATCGTGTCACCAGGAACGGTAATGCTTGATGTTGGTTTAAGCGCAATGCTTGCCACAATATCTTGACCAGTAGAAATGCCGCCTAAGATACCGCCAGCATGGTTGCTGCTGAAGCCTTCTGGAGTTAATGGATCACGGTGTTCACTACCACGTTGATTAACGACATCAAAGCCATCACCAATCTCAACACCTTTCACCGCATTAATGCTCATTAGAGCGTGAGCAATGTCAGCATCTAAACGATCAAATATTGGCTCACCAAGGCCTACAGGCACTTTAGTCGCAACCACTTGAATCTTCGCACCGATCGAGTTGCCTTCTTTTAGCAGGTCACGAATCAGTTGGTCAAACTCAGGAACTTTGTCGGCATCTGGGCAGAAAAACGCGTTGTTTTCGATCTCATTCCAATCCACTTTATCAATTGAGATATCACCCATTTGAGAGAGGTAAGCTTGGATTTCAATACCAAATTCTTGTTTCAGGTATTTCTTCGCAATTGCACCTGCCGCAACACGCATTGCAGTTTCACGAGCAGAAGAGCGACCGCCGCCACGGTAATCACGCACACCGTACTTTTGATGGTAGGTATAGTCAGCATGACCAGGACGGAATTTGTCTTTAATTTCGGAATAGTCTTTAGAGCGTTGGTCTGTATTTTCAATCAATAGACCAATAGAAGTGCCCGTAGTTTGGCCTTCAAATACACCTGATAAGATTTTCACTTCATCCGCTTCACGGCGAGCCGTTGTATAACGAGAAGTACCAGGGCGACGACGGTCCAAATCTCTTTGAAGGTCTGCTTCGGTAATTTCTAATCCTGGTGGGCACCCATCTACGATACATCCTAGTGCGATACCGTGACTTTCTCCGAACGTAGTCACGCGGAAATGTTGTCCGATACTGTTTCCTGCCATTACTTCCTCTAAATCAGCTATTGGCAGAAGGTTTGATTCTTAAACCGACTGGCTAATAGCTTTACTTGTCTATTCTTCGTGAATTCATAGTGGCTTTATTACCAAATGATGTAAACCCAAAAAACGAACAATTTTAACTTTATATTACATAAGCCGAATGAAACGAATAACAGAAGAAAATGAGTAACGCTTGAAAAGAAGTGTTTTATGATGTGTAAAATGCAAAAAACCCGACAACTCGGAGAGTTATCGGGTTTCTTTAAGTAATGGCACGCCCTGAAGGATTCGAACCTTCGACCACCTCCTTAGAAGGGAGGTGCTCTATCCAGCTGAGCTAAGGGCGCGCTACAGGAACGAATTATACGAATTCGAATCAGTAAAGCAACGGCTTTATGTAACATTCTGATCTAAGTGAGTAAAAAAAGGGCAACAAACATATAAGTGTTGAAAATTAAACCAAAGCAATCGTTTGCTTGATGGTAATCAAAAAGATTTTCTGGAATAATGCGCCAAAAACATCAGCCACTAACTTGAATATCAATACTAAGGAAATTCATGACTGCTCAAAATATTGATGGAAAGCTAATTTCTCAAACGGTTCGCTCTGAAGTAGCGGCACGTGTAAAAGCTCGTACAGAAGCTGGACTACGCGCTCCGGGCCTAGCGGTTGTTTTAGTGGGTGAAGACCCAGCTTCTCAGGTTTACGTAGGAAGTAAGCGTAAAGCGTGTGAAGAAGTTGGCTTCGTTTCTAAATCTTACGATTTGCCAGCCACAGCGACAGAAAATGAACTATTAACATTGGTAGACCAACTGAACAAAGATCCGGAAATTGACGGTATTCTAGTTCAACTACCTTTGCCTGCTGGTATTGATACTACTCACGTTCTTGAGCGCATCACACCAGAAAAAGACGTTGATGGCTTCCACCCATACAACGTAGGTCGTTTGGCTCAACGTATGCCTAAGTTACGCTCTTGTACGCCTAAAGGCATCATCACGCTGCTTGACCGTTACAACATCGACTTACGTGGAAAACACGCGGTTGTGGTTGGCGCATCAAACATCGTAGGTCGCCCAATGACGCTAGAACTTCTTCTAGCAGGTTGTACGACAACAACATGTCACCGCTTCACCAAAGACCTTGAAGGTCATGTACGTCAAGCCGATGTTGTGGTGGTTGCCGTTGGTAAGCCTAACTTCATTCCTGGTGCTTGGATTAAGAAAGGTGCTGTTGTAGTCGATGTTGGTATCAACCGTTTGGAATCTGGCAAGCTCGTTGGCGACGTTGAATACGATGTGGCTAAAGAGAGCGCAAGCTTCATCACACCAGTACCGGGTGGTGTAGGTCCAATGACAGTAGCGAGCCTAATCGAGAATACAATGATCGCTTGTGAACAATTTCACTCAAAGTAACTCGCAGCGACAGTATGAATAAAATGAAAAAGCCGCAACGTGAAGAACGTTGCGGCTTTTTCTATGCTTTTCACTTTTGATACTAAGCTACTCACTTTTAATATAGAGCGACTCGCTACTTATCTGGAATATCGGTTTTTTCTGTCTGTTCAAAAGGTGGTAGTAAGCTAACGATCTCGCAATCGGTGGATGCTAGTTTTTCCAAGTCAGAACCTTGTGTCACTAAGCGGAAATCACCGTCGGTAATCACCCCAAGAGGAATAGCTTTAGGGTACAGAGCCTTAAACTCGTTGAGATCAAATGCTTCTGTTAAGCCTGTGATCTTAATTTGGCTGCCTTGAGCCATTAGTGAATTCAATTTGGAATACGTCACCCCTTCAGAAAACAGACTTCTATTTCCATCGCGGTTCACTTGATGCCTTTCATGTTTATTCTCTGAGGATTCAAGCTCAAAGACTTTATTCTCTCCAAACTCGTCTTGATAGTGCATGCTAACTAACGGGTTGGTTTGACGATACGGCGATACAATCATCGCACGCCCTATTCCATCCAAATCAAGATTATTTTCAGCGTGGCTCGAAGCTGGATTACCAAAGTAGACATTCAAGTTATCCATGCGCGCCAAGCGAATGCTTTCCCAGTTGGTATCGGCAAGCACACTGTTAATGTTATGTGTCGCCAGTACTTTGGCAAACTGCCGTGCAAAGTGAGTCGCACCAAAGAATACAACCCCTTGTGCCTTCTCCTGGGTCACACCTAACTTCCTTGCCCACCAACTGGCAGTGAGACTCTGAATCACAACCGTACCGATGATGACCAAAAACACCATTGGCACCAACAGGTCTGCGCCTTCGATTAATTGCTTTTCTTGAAGCTTGATTGCAAACAGAGAAGAAACTGCGGCAGCGACGATCCCGCGAGGCGCCATCCAACTCAAAAACCATTTATCTGCCGAGCTGAGATCCGTGCCGATCCCGCTGATCCACACACTCAGAGGACGAGCCACCAGCATAACGACCGCTAATAAGCCAATCCCCCCCCAACCTATCGAGAGGAAAGCCCCTGAATCAAGTCGACTCGCCAGTAAGATAAACAGTGCTGAGATAAGTAACACAGTTAAGGTCTCTTTGAACTCAATAATATCTTCGAGATCCAACCCTTTCACGTTAGCAAGCCAGATACCCATGATGGTCACGGTTAATAGACCAGACTCTTCACTCAGGTCATTAGAAAAAGAGAATGCCGCCAACATCAACGTCAGGACAGCCACGTTACGTAGATAATGCGGAAACCAGTGCCCTTGTAACATCTTAGCAATCAGGTGACCGCCAATACTGCCTAACCCCAAACCAATCGCTAGAGTCAGCCCCAAAGCTGAAAGTACATGCCCAGTAGGATCGGCAGAAGAGACAATGTATTCATAAACAAGAACAGCAAATAGAGCGCCGAGAGGATCAATAATAATCCCCTCCCATCGCAAGATACTGCCTAAAGAGGATTTGGGCTGAATACTACGTAGCATAGGTACAATTACCGTAGGGCCAGTGACAACCACCAATGCCCCAAACAGTGCCGCTAACGGCCAACTGAAATCGACAAAATAATAAGCCCCCATCACGATGCACGCCCATGTAATCAACATGCCGAAACTCACTAAGTGAGTCACCATCCGGCCATGGCCTCTGATTTCTTTGAAATTCAGAGTTAATGCACCTTCAAACAGAATGATAGCAACACCTAACGAAATCAGCGGAAATAGAACATCACCGAAAATAACATCGGGATTAAGGATAGTTAAACCGGGACCTAGCAACAGGCCAACGATAAGAAGAGGGAGAATCGCGGGAAGACGCAAACGCCAGCCAAGTAGCTGACAAGCTAAAGACAAAAGTCCAATTAACGCCAAAGAAGAAGTAATCGACAAATCCATTTGTGCCCCTAAAAATTTGTACCACACCCTGTGATACAAACCTATTTGCTGAAACAAGAAAGCCTACGTGATTAAACTATAGGCTCTCTTTTTCGTGCTAACCGAATATTATTGCGATTAATCAGTCACTTTACTATAGGGGAAATAAAGTGACTGACTTATCCATTCGGTACTTATCATCTAGCTACAGAGAAAGTACCACACCAGCAATCGCTGCACTCATTAAGTTAGCAAGCACACCCGCACAAATCGCTTTAAAACCGTATTGTGAGATGAAAGAACGACGCTCTGGAACTAAACTGCCCAAACCACCGATCAGAATCGCCATGGTAGAAATGTTAGCAAAACCACATAAAGCAAAAGTCACGATCGCTTGTGAGTGTTCGCTCAATGCATCTTTTACGTCCATTAGCTGAATGAAAGCCACGAACTCGTTCACGACAATCTTGTTACCGATCAGTGAACCTGCAACCACAGCCTCTGACCATGGCACACCAATCAGCCATGCAACAGGAGCGAACACATAACCTAGGATAAGTTCGAAGCTTAGATTTACGCCAAACCAGTCACCAGCCATGCCCAGTAAGCCATTTAGCATTGCTATCACACTGATAAAGGCAAGTAGTGTTGCGCCCACTGCAACAGCAATGCGAAGTCCAGACATAGCCCCATCTGCCATTGCCTCAACGACGTTTGTTGCTCGTGGAATTTCAACGTCAGACTCAATATTTTCTTGAGCCTCATCTGCGTTACCTGGTACCAAAATCTTGGCCATCAATAGACCAGCAGGCGCTGACATAAATGCCGCAGCGATCAGGTAGTTCAAATCAACACCAAGCGATGCATAGCCAACTAACGTGCCACCAGCCACTGAAGCCAAACCACATACCATCACCGCAAACAGCTGTGAGTCTGTCATGTGTTTTAGATAAGGTTTGACCACCAATGGTGCTTCGATCATGCCAACAAAGATGTTTGCCGTCGCAGACAGTGACTCCGCGCGGCCTGTACCTAGGAACTTTTGCAAAGCGCCGCCGATGAGGTTGATCACCTTTGGCATAAAGCCGATGTGGTACAAACCTGAAATCAATGCAGAGAAAAAGATAATGATGCCCAAAACATTAATCGCAAAAACGAATCCATTATTGGTAAGGCCACCAAAAAGGAAGTTTATCCCTTCTTGACCATAATTGATTAAGCTAGACACCGCGCCTGTGGCTGCATTCAATACTTCTTTGCCCATTGGAACATACAGTACCAATAGCGCGAATGTAACTTGCAGTAAGAAAGCTAGAGAAACCGTTCTCAGCGGGATATTTTTTCTGTCCGTAGATAGTAACCAAGCGGCAACTAAAATAGTGATAATTCCAAGTAGGGAAGCCATGTGCGTCAACCTAAAAGTTGTAGGTAGGAAAGGCGACGCATTGTATAGAGGAAATCGTTTGCGGCAAGGTGCGATTGTTAACGTGATGTTGGGGTAATCAATTCGGAGCAATGGAATTAATTAAATCATTGAATTTTAATAAATAACTTTGATTAAAAAGCATACTTTTTCCATATGGAAATTATATTTATAGATTTAGAAAAAGTTAGCGATGTAATTCAACGCAGGTTTTAAGGTTTTCATCCCAATAGGTCGGTGATCCGATATGGTCTTTAATAAATTCAATCACCGCGGAAAGCTTCTTCGGCATATTCTTGCGGCTAGGGTATACGGCATAGAAAGGCATCAACTGGCTCGCTCGCCATTCCGGTAAAACTTGGATGAGCTTGCCCGTTCTAAACTCTTCCTTCACTAAATATGTGGCTAGATAAGCTACGCCCCACCCTGAAACTGCGGCATCCCGTACTGCTTCAGCCAAATCCACAGAATAGTCGCCTGCTACTTTAACACTGAGATTCTCTTGCCCGTTATCAAACGCCCATGATGTGTAGTCTCGTTCACGACTGCGATAGATAAGGCAGTTATGCTCAATAAGGTCAGAAGGCACGTGTGGGGTCCCTGATTTAATCAGATAATCCGGTGATGCGGCCACCACAAACTGGCTGTCTGCCAAACGCTGCGCAATGTAACCTTCGGGTAGATCTTCATTATTGGTGATCCAGAGATCCAGACGCTCTTCAATCATATCCACTTTGTAATCGAACAAGTGGACCTCGATTCTCAACTGAGGATAAAGCTGTCTGAGTTGATCAATCGCGGGAATGATATGCAGTGTGCCAAATGACTGTGACAAGCCGACTCTCAATATTCCAGAAATATCATCTCGTTGGCTGTCCATATCCATTTGAGCCGCTTTGACAGTATTGAACAATTGCTCGCAGTGCTGATAGAACAGCTCCCCAGCTTCGGTCAGCGTCAGGCTACGTGTGGTTCTTTGCACCAACTTGATGCCAATCGAGTCTTCAAGCAAAGCAACCTGCTTACTTATATGGGATACCGATACATTCAAGCTCTTTGCTGCACTTGTAAAACCTTCGTGCTTGATCAGCGCATGGAATATCACCATCTGCGCAGCTCTCTCTGTTAGCACAAGACCACCTTCTTAAATCTCTGAAATATAAAATCGGATAAAACAAAAAGGACTCCGAAGAGTCCTTTAGTTCGTTCGGCCTATACTAGGCTAAATGCTATTCAAGGCGACCTTAGGTCGATTAATCAAACTTAATTCTGTCTGCTAGGTGGCTAACTGCCAACGCAAAGTAGTAAGAACGATTCCACTTCATTAGAACATTGTAGTTGTTGTAAATGAGGTACGAACGACCAGTTTCATCATCAGGCATAATCAGCCAAGCTTTGATGTCTTCGTCTAGCTTAGGTAGCGCGCGACCATCGAAACGCGTAATACCAAGTTCAGACCACTCTTCTAGATATTTCGCTTTGTCCTCATCACGACCTTGCATCTCTATTGATACCGTTGATGGCACGTGAACCTGACGACCCCAAGTATATTGCTCATCCCAACCTGATTGGCTGAGGTAATTGGCCGCAGAAGCAAATACGTCCTCTTCAGTACCCCAAATGTCTTTCTTACCGTCACCACTACCATCAGCAGCGTAAGCTAAGAATGAGCTTGGCATAAACTGCGGTTGCCCCATCGCGCCAGCCCATGAGCCTTTCATCTCTTTTGGTGCAATATGGCCTTGATCAAGAATCTTCAACGCCGCCATTGCTTCTTTACGGAAGAAAGCTTCTCTGCGTCCTTCATAAGCCATGGTCGTCAATGCATCGATAACGCTGTAATTCCCCGTGAACTTACCAAAATTACTCTCTACGCCCCATAACGCGACAATGAACCTTGGTTGAACGCCATACTCATCGCCAATACGCTTTAACGCTTGGTAATGCTCTTTATAAAGCGCTCGCGCCTGCTTCACTTTCCAATCTGGCACTGCTCTTGGAATGTACTCATCCAGAGTCAGTTTTTTCTCAGGCTGATTTTTGTCGGCTTTCACGGCTCTTGGTTTAAACGTCACACCATCAAAGGCTTCTTCAATGATCGCTTCGGAAATGCCTTCTTCACGGCCTTGTTGCTTTAGTTTTTCTACATATTGCTCAAAGCTCAACTCTTCAGCTTGTACTGAGCTAATGGCCAAGCTATTACCCAATAATAACGCCGACACTGCCAATATGGTTTTTGAAAATTTACTCAACGATCACTCCTCCCTGAATTGAGGTGGCTATCACTCTTCGTCTTGAACTTTTTGTTGCGATTTACGCTCTTTATGAAGCTCAAGCTCATTAACCGGTGGTGGCGGAACCTGCAAAAAGAAACCATCGGTATTCAGTGACTCTCTCACTTTATCGATGTTCACTTGAGCCAGTTTACGACCATCCATTTTAATTACCATTACAAAACTAGGTTTACCAAACATTTGCATCAATGCGTCAGGAACTTGTGAGAAATCATCCTTCTTAGGGATATAAAGGTATGTTCCTTCTTTCTTTGAACTTTTATATATAGAACACAGCATGACAAACCTTTTTTAATTGTTTATGACTACAAAACTCTCACTTGCGAGATCAATAGTTTATGTTGGGGAAATATTGAGAACAAAACGTTCATTTGACAACAAGATTACTTGCTGTGCTTGGTTTGGGAATATAACATGATAAACCTAGTTTCAGGCAATGCCCTTTATTTTATTGATAAAGAAATTGTACCCATTCGCTATTGAGGTCCTGTAGTTTTTCGATGTCTAGTAACCCAGATCTAAAAGGTAGCAGTTTTACGCTATCTGTATTGCACTTATCCGATGATCAAGTCGAAAATGCAGTGTCTTTTCTTCAAGAGAAGGTAGACCAAGCACCTACGTTTTTCGCTGCTGCGCCCGTTGTTATCAACATCAGTAAAGTCGCAGGCGATATCGACTTTATTCGACTGAAAAGCGGTATCTCTCAAGCGGGCATGATCCCGGTTGGCGTGGCTGGCTGTTCTGATAAGCGTATGCAAAACCTAGCGAAAGAAGCTGGCTTTGCTGTTATGACAGCAAGCAAGTCTCCCTCTCAAGCTCCGGCGAAAATGGCTCCGATAAAAGTGGTGAGAACACCGATTCGTTCAGGCCAACAGGTGTATGCAAAAGATGGCGATCTATTAATCCTAAGTCATGTAAGCGCCGGAGCAGAAGTGATAGCCGATGGCAGCATCCATATTCATGGCACTTTACGAGGCCGTGCTATTGCAGGTGCAAGTGGTCAAACTGAAGCAAAAATAATTTGTAATGATTTACAAGCCGAGCTGGTTTCCATTGCTGGAAATTACTGGCTCAGCGATCAAATTGATAGCGAGTACTGGCAGAAGAAAACCATGTTCAGTATGGCAAACGATGTATTAAACGTTGATGTCCTCGCAATATAAGAGAAATAAAAGGAAAACAGAATGGCACGCATTATCGTTGTAACGTCAGGTAAAGGCGGGGTAGGCAAAACAACCTCCAGTGCAGCTATAGCCTCGGGTTTGGCTTTAAAAGGAAAGAAAACCGCAGTTATCGACTTTGATATCGGTCTGCGTAACCTAGATTTAATCATGGGTTGTGAGCGTCGTGTTGTTTACGACTTCGTTAACGTTATCAATGGTGAAGCGACGCTGAACCAAGCGATGATCAAAGACAAGCGCACGGAAAACCTGTTCATTCTTCCTGCGTCTCAAACTCGTGATAAAGACGCACTGACGAAAGATGGTGTTCGTCGTGTATTTGATGAACTGGATGAAATGGGCTTTGATTTCATCATCTGTGATTCTCCGGCAGGTATCGAGCAAGGTGCTCTGATGGCGTTGTACTTCGCTGACGAAGCGATTGTTACGACTAACCCAGAAGTTTCTTCTGTACGCGATTCAGACCGTATTCTAGGTATTCTTGACTCTAAATCTCGTCGTTCAGAAGACGGCTTAGAGCCAGTGAAAACGCACCTTTTACTGACTCGCTACAACCCAGCACGTGTGACTCAAGGTGAGATGCTAAGTGTAGAAGACGTTGAAGAAATTCTGCACATATCTCTACTGGGTGTAATTCCAGAGAGCCAAGCGGTATTGAACGCATCGAACAAAGGTGTGCCCGTTATCTTTGACGAAGCAACCGATGCAGGCATGGCTTACAATGATACTGTAGAACGACTACTGGGTAACCAAGTAGACTTCCGTTTCTTAACGGAGCAGAAGAAAGGCATCTTCAAAAGACTGTTCGGGGGCTAATACGCAATGTCATTATTAGAGTTTTTTAGACCACAGAAAAAGACAACCGCAAACCTAGCCAAAGAGCGTTTGCAGATCATTGTTGCAGAGCGACGTAGCCATGACGACCCAGCACCGTCATACTTACCACAACTAAAAGAAGACATCTTGAAGTGTATTGCAAAGTACGTTGAGGTGGATCCTTCAATGGTTGATCTAACGTTCGAACACAAAGATGACGACATTTCAGTATTAGAGCTGAATGTTAAACTTCCAGAAGAAGATCGATAAGTAGAGCTAGAGCCGTGCTTATCAATACTCAATAAAAAAGAGAGCCTAGGCTCTCTTTTTTGTATCTACATTTATAGTTGTAGTTCGCTTAAACTTGGGAGCAATAAACGGTTATTTGATCGCTTTGTTAAGCTTCTCGCCAACCACTTCTAAACGCCAGCCTTGCATAACATCAGGCAATTTCTCAGGGTTACGGTCATGTTTCCAAACCCAGCTCAACACTTGATTTAGTTGCTTCTTGGATGCTAAAAATTCCGTTGCTAAACCACTGTGTTGCGATGCCGTTTTCACTTCGTCTTTCAACACTTTGAATACTTGCTTGTAGCCTGGATAGTCCATTAAGCGTTCTACTGGTGCTGGGTACTCTTCTTCTGGAGTATGCTCAGCTAACTTAACGATTGAACTGATTTTAGCACCATGGCGGCGTACAGAGCGGTAATCAAAACCTTCTTGCTCCATTTGCTTGGGATCTTTCATCGAAAAACGCGCCACGGCCCACAAGTCTTGCTCTTTGAATACAAAGTTCAACGCTAAATCGCGCTTAATCGCTTCTTTTAAACGCCAAGTTGCAAGGGGTCTTAAGATAGCAAGCTGCTTAGGCTTTAACTGCCACGCACCCTTAATATCAAGGTAAGCGCTGTCAGGGTTTGCTTTACGGATACGCTTAGCCACTTGTAAATCAGACTCTTGTTGAGCCGCTTCCCACCAGCCTGCTTCCATCACTTTTTCTAGAAGCTTGTTGTACATAGGCATTAGGTAATGAACGTCTGCCGCAGCATAATCGAGCTGTTTTTGAGAAAGCGGACGAGCTAGCCAATCAGTGCGAGATTCACTCTTGTCTAAATCAACACCGACAAACTCTGAAACCAAGGCAGCAAAGCCAGTTGATAAGCCATGACCTAAAAAAGCCGCCATGATCTGAGTATCGACCATTGGAGTTGGCGTGCAACCAAATGCGTTCTGGAATACTTCTAAATCTTCACCGCAAGCATGCAGCACTTTTAGGACAGAAGCATCTTTTAACAACCCTACAAACGGTGTCATTTCACCAAGAGCAATAGGGTCAATCAGTGACAGCGTTTCACCATCAAATAACTGAATCAAGCCTAATTGAGGGTAATAGGTTCTTGTACGAACAAACTCCGTATCAAGCATAACGACATCGGCTTCACGTGCTTGTTGGCAAACTCGCTCAAGGTCTTTCAATTGGGTAATGATTTGATAATCCACAAAAACTCTCACTGGTTTTACTTTGATCGCCGGATACAAAAATGCCGACATTAACTGTCGGCATTCTAACACCATTTTTCGGCGCTCGCTTAGATTAAGCACTTCGATGGTTTATGGTGCGATGGTTACTCGAAAATTAGCTCGTTACTCGCTTGCGCGTTTAGCAAGCTCAGCATCATTCTCTTCACGTAATACACGGCGCAAAATCTTACCGACATTGGTTTTCGGTAACTCTTCACGGAACTCAATCAATTTAGGGATCTTGTAGCCAGTTAGGTGTTCACGACAGTGCGCGATAATGTCTTCTTTGGTTAGGCTAGGATCACGTTTTACCACGTAAATCTTAACCAGCTCACCAGACACCTCATGAGGTTGGCCGATAGCCGCTACTTCTAACACTTTACCATGCAGAGCCACTACGTCTTCAATCTCGTTCGGGTAGACGTTAAATCCAGACACAAGAATCATGTCTTTCTTACGGTCAACGATGTATAGCAAGCCTTCTTCGTCAAACTTAACGATGTCACCTGTCGATAACCAACCGTCTTGATCGATCACCTCTTTGGTCGCTTCTGGGCGTTGCCAGTAACCTTGCATCACTTGAGGACCACGAACTTGCAATTCACCTACTTGATCATTGGCAATTACTTTACCTTCATCATCAATGATACGAACTTCCGTCGATGGTACAGGCAAGCCGATTGCACCCGTGTAGTCTTTCAAGTCATAAGGATTACCCGTAACCAAAGGAGCACACTCGGTTAAACCATAACCTTCCAGCAAGTGAATACCTGTCACTTTCTTCCATTGTTCAGCAACAGCACGTTGAACCGCCATACCGCCACCAACAGACAAGCGTAAGTTACTGAAATCTAGCTCGTGGAAATCTTCGTTGTTTACTAGTGCATTGAACAGCGTGTTTACGCCTGTAATCGCAGTAAATGGGACCTTTTGTAGCTCTTTGATGAAACCAGGAATATCGCGAGGGTTAGTAATAAGCAGGTTTCGACCACCCATCTCAACAAACAATAAACAGTTCACAGTCAGCGCGAATACGTGGTATAGCGGCAAAGCTGTTACCACCAGTTCTCGGCCTTCTTGCAATACAGGGCCGTATGCCCCTTTCGCTTGAAGTACGTTCGCAATCATATTGCGATGCGTTAGGATTGCGCCTTTCGCTACGCCCGTTGTGCCACCCGTGTACTGTAGGAACGCGATGTCATCACCCGCCATAAACGGCTTCACATATTGCAGACGACGGCCTTTGTGCAGCGCTTTTCGAAACGAGATAGCACCCGGCAGATCATACTTAGGTACCATACCTTTTACGTATTTCACAACGAAGTCGACAATTGTTCCTTTAGCACGCGGCAGCATTTGCCCTAGACTGGTTAGAACAACGTGTTTAACTGGAGTGTTGTCCACCACTTTTTCTAGCGTACTCGCAAAGTTAGATACGATCACAATCGCCTTTGCACCAGAATCGTTCAGTTGATGTTCAAGTTCACGAGGCGTATACAGCGGGTTGACGTTCACTGCAATCATACCTGCACGCAATACACCAAAGAGTGCAATTGGGTATTGCAGCAGGTTTGGCATCATAAGTGCGACACGATCGCCTTTCTTCAGTTTCAGATCATTCTGCAGGTAAGCAGCAAAAGCACGACTGCGCTCTTCAAGCTTACGGAATGTCATGATAGACCCCATGTTCTCGAATGCCGGTTGGTCTGCGTACTTCTGTACCGACTGTTCGAACATTTCAATAAGAGATGGGTACTGATCTGGGTTGATCGTTTCTGGTACGTCACTTGGATAACGTGAAAGCCAAGGTTTATCCACGATGTTACTCCTCGTTTATCAGCTGACGACTGCTCGCCGCTATTTATCATTGCGGTATTACAGCACAGCTTTAGTGCATGAGCACTAAAAGGCTCAAACACTTGTTTAAATTTTGTTAACTACACCAAGAATTAGCTCTGAAACTAGCTCTGGGCTCTCTAAATGACAATGATGTCCGCCAGGAATAGTCTCTATATGCAGAGAACTATGGGCTGATTTGTAGCGATTATGCTGCAAATGTCGGAATCCATCATTCCCTAAAACTATTAATTGAGGGCATTCAATAGCCGCCATGATCACTTCAGCATGCGTCTGTGACATACGATACAACGAGTCACATTTTAGGTTAGGGTCGCATCGCCATTGCCAAGAGTTCTCGAACTCGGCAATACCTCGCTCAACAATAGGAGCAATAAGTTCTGCTTTAATTTGATTGGCGTGAACTCTCAGCTTAATAGCATCCTCAAGGCTTGCTAGAGGACGTGAAGGCTTTCTTCGCTGTCGAAGACGACTGAGTACCCCTTCCCTCAAGCGAGAGACTGTTTCGTGGGGAGCTTCTGAAAGAGGTCCGTGACCTTCAATTTGAATTAATCCTGACACCTTTTCAGGAAAGGCGGCACTATAGCAACTTGCGATCAATGCACCAAGTGAATGTCCTACTAGTACCAGTCTGTTTGGCGATAATTTAGTCACCAACTGATGCAAATCATCGATATAGTCGTGAAATGGGTAGTAACTGCCTGACTTATGAGATGAAAAGCCATGACCAAAGAGGTCAATCGCAACCAGATGAGAATTTGGTGAAAGTACTTGTAGATTCGATATAACAGAAGAAAAGCTCGCTGAGTTATCAAGCCACCCATGAATAAAAACGACCGTCGTTGCGGTCGTTTTTGGGTTACCAATCTGCTGTGTTGCAAGTGTTCCACTTGCAAGGGAGTATGACTTTTCAATCATATACGGTTTGTTTTCCCTGTTTTGATGTATCCATAAATCTTAACCAACTCTGCCTATTCGACGTCTTTAATTACGCGGCCTTGTCTTGGCATCGTTTGGAAACTACGACAATGTAAGCTGCGACATGAATAATAGGTAGGAGCAAAGTCGTTCACAACCACTCTCTCTGTAATTTGCCACAAGCGTTGGTTATATACATTCATGACTGGGAAGGTATAAGGATAATCACCAATGGTGCTATCTTCTGAGCCATTTGATGTGCCAACTAAAGTAACCAATCGGCCTTCAGCAAAGCTCAATGGTTCAACATAACCATCAATGTACGCAACAAAACGCCCTTTTGGCTCGGCATCTAGATCAGGTTTCCCGTTACTTGAGATCGCCATATTAACCACTTCAACACGCGTCTTATCTTTCAAGTTAGTTACTTTGGCAATCACACCACCTAAGCGAACATCGCCCGCATCCGGTAGGGTGTTTACCCATTCCTGATAATTGGTAACCACTTGTTCTGAGTTTGCATTAAGTTCTTTTGGAAGCGATGAGCACCCCATCACCATCGAAGAGAAAGCAACAAGGAAAAATAAGCGAGATTTAGAAATGAGAGAAAACATAATGCTGGTCCTTGGAACAGGAGAAATAAGAGCGCAAAGCTAGATATAAATATCGACCCCAATAAGCTTCGCAAGTTCCTCTTTTTTAGCTTGATTCATCACATCCATATACTCTTCCATCGCACGTCGTCCACGTCCTTCAGGAAGATCATATTGAACCTGAGCTTTGTGAATCTCAGATTCTTTAACTTGGCGAATCGAATGCGAGACAGCATTCGCGACCCTAGTTGGCTGACCAACTGAGGTTTTTGCATCGCCTTTTTTTACCTCATTCTTTTTATTGGTTCGATTGGTTTTGGATGTATTGCCTATCGAAGAAGGAGGTAAGCCGTTTATTGAAACCATGCTTGAAGAGTTTTATACCTGACTTTAGTGATCTGAATTATGAGTTTATCATGGCTCTACAAGATATGTTGCAGAGCCAAACAGTACCTATTTACTCACGACCTGGCAGCTTTTTCCACGTCACTTTATCACGAAGATAAACAGGCTCAGACTCTTCTGCTGCAACCGCTTTACCGTCTGCGTAAGCAAACTGAGCAAGGAACGCCATATCTTGAGCTTCTGGGAACAGCACTTCACACGCTTTGGTGTTGATCGCTAGTGTGTCCATATGCTCTGCATACGCTTCCCACCCTGTGCCGACTTTTGCCCATGTCTCAGAATCCGCTTCAAGCTGCGCAGCTAATTCGCTTGGTGGTGTAACACACTCAGCATCAACTGCAGTCCAACGACCATCTTGTTCACGGCTGTAACGAGCCCAGTACACTTCACTCATGCGAGCATCAATCGCTGTTGCTACGTGCGTTTCACCAAATTTACGGTAGCTGCCCTGCGCCATCGCTGCCAATGTAGACACACCGATCATCGGTAAATCAGCACCAAAAGCCAAGCCTTGAGCAATACCGATACCAATACGCACACCCGTGAAACTGCCTGGGCCTTGGCCAAACGCGATTGCGTCGATATCGGTTAAAGCGACATTCGCTTCTTTCAGTACTTCATCAACCATAGGTAGAATTTTTTTCGTATGATCTCGAGGAGCCTCTTCGCTACGTACGAACACCTGGTCACCCATTACTAGTGCAACTGAACAGTTTTCAGTTGCGGTATCTACTGCAAGAATTTTCGCGCTCATTCGTGTCTCAAATATTCGTTATCTAATCTAAAAATAATGGCTAAGCTCAACAATGCTAATTACTCAGCAGCGGTTGAATGGTCTTTAGCTAAGAATTCTTTAATAATCCCTAAGTCACGGGTACGTGGGATAGGCGGTAAACTCGCCAAAAATATGCCACCGTAATCGCGAGTCACCAAGCGGTTATCGCAAATAATCAAAGCGCCATTGTCGCGTTTATCACGTATCAAACGGCCAACACCTTGTTTCAAGGTAATTACAGCGTCTGGCAACTGCACCTGTGCAAAAGGATCACCCCCTTTTAACTTACAGTCTTCGATTCGAGCCTTTAATAAAGGATCATCAGGGGCTGTAAAGGGCAATTTATCGATGATAACACAGCTTAATGCGTCGCCCCTAACATCTATCCCTTCCCAGAAAGCGCCAGTGGCTACCAGCAATGCGTTACCTAATTCCATGAATTCGGCTAAGGTTTTTTGTTTACTTGTCTCACCTTGTAGCAGGACTGGAACCGAGAGCGTTTCACGGAATCTTTCGCCTAGCTCTTTCATCATGCTGTGAGAGGTACACAAGAAGAAACAGCGACCTTGGTTTTGCTCAATCACAGGGGTCAACATTCTTACTAGCTTATCCGCTAAGCCGGGACTATTTGGTTCGGGAAGATAGCGAGGCACACACAAACGCGCCTGATTTGGATAGTCAAACGGGCTTGGCAGTGAAAACTGTGCTGACGGTTTTAACCCGAGTCGAGAGGTGAAATGGTCGAAATCGTCCGACACAGCCAAAGTTGCTGAGGTAAACACCCATGCTCCCGGTTTAAGCTCTATTTGCTCGTGGAATTTATCCGCGACCGACAATGGTGTGATGTGTAAAGCAAAGTGGCGTGGCGTGGTGTCATACCAATAGGAATAACCGGTAATCGACACATCACATACACGTTCGATACGCGACTTAATCATCGTTGCACGCTCAAAAGCCGTATCTAATAACTGACTTCGCCCCAGTGCCAATTTCAATACATCGACCGCAAGCTGCAACGCATCTTGTAAACGTACTAGCTCTCTTGCAATCGACTCTGACTTCAATGCTTCACGCCAGTTACCACGAAAGCCGGTATCACCGAGTACGATACGCAGATCAGCTGACGATTGAACGAGTCTATCCCCTACTTTCTGCAGCTGACGCATGTCTTTGGCTTCAGTTCGGTAAGCGATTTCAATGTCTTTGGCTAGCTCCTGGATCTGTCGACTAGAAACCGATTGCCCGAAATACTGACTGGCGATATCAGGAAGTTGGTGCGCTTCATCGAAAATAAACACATCGGCTTCAGGTATCAGTTCACCAAATCCGGTTTCTTTAATCGCTAAATCCGCTAAGAACAAGTGGTGGTTCACTACAACAACATCAGAGTCCATCGCTTTTTTACGCGCCTTAAGCACGAAGCAATCAGTGTAGCTTGGGCACTCTTTACCTAAGCAGTTATCATTAGTTGAGGTAATAGTCGGGATAACAGGGCTGTCTTCAGCGATATCATCACAATCACCCAAATCACCCGTCTGAGTGGATGACGACCAACTACGAACTTTTACCAATTGCGCTAGTAGTGTTGGATCAGTATGAGTGCCATGACTCTCTATCATTTGGCGGCTCAACCTATCCAAACATAAATAGTTTGAACGACCTTTCAGCAAAGCAACCTGACCATAAAAACCAAGCGCATCGACCATCAATGGTAAGTCACGATGAAATAGCTGTTCTTGAAGGTTTTTTGACCCCGTACTAATAATGGTTTTCTTACCACTAAGCAGTGCCGGTACTAGATAAGCAAACGTCTTACCGGTACCCGTCCCTGCCTCAACAACTAATTGGCTTTGTTGTTGAATTGCTTGTGAGACCGCTTCAGCCATGTCTAACTGAGCTTGTCGTGGTTGAAACCCTGGAATCGCTTTACCCAGAGCACCATCAGCAGAAAACGTTTTAGATATCATAGAGTACGAGGCTTGGAAAAATAGAAGGCGAATTATGTCAGGTTTAGTGAGCCGGTGCGAATCAAGAATGACTTCGCGCCGGAGGTATTTGGTTTCGTTTGATTTGGTTTAAGCGACCTAATAGGTAACGACCAGAGAAGTAGTAATCAAAGAATCGTTTTCATTTTCGGCTAAGATAACGCGACAACCAAGAAGCACCTTCGAAATGGTTATCACAAGGTTGGATGGCTTTTACTGCATCGAATGGTGAAGTCTTACTTTCCCACATTTCATCTAGAATATTACCGTCTAACTCGGTACCTCTCACCAATGAATTCACTCGCTTGCAGTACAATTTTTTTGCTAGTAACTCTTTATCCATAAGTATCACCTCTATTTTTACCGCGGCAAGAATTACCTCGGTTGAAGTTCAAATGCGTACTAAGGTCAAAACTATAAAAACTAAGCTTCTGCCTTTATTACTATCTAAAAACGGATATTTCTACATAAAGCAATTGTTCAAACCGATAAATGAACAGCAGAATTTGTTGAAACCAACTCGATAATAGATTAATTATAACGGTTATATTGCGGCTCAGTTCACCGTTCGGCGGCCTGCATTTAATTTGAATAATAAAAATATTTCATGGAAGTAAGATGCAAATGGAAAGAAAAACGTTACTCACACACTGTACTGACGCCCCTGGCCTCATCTCAAAGATCACCAACATTTGTTACAAGCACCAACTCAATATTATCCACAACAATGAATTTGTAGATAATACAAGTGGTCACTTTTTCATGCGTACCGAGTTAGAAGGGTACTTCAATGATGAAACTCTGCTTGCTGATTTAGACCAAGCTCTACCAGAAAACACAAAACGTAAACTTGTAGATTCGTCTCGCAAACGTGTTGTTATCTTGGTGACAAAAGAAGCACACTGCCTTGGCGATATTCTGATGAAAAATTTCGATGGTAGCTTAGATGTTGATATCGCGGCCGTTGTCGGTAACTACGATACGCTACAAAGCCTAACTGAACGTTTTGACATCCCATATCACCATGTTTCTCATGAAGGGCTAAATCGCCAAGAGCATGAGAAGAAGATGCTTGAAGTTATTGATCAATATGAGGCGGATTACCTTGTACTTGCTAAGTACATGCGTGTGTTGACTCCGGGATTTGTTGAAAAATACAACCATAAGATAATCAACATTCACCACAGCTTCTTGCCAGCTTTCATTGGTGCTAAGCCATACCAACAAGCCTACGAGCGTGGTGTTAAGATCATTGGTGCTACGGCGCACTTTGTAACGAACGATCTCGATGAAGGTCCAATCATTAAGCAAGATGTTATCCCTGTGGATCACAACTTCAGCGCGAAAGACATGGCACAAGCTGGTCGTGACGTAGAAAAGAATGTATTGAGCAAAGCCTTGAACAAAGTGGTCAACGATCATGTATTTGTTTATGGTAACAAAACAGTGATTCTGTAAGCCGAATATTAATTAGCTTCCCAATCAGAAATAAAAACGCGCAATAGGGTTAACCCCATTGCGCGTTTTTTGTATCTAAATCTCAGGTTGGCTTAAGATATTCCCAGTAAATCCCTACTCAAATTCAGCTTGTTCAGACTCAACAATCTTCTTCAAAGTGTGTGGATGCAGCTTGATGCAAATCCCTTGATGCTTGAATGCAACGGTTGGGTTATTCAAACGTTCACCCTCGCCTTTCGGACTAGAGAGTTTTACCTTAACACCGTGCTCCGACAAAGTGTCAAAGTTCGCAGCAAACAGCGGGTAGGTTTCTTTAAGATCCGCTAAATACTCATCGGCGGTTTGCGCGTGAGAAGGAATCACAAACTCTACGTGCTCCCAATCTTGGCTAGGGTAGCTCTTGCCTTCCGCAGGATATGGCAGCTCTAAGCATTCAATTCTCCAGCCTAGGCTTTGTAATGGCTCATCAAAAGCCAACACCACAATGGGACGACCGTTGATCATAGCTTCTGAAATCGTCGAACCATATTCAGACCATGCATGATGCGCAGATTTTGCTAATTCAGTTTTATTGATTCGAAGCGCAATATGATCCGCTTGAGCAAAGCTTAAATCTAAACCTAAGATATTTCCTAGGTTCTCGATTTTTGCCATAAAGGTATCAAGGCGTGCGATCATTTGTTGTGGTTCTAGTTCAGCTTGCTTCAGGCTCATCGTCATCGTCTATATTCTCCAAATAATGGCTGCATGTTATCAGTTTTGCTTTCATCAACAAGCCTTGCTTTGCCAAAAAACACTCAGCGAAGTACGCTAACTCAGCTTCCCAAACAGACAAACTCAGACGGGTAAAAGTCGATTGTCAAAAACCCCTAAGTAAATGTTAATTTTCTATCAATTCGACCTATAAGAAACCTTACAAAATTGGTATGATTACCGCCATTTCTGTGAACTTAAACAGAGTCTGCTGTTCATTTCGGCATTAAATCGTTAACTAGAAGCATAATTAACCAATTTAGTGACCATGAAATAATGGCCACTCTTATCATCCTTGAATTGAAGGAAACGCGTGTGAATATCCAAGCACTTATTAATGACAAAGTATCTCAGGCTCTAGAAGCCGCTGGCGCACCTGCAGGCTCTCCTGCTGCTGTTCGCCAATCTGCAAAACCACAGTTTGGTGATTACCAAGCAAACGGCGTTATGGGCGTTGCTAAACGACTAGGCACTAACCCACGAGAATTTGCTCAAAAAGTATTGGACGTTCTAAACCTAGACGGTATCGCTTCAAAAGTTGAAATCGCTGGTCCGGGTTTCCTAAACATCTTCCTAGATGAAGCTTTCCTAGCAAAACAAGCAGATGCAGCGTTGGCTGATTCTCGTCTTGGTGTTGCAGTAGCAGAAACACAAACCATTGTTGCAGATTACTCTGCGCCAAACGTAGCAAAAGAAATGCACGTTGGTCACCTACGTTCAACCATCATCGGTGATGCGGTTGTTCGTACTCTAGAATTCTTAGGTCACAACGTTATCCGTGCTAACCACATCGGTGACTGGGGAACTCAATTCGGTATGCTGATCGCAAACCTTGAGCGCGTTCAGGCTGAATCTGGTGAAGTTTCAATGGAACTTGCTGACCTTGAAGGCTTCTACCGTGAATCTAAAAAGCTTTACGACGAAGACGAAGAGTTCGCAGTTAAAGCTCGTGGCTACGTAGTGAAACTGCAAAGCGGCGATGAGTTCTGCGCAGAGATGTGGAAGAAGCTAGTTGACGTTACTATGATTCAAAACCAACGTAACTACGACCGTCTGAACGTATCTCTTACTCGTGATGACGTAATGGGCGAAAGTATGTACAACAACATGCTACCAACTATCGTTGCAGATCTGAAAGAGCAAGGTCTTGCTAAAGAAGATGATGGTGCACAAGTTGTATTCCTAGACGAATACAAAAACAAAGATGGCGACCCAATGGGCGTTATCATCCAGAAACGTGATGGCGGCTTCCTTTACACAACAACCGATATTGCTTGTGCAAAATACCGTTTTGAAGAGTTAGGCGCTGATCGTGTTCTTTACTTCATCGACTCGCGTCAACACCAACACTTAATGCAAGCTTGGACTATCGTTCGCAAAGCTGGCTACATCCCAGAGTCTGTTTCTCTTGAGCACCACGCGTTCGGCATGATGCTAGGTAAAGATGGTAAGCCATTCAAGACTCGAGCAGGCGGTACTGTTCGTCTTGCAGATCTTCTTGATGAAGCAGAAGTTCGTGCAGTACAGCTAATCGAATCTAAGAACCCAGAACTAGCGGAAGAAGAAAAAGCAACAATTGCTAACACAGTTGCAATGGCAGCGGTTAAGTACGCAGACCTTTCTAAGCACCGTACTACTGACTACGTATTTGATTGGGACAACATGCTTGCATTTGAAGGCAACACAGCACCGTACATGCAGTACGCATACACTCGTGTTGCTTCAATCTTTGCTAAAGCTGGCATTTCTATGGACTCTCTTGAAGGTGAAATCAAAGTCACTGAAGAGAAAGAGAAAGCACTTATCGCAAAACTTCTACAATTTGAAGAAGCGGTACAGTCTGTTGCTCGCGAAGGTCAGCCACACATCATGTGTAGCTACCTATTCGAACTTGCTGGTCAATTCTCTAGCTTCTACGAAGCATGCCCTATCCTTGTGGCTGAAGATGAAACCGTTAAGCAAAGCCGCCTGAAGCTTGCTGCACTGACAGCTAAGACTATCAAGCAAGGTCTGTCGCTTCTTGGTATTGAAACTCTAGAGCGTATGTAATTCCGTTCGGGTTACAATGAATAAATACAAAGGTTGATGTGAGAGCATCAACCTTTTGTTTTATCTAACATATACTGAATTCAAGAAATCGAAATGGATAATAATAATGAGCTTTGAACTTCACCCACAGTTAGCAAAAGACACCACACTTATCGGCGAATTTCCACTAAGCTTGGCACTGCTAAGCAAAGACAGTGCAGTGCCTTGGGTTATCTTGGTACCAAAACGTGCCAACCTAAAAGAGTTGCATCACTTACCAATGAAAGAACAACAGCAGTTCTTGCTTGAGTCTCAAGCGGTAAGCCAAGCATTAGAAGCAACGTTCCAACCAGACAAGTTAAACCTAGGCGCGCTAGGTAATATGGTACCTCAGCTACACATTCACCATATTGCACGCTTCAAAGATGACACCGCGTGGCCAGGTCCTGTATGGGGTAACACCAAAGGCGAACAACGCAGTGAAGAAGATCAAGCAGCTGTCCTGACTCGTATTCAAAATGTTCTGTCACTGAGCTCTATCTTCAAGAAAGCGTAATTCGAATATCTCGTTAAACTTTAAAGCCTAACAGTTCAGAAAAGACACATAACAAAAAGCCGCTTATCTAAAATAAGCGGCTTTTTTAATTTTCTAGCCTCGCCGTTATCAACGAGTGTATGTAGCTCTGAACTACATCATCACGTTAAGCGACAAACCATCTTGTTTACTGATGGTATAGCGAATACGCGTTGTATGACCATGTTTGTTGGTATCGACCAAGCGAGAAACTTTTCCTTTCTTGACCCACACACTCAGCATCGCATCGACGCCATCTTCACTCATGCCAAACTTTGCAGCGAGCTCTTTGCGAGCCGCAACGCCTTGGCTATCAATGTATTGATGAAGTTCAGTTAAAATCATACGACTTGCACCTCTAAGGCTTTCTGCTTACTGCCCACTTTCTTGAAGACACGATACGTCACCACAAAACCACCAGCAATCGCCACCATCCATACTGCACTTGTCACTGGATGGGCAGCAAAGTTTGCTGCTTGGTAGTAGAAGGTCGCACCAAAGTACCCAAGAGCCATCGTCCAAACCGCTATGAAGCGTGCAAACATCTGACCAAATTCACGAACATAAGCACCCATCGCTGCCACACAAGGTGTGTAAAGCAGAATAAGAATCAAGTAAGCGAATGCAGCATGCCCTGACACGAATTTATCTTTCAAGTTACCAAAGATAGAGGTATCCACTTCTTGATCAGCCGCCACAGAACTTGAATCAGACAAATCACCAACTTCAATACCTAGAGGATCTGAATAACTCAAGCCAGATAGGTTTTCAGGAATGGTCATTACCGCTTCTTGCAGGCTTGCTGCTAAATCAAATTCAGCCGCTTCTTCATCGGATGGTGTTGTATATAAACTGTTTAATGTACCCACCACCGCTTCTTTAGCGAAGATACCCGTAATAATACCAACCGTTGCTGGCCAGTTATCTTCCGTAATACCAATCGGTTGGAATACAGGCGTTACAACTTGAGCCGCTTTAGACAACACAGAGTTTTCGCTGTCTTCATTACCAAAGCTGCCGTCCATACCTAGCGAGTTCAAGAAGCTCAGGATTGCCACAACCATTACGATAGTTTTACCTGCGCCAAGTACGAAACGCTTCAGTTTTTGCCACGTTTTAAGCATTACGTTTTGCACTGTCGGCAATTCGTAATCTGGCATTTCCATTACTAAGCTATCGCTGCTACCTGGATAGATGGTGTTCTTAAGGAACAGACCCGTAAACACAGAAGCAACAATACCCATGATGTACAGAGCGAATACCACGTTTTGTCCCGCGCCAGGGAAGAATGCTGCTGCGAACAGTGCGTACACCGGAAGACGAGCACCACATGACATAAACGGCGCCATTGATGCAGCCAGTTTACGTTCGCGTTCTTGGTCAAGAGTACGCGTCGCCATAATTGAAGGCACGTTACAACCAAAGCCCAGTACAAGCGGTACAAATGCTTTACCCGGTAAGCCAATCTTCTGCATTACTTTATCAAGTACAAATGCCGCACGAGCCATGTAACCCGAGCTTTCGAGTACAGCTAAGAACAGGTACAGTGCAGCGATAACAGGAATGAAAGTCGCAACCGTTTGAACACCACCGCCGATACCATCAGCGAGTATGGTTACTAACCAAACAGGTAAGTGGCCATCCAGTAAGTGGTGTCCACCATCAACTAATATTGCCCCTACACCAATATCGAAGAAATCGATAAACGCACTACCAATATTGATAGAGAACATGAACATTAGGTACATGATGACGAAGAAGAAAGGAATACCGACCCATTTATTCAAAATGAATTGGTCTGCTTTCTCTGTAAAGTTGCGGCTTAGTTTACCTTCGCTGCGACGAACACGTTTACAAAGGTCGTGTAAGAAAGTGTATTTTGCATCAGCAACAGCGAGGTCGATATCAAACTCAGCACTAAGACGCACACTATCAATTTGGGTGCGAGTGTGAGGGGCAAGCCCATTTAATACCAAGTAATCATTTTCTAACGCACGAATAGCCAAAGCTCGGTGAGAAACATCAGCATCATCGAACTGTGATTCAACAGAAGGAATCAATGCCTCTAAAGCTACGTCGTAATCAATAGAAATAGGATCAAGGCTCACACCTTGAACAAGCAGTTTATGAAGACGCTCTTTAAAGCGAACCACTTGACCTTTGTCGTTTGCAGACAAACTTAGCACAGGGCAACCTAGCTCTTTCTCTAGCGCTTTAAGATTAATCACCTGACGTTCACGCTTTAACACATCCATTTTGTTCAACACAACGATCATTGGGCGCCCCAACTCACGTAGCTGTAATGTCATGTATAAGCTTCGTTCTAGACAGCTAGCGTCGACAACATTGATGATAACGTCAGCTGGATGAGTCAAAACGGCACGAGACGCGATAGATTCATCAATACTGTTAGCATCATTACCACTATCAAGAGCGTAGATACCTGGAAGGTCAGTCAGTTGAAACTGATCGCCCGCATGCGAATACAAACCCGTTTTCTTTTCTACGGTTACACCAACCCAGTTACCAACGTGCTGTTTCGCACCAGTCAGTGCATTGAATAATGTTGTTTTACCACTATTAGGGTTACCAACGGTAAGAACTTGATAATCCATTTAGATAACCTCGATTTGTTCTGCAATGCTTTCACGAATGGCAATTGAAACCCCTCTCACTTCAACTTGAAGCGGATCACCCATAGGTGCGCGACGAATCAACGTCACCTCGGTTTTTGGCAGCATCCCCATAACCATTAGTTTTTTTCTAACGTCCGGTGTTAGGCCTGTTAGTGCAACAATAGAAGCCGCTTTTCCTTGCTCGAGTTGTGAAAGTTTCATAAATACCCAATTCGTGACTGATAATGAGAAAGATTGTTATTAACAGCCATGATACACATACATGACCACAATTCTATTGTGTGAAATCAAAGTTTTCGGAAATACATACTCGTAAATTTCGTTAAAAACGTTTACGTCAAAAACGTTACTTTCAACAATTAGCGAGAACTACCTCACGAGTACCGCCCAATCAAAACCAAAATAAATCATTAAATATCAACAACTTAACACGCTGTCGGTTTTCTCACAGATATCTGGCGTTAATTTTATAAGTAAAATAAGTAACTCACCGTATAGTTTCTCCATCGAAGAGAAATTACTTCTCTTTAATTTTATTCCAGAGGTGGTGTGGTTTCCATATCACTCCGGCAGCAAGCGAAGGTGTCCTTGGCACCCGTGGTATAGTCCCCCCGGCTATGCCACGATATTTTTTTTCTTTCCTTAATTTTGTCACTTTCCACCAAAAATCGTTAGAACTCCCAACTCCAAATATCTTTCGTATCTTCCGTATCTTCCGTATCTTCCGTATCTTCCGTATCTTCCGTAAAAACCTAAAAAAGCCCCGACATGAATGTCGAGGCTCAAGGTGTCTTTATTGACCTTTAGACAGGAATAAACCTGCGGTTGATTACTCTTCGTTATTTTCCGCAAACTTAGATGGAGACATGCCAAAGTGGTGCTTAAATCGCTGGCTGAAATAAGAAGGGTCATTAAAGCCAGAATCGAACGCGACGTCTGACACCTTTTCTCCGGCCAATAACCTTTCACAAGCATGCTCTAAGCGAACTTGATTAAGGTGCTCTTTGAATGTCTTGTTGTAAGCCGATTTAAAGCGTCGTTGTAAGCTTCTCTCGGACATGAACAAGTATTTAGCAGCTGTTGCAGTGCCAAACTCCGCATCAGCGTAATGTTCACTAACAAGCTGAGACACTTTATTTTTCCATTCTTGTTCTGCCGTCAGTTTTTGTTGCTCTGGTGACGAAGCGGCAAGCTTAATCGTTTCAATCTGTTCTATTGTGCTTGCTTCAAGGTCATCCAAAACCTGATATTCAATTGGCCATGAAAGCTGAACCTTGTTTTGAGAATCAGAAACAAAAGCGTTGAGCTCGCCACCGCTTTGATTGATTAACAAAGGTAGTTTCTCGATATTAAGATCTGTCGACTTTCCATTGCTTTCATTAATCGATGAAGCCAATTTAGGAAAAGGCATACCATGATCGCGAATGGTCACGACTAAATGCTCTTCAACCTCTTCAACCAATACCACCATACTCTGCGATTTAAAATTTCTCTTAATGATACTCGCAACTAAGCTATTAAAAATGATATCCAAATTGAAATACAACAACGACACATGCCTATGCTTGGTTTCAACGTTAATATCGAGCTCAATACCCGCTTTAGCTAGATCACCTTTCCACGCTTTAAGCACAGATTCCAATACTAAAATTACATCGCAACAGACTGTCTCTGAACCTTCTTGGCTATTGGTCAATTGGGCGAGCCCGTTCTTCAACGTCAGGATTGGTGACTGACCTTGGTCATCGTTCCAACTAGGTAACATCGCAGCAATCTGAGTCACTTCATCAGATAACTCCTTCGCTGTATGTGAGACCAAAACATTTTTGACCAACAGCTGTTTCTTGAGTTGTTGATTGGTCGTCAATAAAATACGACTTTGATGTCTCAGCTGGTCCGTTTTTAATGCAACTTGCGCTTTCAAGTGTCTGTTGGCAAAAGTGACATAACGCGAACGCCAAAAAACAAGAACAGTCACCAATCCAATTAACATCGTAAGAGAACTAGCTACAGCCCAATTACTCAAGTACCAAGGCTCAGCAATTGAGAAACTTTGGGTTGTAGACACAAATCGATAATGAGAATCTTTCACCGGCTTAACTTCTAGCGTGTAATCACCTGGGAGCAAATGATCCAGTGTTAACAAACCACCCTCAAATTCGCTCCACGGCTCGTCATCGGTGAGCCGATATTCCATCGCAGGCGCGAATGTCGCGGGTAAAATACCAAGCTTAAAGCCAATCGATGAACCGTAAGGCACTTCCTCTAGGTCAACTGTTTTACCACCAAGTGATACAGTTTGCTGATCAACACTTATCTTACTGAGTAATGCTCGGCTATGAGGTGTGGTCGAAACCAATAACTCATTGGACAGTGCTGTAACCACACCATATTTTGAGCCTAAAACCAACCGAGATGATTGATTCTCATCACTGTAAAACAGGGCACACGCACCAGCAGTCAGTTCATTAGTGATCAGACCAAATGGCGAACCAATATGTTTGAGTAATTGCCCATCAAGCCCGTAGTAACTTACACCTTTCGAGGACCCTAACCAAACACCGTTATCATCGCTGATCAAGCAATTTGGGCTAATGTTATCTTCAATAAGAGCAACCTCTTCAATGACGTTGGTGTCATGAGGCATTCGATACACCCCATAACTACCCGCGAACCACTGTGCGCCATCTTTGGCCTGTTCGATATCAACAACTTTACCAAACCGCTCACTCAAACGACTGAAGCTAATTCTCTTATCAATAAAGGAATAGAATCCGTGATCTGTACCAATATAAAGACTGCCTTGCAAACCCATATTAAGGTCAGTAATTTTCGCTGGCAAAAACTTATCAACCAACCAATCAGTGCCATAACTGGTGAGAGCCATAGTATCAAGCAACAATGAATAAAGGTTTTGCCCCGAACTCATCCAGAGCACATTGTCAGCTTGAAGCGCAAAGTTCTCAATATGGATACCCTCAACAGCTCTCGGTAAGTTGAGCTCTTGAAGTTCTAATGTATTGGTATTAATACTAATAATACCGTTTTCTGTTGCCAGCCAGATTGAAGTATCAAAAACCTCTAAGTCCTTTACAGGTTTTTGATAAACACGAACTGGGGGGGCTTCACTTTGAGAGTCGACTAAATACAGCCCCATCGAAGATGCAACCCACGATAGATTATCATTCACAGGCTGTATCCTATTTATCACCACGCTGCTGGAATGCATTCCCATTCCTGTTAGCGGCGTTCTAGAGAATGTCTTACTGAATAGTGAAAAATATCGAATACCATTATTGGTCGCAACCCACATTCCCCCCGCATGGTCATTGATCAGCGAATATATTTTCTCGCCTGGCAATGAGAAATCTTGATTGGCAGCTTGATCAAAACGTGTAACTTGACCAGTAATAAAATTATAGCTAACGAGCCCGTGCTCTGTACCTATCCAATATTGATCAGACGTTTCAGCAAGAGACAACACATGTGAACCTCGAACAAATATCTCTTTATCTGGATCAGCAAGATCAACAATGACCGCACCATTTAAAGTCCCAATAATGAGTTCGCGTCTAGTGTTCGAGAAATAAACCGTCTCAATGTGGTGCTTGTCTGATGCGGCAATGTGAGTAAACTCTTGATTTTCTGAAAGATAAACTCCCGAACTCGTCGCTAATACCCATTTAGACAACACACGCTCTGCGTCATTAATTACGATGTCACTGCTATTGTTATATCGATACAGCTTGAGTAATGAATAAGTGTTGAATTCTAGAGATTGCGTATTGTAAGTATAAAAATTGCTACCATCGGTCACCCAAATATAATCACCAGATACACCGATATTAACGATCTCAGCACCGGGGCTTAGACTAAACGCGAGCTCATTACCGATACCTGGGGTATGTCGATAAACCTCGTTATCGAAAAAACTCCAAAATTCATCGTTGAGAAACGACACTTTTTCTGAAGAAAATTGTAGAAGACTGCCCTTTCTCGGTAGCAGGGTACGACCATCGTAAAATAGAACTTTTCCATGCACATCGTGGATCCAGAGACCTCCTCCAGCCCCGAGATATAGGTTTTTGGCCGCAAGAAAATTCCCTTGTGCTTGAACAGGCAAAGGATAGAAAACAGAGGGTGATGTATTTACCGCTAGAACGCTAAATGAAACACTCATTAACATGAGCACTTTGAAGATAATCTGATACAACTTTTAATCCTGAACAGCAACAACACATGAAATTTCAGTAGCCGCAATGGTTCACCACTGCTTGAACATAAGCTGAGTTTTTTTGTGATTATAATTATCTTTCTATTTTAGCGGAATTTAGCGAAGGAGAAAGGAGGTTTACGATTTGTTGAAAGGTTTTATCTTAGCGGTCACGAAAATGCCGCAAAAAAGCGGCATGATTCATGAATTATCGGGAACAAAGTAAGGTAATGACTACTTTATATTAATTACTCAGCACTTAAGCAGCTTGTGTAACTATCTGTAAGTTGCTGAAGAAAATCGAAATAACTTCCACTCTTCACTTCAACACTTGAACCTACCGGGTCAAGTTGCCCTTGCTTCGCATTACTTCCACGAGTTACCGACTCAATCACAGCAGGTGTAAATTGAGGCTCAGAGAATACACATTGGACATTGTCACGTACCAAAGTTTTCTTGATTGCAATCAGACTTTTAGCTCCGGGTTTACGTTCAGGACTAACCGTAAAGTGACCTAAGTTATTCAATTCAAATTCTTGTTCAAAGTAACCATACGCATCGTGGAACACGTAATAACCTTTATTTTTCACTGGTGCAATTTGGTCACGAATCGATTGTTCTTTATCTTTCAAAGCAATGAGGAATGAATCTAGGTTCTCTTGATACGCCATCGCGTTATCAGGATCAGTTTCAATCAACTTAACTGAGATATATTTAGCGGCGACTTCAACTTGATCGATACCTAGCCAAAAATGTGGGTCATGGCTACCATGGTTATGTCCTTCATGCGCGTCGTGGTCTTCATGCCCAAATTCTCTCAAGTTAATGCCAGGAATTGAACTGATCTTTATAACGTTTTCTTTCGAACCAATCACCTTAGTCAAAAAGGCTTCAAGGTCAGGACCGAACCAAATCACCATGTCAGCACTATGAACTTTTTTGACATCAGATGGCTTAAGCGCATAATCATGCGGCGAAGCATTACTGTTCATTAGCACATCCGGTTCACTAACGCCTTGCGTTAATTCCGTGACAATCATTTGAATTGGTTTAAAACTTGTTAAAATAGTATTAGCACTTGCAACACTTGGCGCTAAAAGCAAAGTAGCAAGTATAAAAGATGAACGTGACATAATCCCTCGATAATAGAAAAGTAGCTTAGGCTTGAGGTAAATGTTACATTATAACATTAGCGAATTGCAAATGAGTTCTATTCATGGATAACTTAATCCAACTAGATTCTGTGAGCGTCGAATTTGACGGTCGAAAAGTTTTAGACAACATATCTCTAAATTTAGAGCGTGGCAGAATCACTACCCTAATTGGGCCTAATGGCGCGGGGAAATCAACCTTAGTTAAGGTACTACTTGGGCTCCAGAACAAATATTCCGGAAAGATCACCAAATCAAAAAAACTAAAAATTGGTTACGTTCCTCAAAAGCTAAAGCTGAACGACTCTCTGCCTCTCAATGTAGAGCGTTTTCTTAAGCTCACCGGAAAATTCAGTAAACAAGAGATCCTAGAGTCTTTGATGCTAGTGGGCGCTGAACACCTGATGAAAAGTAACATGCATCAACTGTCTGGTGGCGAAAACCAACGTGTGCTGATCGCTCGCTCTCTTTTGAAAAGACCCGATCTGCTCGTTCTTGATGAACCCGCACAAGGTGTTGATGTACAAGGCCAAATCGATCTTTACGATCTGATAGATTCCATCCGTCACCGCTTTGGTTGTGCTGTGTTTATGGTTTCACATGACTTGCATTTAGTGATGGCAAAAACAGACGATGTGATCTGTCTGCATCACCACATCTGTTGCTCTGGTGCACCAGCTGATATCAAGCACCACCCTTCTTATATCGCGCTATTCGGTACCGCGGTTCAAGAGAGTTTGGCTTTCTACCACCACCAACATGACCACCATCACCATGACTTGGCCGGCCAGCCAGTTTCTGGAGATGTGCACGACTGCTCCAACCATAAACACGGACATCACCACTAATGCTTGAGTTTCTTCTACCTTCTATTCTTGCAGGCTTAGGCATTGCTCTTATTGCTGGACCACTGGGTTCGTTCGTAGTGTGGCGCAAGATGGCTTACTTTGGTGACACCCTTGCACACGCCTCTCTGATGGGCTTAGCGCTTGGCTTCCTGTTCAACATTAACTTGTACTTCGCGCTGCTGATCTGTTGTTTGATGCTGGCTGTGTTGCTCGTAACATTGCAAAAACAAAAGCTGGTCGCGACGGATACCCTACTCGGTATTTTGGCGCACAGTGCGCTATCACTTGGCTTGGTTGCTGTCAGCTTCTTAGACAATGTTCGTATTGATCTGATGAGCTACCTATTTGGTGACTTGCTGGCAGTATCTCCGACTGATTTAGTGTTCATCTATGCGGGTGCCGCTGTAATTGGACTGGTACTGGCTATCTTTTGGCGACCACTATTATCAACGACAGTTAACGAAGATCTCGCGGCTGTTGACGGTATAAACATTGATTTAATGCGTCTGATTTTGATGCTGCTTGTTGGTATCGTGATTGCTGTCGGTATGAAATTTGTGGGTGCGTTGATCATGACATCACTGCTAATCATTCCAGCAGCAACTGCAAGGAAGTTTTCTAATACACCGGAACAGATGGCGTTCCTTGCTTCCATTATTGGCTCTATCTCTGTATTCGGTGGATTAAGCTTGTCTTGGTTCTATGACACGCCTGCTGGCCCGTCTGTGGTTATCAGTGCGGCAGCGATGTTTATGCTATCTCAGATGGTTAAGACCCGAGCGTAATCATACGATTCGTATCTCGTATCTCGTATCTCGTATCTCGTATCTCGTATCTCGTATCTCGGGAACATAAAAAAGGCTTGGTCAGTGACCAAGCCTTTTTTATATCGTTCAGTTAACTTCTATCTCATTCGATAAAAGTTAGCTGATTACCAACCTGTGATTTCACGTAGGCCTTTACCAATGTCAGCAAGAGACTTAACTGTCTTAACGCCTGCTGCTTCTAGTGCTGCGAATTTATCTTCAGCAGTACCTTTACCGCCAGAGATGATTGCGCCTGCGTGGCCCATACGTTTACCCGGAGGAGCTGTAACACCAGCGATGTAAGAAACAACTGGCTTAGTTACGTTCGCTTTGATGAACTCAGCCGCTTCTTCTTCCGCAGTACCACCGATTTCACCAATCATTACGATTGCTTCAGTCTCTGGGTCTTCTTGGAAAAGTTTTAGGATATCAATGAAGTTTGAACCTGGGATTGGGTCACCACCGATACCAACACATGTTGACTGACCAAAGCCTTCATCTGTTGTTTGCTTAACTGCTTCGTACGTCAGAGTACCGCTGCGCGATACAATACCTACTTTACCCTTCTTGTGGATATGACCAGGCATGATACCAATCTTACACTCATCTGGAGTAATAAGACCTGGACAGTTAGGACCGATCATGCGAACGCCAGTTTCTTCTAGCTTCACTTTAACGTCGATCATATCTGTTGTAGGGATACCTTCAGTGATCGTTACGATCAGTTCGATACCTGCATCAATCGCTTCTAGGATTGCATCTTTACAGAAAGGAGCTGGTACGTAGATAACGGTTGCTGTTGCGCCTGTTACTTCTACTGCTTCACGTACTGTGTTGAATACTGGAAGGCCTAGGTGAGTTTGACCACCCTTACCAGGTGAAACACCACCAACCATTTGCGTACCGTATGCGATAGCTTGGTCTGAGTGGAATGTACCTTGACCGCCAGTGAAACCCTGACAGATTACTTTAGTGTCTTTGTTAATTAATACAGACATTATTTAGCCTCCGCAGCAGCAACAACTTTCTGAGCAGCATCTGTTAGAGATTCAGCTGCAATGATATCAACGTCAGAATTAGCAAGTACTTCGCGACCTAGGTCTGCGTTAGTACCTTCTAGACGAACAACGACAGGAACTGTTACGCCAACTTCTTTAACCGCACCGATAATACCTTCAGCGATCATGTCACAACGAACGATGCCACCGAAGATGTTTACTAGTACTGCTTTAACATTGTCATCAGAAAGGATGATCTTGAATGCTTCAGCTACACGTTCTTTTGTCGCGCCG
Organism: Vibrio sp. S/42/10; assembly: GCF_029890535.1. Taxonomy (NCBI): domain Bacteria; kingdom Pseudomonadati; phylum Pseudomonadota; class Gammaproteobacteria; order Vibrionales; family Vibrionaceae; genus Vibrio; species Vibrio sp. S/42/10. The sequence continues at coordinate 56,837 of NZ_JAKMZC010000004.1, read as the reverse complement.
CCACCTACATCAAGGAAGTTTGCTGGCTTGCCGCCGTGTAGGTTTACGATATCCATCGTACCCATCGCAAGGCCTGCACCGTTAACCATACAGCCAACGTTGCCATCAAGTGCTACGTAGTTCAGTTCCCACTGTGCTGCGTGTGCTTCGCGTTCGTCTTCTTGAGATGGATCGTGCATTTCACGTAGTTTAGGCTGACGGTACATCGCGTTTGAGTCGATGTTGATCTTGCCGTCTAGACAAAGCAGGTTGCCTTCGCCAGTGATTACAAGCGGGTTGATTTCTAGTAGAGCTAGGTCGTACTGAGAGAACATTTGGCCAAGACCCATGAAGATCTTAACGAACTGTTTAATTTGATCGCCAACTAGACCAAGTTTGAACGCAAGTTCACGACCTTGGTAAGCTTGAGGGCCAACAAGAGGGTCGATCGCAGATTGGTGAATCAACTCTGGAGTTTCTTCAGCGATCTTCTCAATGTCCACACCGCCTTCAGTTGACGCCATGAATACAATTTTGCGCGTTGCACGGTCAACAACAGCACCTAGATAAAGCTCGTTAGCAATGTTCGATGCTTCTTCAACTAGGATTTTTGTTACAGGCTGACCATTAGCGTCTGTTTGGTAAGTCACTAGGTTTTTACCTAGCCACTTTTGTGCAAACTCTTTAACGCCTTCTTTAGTGTCATGTAGCTCTACGCCGCCCGCTTTACCGCGACCACCAGCGTGTACTTGACACTTAACAACTTTCTTGGCTGTACTAATACGGCCTGCAGCTTCGAAAGCTTCTTGTGCTGTGTCACACGCGAAACCTTCAGGTACAGGCAAACCGAATTCTGCAAACAGCTGTTTGGCTTGGTATTCATGCAAATTCATTTTGATATTCCGTTTATTTTCCCTTAAGGGATTATTATTTCCATAACGACACAGTTTCCTGTGTTACGTCTGTAGGGTCTTCTCAAATCAACTGCTGTCCATTTTCTAATGGCTTTACAGTTCAATTGAAGGCCAGACGTTGAGCAGCCTAGCCTTTGAAACTTTTTACGTCTAGCTAACAGGGTTAACTAGACGTTTTAGCGATACTAAACGTCTAATAGCAGACGTGCAGGATCTTCTAGAAGCTCTTTGATGGTCACTAGGAAGCCAACTGATTCACGGCCATCGATTAGACGGTGATCGTAAGAAAGCGCTAGGTACATCATTGGTAGAATCTCTACCTTGCCATCAACAGCCATTGGACGGTCTTGGATTTTGTGCATACCCAAAATTGCCGCTTGAGGCGGGTTAATGATTGGCGTAGACATTAGAGAACCAAATACACCACCGTTTGTGATAGTAAAGTTACCGCCCATCAGCTCGTCAACAGTTAGCTTGCCGTCACGGCCTTTGATTGCTAGCTCTTTGATGCCTTTTTCGATGTCAGCGAAACCTAGTGTGTCACAGTCTTTCAGTACTGGAGTCACCAGACCACGTGGCGTTGATACTGCCATGCTGATGTCGAAGTAGTTGTGATAAACGATATCTGTACCATCAATAGAAGCGTTCACTTCTGGGAAACGTTTCAGTGCTTCTGTTACTGCTTTCACGTAGAAAGACATGAAACCAAGACGCGTATCGTGACGCTTCTCAAATTGGTCTTTGTACTGCTTACGAAGGTCCATGATTGGCTTCATATTCACTTCGTTGAAAGTAGTCAGCATTGCTGTGCTGTTTTTCGCTTCTAGAAGACGGTTTGCAACTGTCTTACGTAGGCGAGTCATAGGCACACGTTTTTGGCTACGAGCCGCTGCTGGCGCTTCAACTGCTGGTGCAGATGCTGCTGCCGGCGCCGCTTTCGCTGCTGCTAGATGTGCGTCGATGTCTTCACGAGTAATACGACCACCAACACCAGTGCCTTTAACGTCAACCGGTTGTAGGTTGTGTTCAGCAAGCAGGCGACGAACAGCTGGGCTTAGTGCATCGTTGTTCTCTTCTGTTAGCGCAGCCTTATGGCGCTTATCAGGAGATGCTTCTGTATCTTCAGTGGTGTCTTTCGTTGGTTCACCAGCGACAGCACCCGGCTTGATTTTAGCCAGAAGTTGCTTAGAAAGTACCGTAGCACCCTCTTCTTCGATGATAGCTTCCAGAACACCCGCTTCAGGAGCCGGTACTTCTAGAACTACTTTATCTGTTTCGATATCTACAATGACTTCATCACGTGCAACCGCTTCGCCCGGTTTTTTGTGCCAAGTAGCAACTGTTGCATCAGCCACAGATTCAGGTAAATCTGGAACCAGAATTTCAATTGTCATGTGCGTATTTTCCTTTTACTTCTAGTTCTTAAGTAGGGTCAAAGCGTCGTCAACTAACGCTTTTTGTTGTTTCAAGTGTACCGACATATAGCCAACAGCTGGTGATGCTGACGCAGGACGACCTGCGTATTGAATATCAGCACCTACTGGGATAGCAGCTCGGAAATTATGTTGGCTACTGTACCAAGCACCTTGGTTTTGTGGCTCTTCTTGACACCAAACGTAATCGACTACATTTGTGTACTGTGCGATTGCAGCTCTTACGTCCTCATAAGGGAACGGGTAAAGTTGCTCAATACGTACAATAGCGACATCGTCTTGCTCGTTCTTACGTCTTTGATCAAGCAGGTCAAAGTAAACCTTACCTGAACAGAACACGACGCGCTTTACGTTCTCAGGAGCCAGATCATCAATTTCTGCTATTGCTGGTTGGAACGTACCTTCGGCTAAATCTTCCATAGAAGACGTACACAAAGGGTGACGAAGCAATGATTTAGGCGACATTACGATCAGAGGACGACGCATTGGTCGAACAACCTGACGTCGAATCATGTGATAAACCTGCGCCGGCGTTGAAGGAACAACAACCTGCATGTTTTGTTCAGCACATAACTGAAGGTAACGCTCAAGACGTGCAGAAGAGTGCTCTGGGCCTTGGCCTTCATAACCGTGAGGAAGTAACATTGTTAGGCCGCATAGACGTGCCCACTTTTGCTCACCTGATGAGATAAATTGGTCGATCACAACCTGTGCACCGTTTGCGAAATCACCAAATTGTGCTTCCCAAAGGGTTAGACCGCTTGGCTCTGCTGTTGCATAACCATACTCAAACGCTAGTACTGCTTCTTCAGATAACACAGAGTCAAACACTTGGAATGGCCCTTGTTTATCATGGATGTTCGCAAGAGGAACGTAAGTGCTCGCATCTGATTGATTGTGCAAAACTGAGTGACGGTGGAAGAAGGTACCACGACCAGAATCTTGGCCAGAGATACGAATGCGTTTTCCATCATCAACCAGTGTTGCGTAAGCCAGAGTTTCAGCCATACCCCAATCGACTTGTTTTTCACCATTCACCATGGCAGTACGATCGTTGTACAGTTTATTGACTCGGCTTTGCAGCTTATGGCTGTCTGGGTATTGGCAAAGTTTGCTACCAAGCTCTTTCAGGCGCTCGATATCAATTTTGTTGTCCCATTCAATGTTCCAGTCGTGACCAAGGTATGGAGACCAGTCAACAGAATGAAGTGCCATTGGGCGCCACTCTTTAACCACAACTTCACCGTGATCAAGTGCATCACGATATTCGTTAACGAGTTGGGTTGCCGTATCAATACCAAACTCACCGCGCTCCATCAGTACGTCAGCATACAGCTTACGTGGTGTTGGGTGCTTCTTGATTTTTTGGTACATCAAAGGCTGTGTTGCGTTTGGCTCATCGGCTTCATTGTGACCATGGCGACGGTAACAAACCAAATCAATAACAACATCACGCTTAAACGTATTACGATAATCTAGTGCCAGGCGAGCAACGAAAGCGACCGCTTCTGGATCATCAGAGTTGACATGGAAAATCGGAGCCTGAACCATCTTCGCAATATCAGTACAGTACATCGTAGAGCGTGTATCGCGAGGGTTAGATGTTGTAAAACCAACTTGGTTATTTACAACGATACGAACCGTACCACCGACACAGAAACCACGCGCTTGAGACATGTTAAACGTCTCTTGTACTACACCTTGGCCAGCAATTGCTGAGTCACCGTGAATAGTAATTGGAAGTACGCTGCTGCCATCTTTATCGCCTAGACGATCTTGACGAGCACGCACTGAGCCGATAACTACCGGGTTTACGATTTCTAAGTGTGATGGGTTAAATGCGAGTGCTAGGTGAACATTGCCGCCTGGTGTTGCGAAGTCTGCAGAGAAACCTTGGTGGTATTTCACATCACCAGTGCCCCACGTGTCGTCATTGTGCTTGCCCGCAAATTCGTCAAACAGATCTTGTGGCTTTTTACCAAGCACATTGACCAGCATGTTTAGACGACCACGGTGAGCCATACCAACAACAACTTCACGCATGCCTTGTCCACCAGCATGACGAATAATTTCTTTCGTCATTGGAATAAGAGCATCACCACCTTCTAATGAGAAACGTTTAGCGCCTGGGAACTTAGCACCAAGATAGCGCTCAAGACCTTCAGCAGCTGTTAGCTCTTCTAGGAAAGCTTGCTTTTCTTCTTTATTGAAAGATGGTTGACCAGATACAGATTCTAAACGTTGTTGAATCCAACGTTTTTGCTCTGTATTCGTCATGTGCATGTATTCAGCACCGATAGATCCACAATAAGTTTGCTTAAGAGATTTATAGAGATCTTTAAGCACCATCGTCTCTTGGCCAATGGCAAAAGAACCGACGTTAAACGTCTCATTGAGGTCATCTTCGGTAAGAGTGTGGAAAGAAGGATCCAGCTCTGCAACTGTATCTCTTTTCCATAAACCGAGGGGGTCTAGATTTGCTGCTTGATGCCCTCGGAATCGATAGGCATTAATAAGTTGCAGAACTTTTACTTGTTTCGCATCGACATCTGGATCACTAACTTGGACACTGTAATGCTTTGTTTCTTGAGCGAGTCGACGGAAGTATTCACGAACACGAGAGTGTGGTTGTTCCACCGTTTCTGAAGCTTGCACAGGCAATTCTTCGAAAACGCTTCTCCATTCGTCACTTACCGAATCGGGATCACTTAGATACAGTTCATAGAGTTCTTCTACGTACGTTGCATTGGCGCCAGCCAAGTGTGAAGACTCGAGCCATGCCTTCATCACGCCGTTGTGCATATTTTCCCTTAACCAGTAGTTTTCACGTTTGCTGCGGTCTGAGCCGAGCTATTAAAAGGCCGCCCCAAAACTTCTAGGGCGGCAATTTTTTTATAACTTAAACCGAACGATTTACCAGCATGGTCTTAATATGACCAATCGCTTTCGTCGGATTTAATCCCTTAGGACAAACACTTACACAATTCATGATGCCATGGCAACGAAAAACGCTAAATGCATCATCAAGATCGGACAAACGTTCGTCTGTCGCCGTATCTCGGCTATCAATTAGCCAACGGTACGCTGCAAGCAAGCCAGCAGGACCGATGAATTTATCAGGGTTCCACCAGAACGACGGGCATGAAGTTGTACAACATGCACACATGATACATTCGTACAGTCCATCTAAATGCGCGCGCTCATCAGGGCTTTGTAAGTTTTCACGTGCCGGCGGTACATTGCCGTCTGACACGAGGAATGGCTTAACCTTCTCGTAGTTGTCGTAGAACTGCGTCATATCGACAATCAAGTCACGAACAACTGGCAAACCAGGTAATGGGCGGATTACAATTTTGTCTTGGCCAGAAAGCGCAGACAACGGAGTAATACAAGCCAGTCCATTCTTACCGTTCATGTTCAGACCATCTGAACCACACACACCTTCACGGCACGAGCGACGGAATGAGATTGTTGGATCTTGTTCTTTCAACAGAATAAGCGCGTCCAAAAGCATCATGTCTGAACCTTCATCCACCTCTAGGGTGTATTCCTTCATGTAAGGCTTTTGGTCGACATCTGGATTGTAACGATATAAAGAGAAATTCAGTTTCATGGTCATATCTCCTTAGTACGTACGTGCTTTAGGCGGGAACGCTTCACGATGGATTGGTTCCATGTTTACGCCACGCTTAGTCATACTTTCAGATTCAGGGTTGTACAGTGAGTGACATAACCATTGCTCATCGTCACGGTCTGGGAAGTCAAAACGAGCATGAGCACCACGGCTCTCTGTACGGAAGTTAGCAGCAACAGCTGTTGCAAACGCTGTTTCCATCAGGTTTTCAAGCTCTAGACACTCAATACGCTGAGTGTTGAACTCCGTAGATTTGTCAGATAGGTGTGCATTTTTCAGACGTTCACGAATTACTTTAAGCTCTTCTAAGCCTTCAGCCATTGCTTTGCCTTCGCGGAATACTGAGAAGTTGTTCTGCATACATTGCTGAAGATCTTTACGAATTTGCGCAGGGTCTTCGCCGTCTGTACTGTTTTCCCAACGGTTGTAACGCTCTAGAGAACGCTCAATGTCAGCTTCAGTTGCTGGCTTAGCTTCTTCTTGCTTCTTCAGAGTCTCACCTAAGTGTAAACCAGTCGCACGACCAAATACCACCAAATCAAGTAGTGAGTTACCACCTAGACGGTTAGCACCGTGAACGGATACTGATGCAATTTCGCCACAAGCAAATAGACCTTGGATTTCAACATCGCTGCCGTCTTCGGTTTGCTTAATAGCTTGACCAGAAACTTGTGTTGGGACACCACCCATCATGTAGTGACATGTCGGGATTACTGGGATTGGCTCTTTTACTGGATCAACGTGAGCAAAGGTACGAGACAGTTCACATACACCAGGTAGGCGAGATTCAAGCGTCTCTTTACCTAGGTGATCAAGTTTCAGCTTGATGTGTGGACCCCATGGACCATCGCAACCGCGACCTTCACGAATTTCAACCATCATTGAACGAGCAACAACATCACGACCCGCTAAGTCTTTAGCGTTTGGTGCATAACGTTCCATGAAGCGTTCGCCGTCTTTATTGAGAAGGTAACCACCTTCACCACGACAACCTTCCGTTACCAATACACCTGCACCAGCGATACCCGTTGGGTGGAACTGCCACATTTCGATGTCTTGCATAGGAACGCCAGCACGGATAGCCATACCAACACCGTCACCAGTATTAATATGTGCATTAGTTGTTGATGCGTAGATACGACCCGCACCACCAGTCGCAAGAATTGTTGCCTTCGCTTTGAAGTAACAAACCTCACCCGTTTCCATACAAAGCGCGGTTGTGCCTAAAATTGCACCATCTTCGTTCTTAACAAGATCCAGTGCATACCACTCAGAGAAAACCGTCGTTTTATGCTTAATGTTTTGTTGGTAAAGCGTATGAAGCAGTGCGTGACCAGTACGGTCGGCTGCCGCTGCTGTACGAGCCGCTTGCTCACCACCAAAGTTTTTCGATTGACCACCAAAAGGGCGTTGGTAAATAGTACCGTTCTCAAAACGAGAGAATGGTAGGCCCATTTTTTCAAGTTCGATTACCGACTCAGGACCGTTTTTACACATATATTCGATAGCGTCTTGGTCACCGATGTAATCGGAACCTTTTACAGTATCGTACATATGTTGTTCCCAATGGTCTTCATGCGCATTGCCAAGAGCAACAGTAATGCCACCTTGCGCTGAAACCGTATGAGAACGAGTAGGGAAAACTTTAGAAAGCAATGCACAAGATAGGCCTTGCTCAGAAATTTGCAGTGCGGCACGCATACCTGCACCACCAGCGCCGATAACTACGGCATCAAACTCACGAACAGGAATAGTCACTTACGCACCCCACAAAATAAACAGACCAGAGAAGAAATATCCAAGAAGAACTGCAACAACACCGACTTGAAGACCAACACGCAGTTTTGCGCATTTGATGTAGTCAGTTAGTACTTGCCATAGACCGATCCACGCGTGAACCAAAACAGAAGTAAGCGCTAACATAGTGAAGACTTTAGTGAAGGTTCCACCAAAGAATTGCGTCCAAGATGCGTAAGAAATATCACCAGAGAAAGCACAGAAGCTCACTAGGTAGATAGTGTAGAGAGTCATAATGATGGCAGTTGCACGGATCAATAAATAATCGTGAACACCATTACGACCAAAAGTAGAAACGTTGTTTACCATACTAAGATCCCCGCTAGTAGAGACAATACCGCTGTTGCTGCGAATGCAACCTTAGCGCTCTTAGCGCCAGATTCCAGCTCTTCGAAGTGACCGAGGTCCATAAGAAGGTGACGAATACCACCAGCAATGTGGTAAGCCAAAGCGGTTAAAATGCCCCACAGAATAAACTTCACGAAGAAACCGTCGACAATGTCGCTAGCTTCCATAAAGCCTACTGGGGATGAGAGGGAAGTGGATAGTAACCAAAGCAGAATTCCAATCGCGACAAAAGTTATCACCCCAGACACACGGTGTAGGATGGAAGCTATTGCTGTGATCGGAAAGTGGATGGTCTGTAAATCTAAATTAACAGGTCTTGTCTTTCTTTCTTTCACGGGCTTGCTCACTCAGCTCCATTGAGCATTATGGTCATTAAATAACCTTATGATATTGTTATGGACAAAATTTGATTGCTAACCTTCAAAATTTAACATTAACTTAACAAATAACTGAAGTTGAGCCTTAGATAATTGTAAAATAATTGTTAATTGCTCGATTAAGAAAGACACCTCACATTTCTTCTTAGCCTTGCATTTATAAGGTTTTAACCAAACTTTTCAGCGCCACTATACGGCTGGCAACATTCTAATACAATTGATGTAACAAATAATGCTACACAGACCAGATTTTTAACGAATTTAATGTAAAAAACACTAACAAGTGCACACAAAGCTGCAGAAAAATTGACTTTCGGACGTAAGACCAGTAAAAAAATGGCACATAAACATCCTGGACGGATAAAATAATAAACAAAGGAGATTGTTATGGCGGATAAGAAAGCTACCCTTCACATTGAAGGTCATGCGCCGATCGAACTGCCGATTACAGAGGGTGTACTTGGTACACCAGTGATCGATGTTCGTACACTAGGTTCTAATGGTTTTTTTACTTTTGATCCTGGTTTTCTTGCCACTGCATCTTGTGAGTCTCAAATCACTTTTATTGACGGTGGAAAAGGTATCCTTTTACATCGTGGTTATCCAATTGACCAACTTGCCAATAACGCTGATTACTTAGAAGTATGTTACATACTTCTATACGGTGAAGCCCCTTCTCGAACTGAATACGAAAAGTTCAAGACTACCGTGACACGTCACACTATGGTGCATGAGCAAATTGCTAGTTTCTTCCACGGCTTCCGTCGTGACGCTCACCCTATGGCTGTAATGTGTGGTGTTGTAGGCGCTCTAGCGGCGTTCTACCACGACTCACTTGATATCAACAACGATACACACCGTGAAATTGCGGCTTATCGCCTAATTTCAAAAATGCCAACGCTGGCAGCAATGTGTTACAAATATTCAATAGGTCAACCGTTTATCTACCCACGTAACGACCTAGGCTACGCAGAAAACTTCTTACATATGATGTTTGCAAACCCATGTGAAGAATATGAAGTGAACCCTATCGTTGCACGTGCAATGGATAAAATCTTTACACTACACGCAGACCACGAACAGAACGCTTCAACGTCCACAGTACGTCTAGCCGGTTCATCTGGTGCTAACCCGTTTGCGTGTATTGCGGCAGGTATCGCATCACTTTGGGGGCCTGCTCACGGCGGTGCAAACGAAGCTTGCCTACGTATGCTCGAAGAGATTGGTAGTGTAGATAACATTGAAGAATATGTTGCGAAAGCAAAAGACAAAGATGACCCATTCCGTTTGATGGGCTTCGGTCACCGTGTTTACAAAAACTATGACCCACGTGCAACAGTAATGCGCGAAGCATGTCACGAAGTACTTAAAGAGTTAAACATACAAGATCCGCTACTCGATGTAGCAATGGAACTTGAGCGTATTGCCCTTTCTGATGAGTATTTTGTTTCTAAGAAGCTATACCCGAACGTAGATTTCTACTCAGGTATCATTCTGAAAGCAATCGGAATTCCAGTATCAATGTTCACAGTAATTTTCGCGATGTCTCGTACTATCGGTTGGATTGCTCACTGGAATGAAATGCACAGCGATCCGACGAACCGTATCGGTCGTCCTCGTCAGCTGTATACTGGTGAAGAACAACGTGACTTTAAAGCACTTCACGAACGTGAGTAGTTGCTATAAAGCATAATGTTAAAAGGGGTTGATGTGAGAACATCAACCCCTTTTCTTTTATACGGGATACTTTGAATCTTTACCTAACCTTACCAACTGTACTCTTATAAAAATTCTTTCTTTGCAAAAGCTACAATCGACTAGATATTCCCAATCACTTACCTGTTTTACACAGGATTATCAATATCAATAAACTCGACATCTAAACCGTGCTCTTTCGTTAGCCACTCACCTAATGCCTTCACGCCATATCGCTCTGTTGCATGGTGACCCGCAGCAAAATAATGGATGTCTTGCTCACGTGCTGAGTAAGTCGTGCGCTCTGAAATTTCACCAGAGATAAATGCATCAATACCCTGAGAAGCCGCTAGTTCAATGTAGTCTTGGCCACCGCCAGTACACCAACCTACCTTTTCAATCATTTTATCGGTGTTTTCAGGAGCAATATGTAACGGTATACGATTCAAAACTTGACCAATCTTTGCAGCAAGCTCTTCACCTGTCATTGGTGTTTTTAATTTACCAAACATTGCAACCGATTGTGGATGTCCTTCCAAGCCACCTTCAACTTCAATATCAAGCAGTTCAGCGAGCTTAGCATTGTTACCAAGTTCAGGGTGGATATCGAGAGGTAAGTGATAACCTAGAAGATTAATGTCATTCTTAATCAGAGTACGAATGCGCTTGCCCTTCATGCCTCGAATCGCTTCTGACTCACCTTTCCAAAAGAAACCGTGATGAACCAACAAAGCATCGGCATTCAATTCTACCGCTTTATCAATCAGAGCTTGAGAGGCCGTTACACCAGTAACGATGCGCTTCACTTCAGAAGCCCCCTCGACTTGAAGACCATTCGGGCAGTAATCTTTAATCTGCTGTGGCTGCAGTTTTTCGTTCAGTAGCTTTTCTAATTGTATGTTATGCATTTTTATTTCCAGCTTACCTTTATAATAACGCCGTTATATCAATTTACGGGTAGAATGTCGAAAGCCCCAGGGCCATGTTTATAAAGATCTACGTTTATAAAGAGCTATGTTTATGAGGAAGAGATGACAGCACTGCAACGTTTTTACCAATGGGTTATCGACTCACCGCCATTATTGGAAATCAAGCCGCCCATATCTGATCTCGGTGCATTCTCAAGCCACCTAGAAATCGACGAATCACATACTTATAATGGTAATCCTAGATTAGGCTTTCTCTACCAACACCTATGTGAACAAGTCATCATTGCTTCGGATAATTATTCAATCAAGCACGATGAGATTCAGATCAATGTCGAAGGTAGAACACTAGGTGCTATCGACTTTATTCTCGAAGAAGAGAACAGCCAAAAACTGCAACATTGGGAAGTAGCGATTAAGTTTTATCTACTCCATGAACAGACATGGTTTGGTCCGAACTCTCACGACCAATTAGATAAGAAGCTCGATCGAATGTTGGACCACCAATTGGGTATGTCGTCTTCAACGGCCTTTCTTGAACAATATCCAGAGATCGATGTCGACTCAAAACATCTCCTCATGCAGGGTCGTCTCTATACCAACCCATTCTTAGATCAAAAAATACCTACTGAATGTTTAGGCTACGACATTAACTCAAGTCAAGTAAACGGTTTTTGGTGCTATCAAAACCAAGCCCATTTAATCACTGAAGCGCTCTACCCTCTCAGCAAAGAGGAATGGGCTGCGGGTACTGATGACTTCACCAGTGAACCTCTTACTGAGTTTGGTGAGCGCTTTGTACATGGGCAAACCCAATCTGGGCAATTCTGGTTTGTGATGCCACAAAGTTGGCCACACGGTTAGCCGCCTAAGCTAACTCATTTTGCTTTTCCCGCTTACACGCAACCAGCGCAAATAAAAAGGGCTGATGCTTTCACATCAACCCTTTTTATTTGCTTGATAATTCTATGAATCGTAATCGATTATAGACCAGCCGCTGCAAATACTTGGTTCACAATCTCTTGAGCTTCTGCTTCAATTGCTTTTAGGTGCTCTTCACCTTTAAAGCTCTCACAGTAGATCTTGTAGATGTCTTCAGTACCTGATGGACGAGCAGCAAACCAACCGTTCTCAGTTGTCACTTTAAGGCCACCAATCGCAGCACCGTTACCTGGAGCGTGTGTTAGGCGTGCAGTAATTGCATCCCCAGCAAGCGTCTCAGCAGAAACCATCTCTGGAGAGAGCTTTTTAAGCACGTCTTTTTGTGCGCCATTAGCGACTGCTTGAATTCGGTTGTACTTAGATTCACCGTGTTTAGCGGCAAGTTCTTCATAGTACTCTTGTGGGTTCTTACCAGTAACGGCTGTGATTTCAGCCGCAAGTAAGCAAAGAATCAGGCCATCTTTGTCTGTAGACCAAGGCGTACCGTCTTTACGTAAGAAAGATGCACCCGCACTTTCTTCACCACCGAAACCAAACTGACCGTTATAAAGGCCATCAACGAACCATTTGAAACCAACTGGCACTTCGCAAAGCTCGCGGCCTAAATCAGCAACAACGCGGTCAATCAGAGCGCTTGATACTAACGTCTTACCAACAGCAACGTCTTTACCCCAACCTTCACGGTTACGGTATAAATAGTCGATACACACTGCTAGAAAATGGTTTGGATTCATTAAGCCTTTTGGTGTAACAATACCGTGGCGATCGTAATCAGGGTCGTTACCAAACGCTAATTGATAATCGTCTTTAAGGGCCAGTAAACCTGCCATCGCGTACGGAGAAGAACAATCCATTCGAACCACGCCATCTTTATCTAAAGACATAAACTGGAACGAAGGATCAACAGCTTCACTTACCAAAGTAAGATCTAAGTTGTACGCTTTACCAATTTGACGCCAATAATCGATGCCGCTACCACCTAGTGGATCCACACCAATTTTGATGTTTGCTTTCTGAATCGCTTCCATATCAACCACGTTAACCAAGTCAGCAACGTAAGGAGCAACGAGATCAACTTCTTTTACTAAATCAGACTGTTTAGCTAGCGTGATAGGGGTACGTTTAACACCTTGCATTTTCTCAGCAATGATGACGTTCGCACGATCTTCAATCGCTTGAGTTAGCTCAGCTTCAGCAGGGCCACCGTGTGTCGGATTGTATTTAATACCGCCGTCTTGAGGTGGATTATGTGAAGGTGTGATAACAATGCCGTCGGCTTTTTTATCATTTACTAGGTTATGCGTAAGGATCGCGTGCGAGATGCCTGGTGTTGGAGTAAAGCCATTTTTTTCTTGAATAATAACTTCAACACCGTTCGCTACAAGCACTTCGATAACAGTAGAAAACGCAGGCTCAGATAGAGCGTGAGTATCTTTACCTAAGAAAAGTGGGCCTGTTGTACCCTGTTCAGCACGAACTTCAGCCACCGCTTGTGCGATCGCGAGAATGTGGTTTTCGTTAAATGTTGATTTGTCTGCTGTACCACGGTGACCCGAAGTACCGAATAGAACTTTATGCTCAGGGTTACTAGCATCCGGTTGCTGTAAGAAATAGTTAGCCACTAAAGCCGGAATATTATGAAGATCTTCCTGCTGAGCTTTTTGCCCGGCACGAGGGTGCATAGCCATTTTTCGACATCCTTATATATAAAATTTAAAAACAAAAAAACCTCATAATATCTTCTTATCCATGGATATTATGAGGTTTAAATCAGATTTCTTTAAATTGAACCTGTTACTTTTTCTATCAATTCTGCTTGGAAATTCATGCGGCTCATAAGCTGCTCAACCATCTGTCTTTTGCGGCTAGTATTATTATTAGTAATAACCCAAAAAGGACTGTGTGGAATCGCTTTAGGCTTGGTTGTATTCCCGTTTGCTAACAACGTCTCTTCGTTATCTGCAAAGTAAACACGCTTACGGCCTTTTACTTGAGTTGCTTCTGAAAAGCTTAAAGGGTCGATTTTATGCAGTGTTGATAACACAAGCATGAAACGATCAATGGCTTTCTTTAGTGATGCAAACTCATCTGATATTAGTAGTGAGCGCATTTCTTTAACGCCATCGAACTTCTCTGGAGTAAAGCCTACCTCTTTGCTAACAACGATACCTTTTGGTTCAACGATCTCATCGATCGGAACCATGCCTTGGCTATCAACCTGTAACAAGCGGCGCAGAATATCTGAAGCGCTTTCGCCAATACGTTCTGTCTGACCCGCAATAAAACGGTATAGGTCCTCATCAACCTCAATTGTTTTCATTCGCTTTTCACAATCTCAATGTTTAAACTCTGGGGGATTATAGCGAGATCCGCGCGGATACTCTACGTCAAACCCACCATGAATAAGATAAAAATGTCAGTACAGCTCAACTATAAAATTGAAGGTGAGGGTCACACCATTGTTTTGATCCATGGATTATTCGGTAATCTGGACAACCTTGGCCTGCTCGCTAGGGATCTAAAAGCCGATCATCAGGTACTTAGCATCGATCTACGCAACCACGGTCAATCCTTCCATAGCGAAACCCATAATTATCAAGCAATGGCCCAAGATGTTGCCCAATTGCTGCGTGACCTTGAGTTAAAAGACGTCACTGTAATTGGTCACTCTATGGGTGGCAAAGTAGCGATGGCACTGACACAGCATCTTACACTGCATAAGTTGATTGTCTTAGATATGGCACCGGTCGCATACACCCAAAGTCGCCACGACAACGTATTCGCCGGTCTGCAAGCGGTTATCGAAGAAAAGCCGACCTCACGATTGGATGCGCTAAAGATCCTCTCAAAACATATCGAGATCGACGGGGTTCGTCAGTTCTTAACAAAATCTTTGTTCAAAACAGAACAAGGCATTATGGAATGGCGTTTTAACGTGGCATCACTATTGAATAACTACCCCCAGATTATTGGTTGGGAACCCGTAGATAAAACCTCGGTCAAAACATTGCTAATAAAAGGCGGTGATTCTGATTACCTCACTGCCGATCATCAAGCCGCGGTTCAACAACAATTTTCTAACGCTAAGGCTCATGTCATTGCGAATACTGGGCACTGGCTGCATGCAGAAAAACCAGCTGAAGTACTCAGAGTAATCAGAAAATTCATCGCTTAACTGCTCTTTTTCATGCAGATAAATGAGAACTGTGCAATCACTGCAGATTAACTTTATCTCACAACAGTGATATAGTGCGCCCAAGCAAAATTGGTATATAAGGTTCCCATGCTTTACGACTACATGAACATCATTGAATCTATTGGTTTAGATCTCCTGTTTGCCGCGATTTTCTTTTTAATCGGTATGGCAATTAAGGACGTTCTAAAGCAGGGAAATGTTCCTGCATTTGGTCGTCGTATTGTATGGTTAGTACTTTTCCTTGGCTGCGCAGGTTTTATCGCTAAAGGGATAATCCAACTAAGCTGGGAAGGAACTGGGATCTAACGATTTCCTCCGAACTTTGTTACACCGACAACAGACAAAATTAAAGGTAATGATTCTATGGCAAGTGTAGGTCTCTTCTTTGGTAGCGATACAGGTAACACTGAAGCTGTTGCTAAGATGATTCAAAAGCAATTGAGCAAGCAGCTCGTTCACGTTCAAGACATTGCAAAAAGCAGCAAAGAAGATATCGATAACTTCGATCTACTGCTGCTTGGTATCCCTACGTGGTACTACGGCGAAGCACAATGTGATTGGGATGACTTTTTCCCAGAGCTAGAAGCTATTGATTTCTCAACGAAGCTTGTTGCTATCTTTGGTTGTGGCGACCAAGAAGATTACGCAGAATACTTCTGTGATGCTATGGGTACTATCCGTGACATCGTTGAAGCAAAAGGCGGTACTATCTTAGGTCACACATCAACTGAAGGCTACGAATTCGAAGCATCGAAAGGTTTAGTTGAAGGCGATGATAGCCAATTCGTTGGTCTATGTATCGATGAAGATCGTCAACCTGAACTGACTGACGAACGCGTTTCTAATTGGGTTAAACAAATCCATGAAGAAATGTGCTTAGCAGAGCTAGAAGACTAGTGCCCGTTCACTAATCGTGACTAATTAGTCACGATTATACAGATATGAAAAAACCTCCATTTAGGAGGTTTTTTACTATTTATATCGCCGGATTAGCATTCAGCTTCTAATCCGTCGTCATCCTCTCTAAACTGCGGTTTCTTTCTAACATACAGAGTGCGCTGAATTTCTGAAACCACATTCCCCTTCTTATCCTTCACATAGATAACAAATTCAGGGAAACATTTTTCTCCAAGCTGTGTCTGACGATAAATTTCATCAAGCTGCCCCTGACTGATTTCAAAATCGGCGTACAAGTCAGACTGACCAGGCTTAATGAAGTTAATGCTCGCTTCCTTATCCCAAACATAATACCGCTCACCTAAAATTCCCATTAACATCAAAGAGTAAACAGGGTCAGTTAAAGAAAATATGCTGCCGCCATATTGAGTGCGATTGGCGTTTTTGTTCCACCAGCGTAGCTTTAATATCGTCTTAACGACTCTAAAGTCAGGGCTTATATGAGCAATACGAATACCCGCTCCCCAGAAAGGTGGCCAAATATTGAGTGCGAATTTTACAATGTTCGGTTTGTAGATTTTTGCGAGTTGCTTATTCATAACAACATTCCATGTTCATATCAGAAACACCGTCACCTTGACTGGTCGAACCTCCACTATAAGTGAGATGCCTCTATTTTACAAAACAGATTGTGATGTCAGTGAGTAACCCTTTGAAGTTCGTGGTTTATTGTTATGCCTGACTAAACTATAATGGTATTAATATTGAATTCTGTTAATTGCGGCAGATCATCAACAGGAAAGTATATGTCAGACAATAATCAAGCGCTAAAAGATGCTGGTCTTAAAGTGACCCTTCCACGGCTCAAAATTTTAGAAGTATTACAACAGCCAGACTGCCAACATATTAGTGCTGAAGATTTATATAAAAAGCTGATCGACTTAGGTGAAGAGATTGGCCTTGCTACCGTTTATCGAGTGCTTAACCAATTCGATGACGCAGGTATCGTAACGCGTCACCACTTTGAAGGCGGTAAGTCTGTATTTGAACTTTCAACACAGCACCACCATGATCACCTAGTGTGTCTAGACTGTGGCGAAGTTATCGAATTCTCTGATGACCTTATCGAAGAAAGACAAAAAGAAATTGCAGAGCGTTACAACGTGAAGTTGACAAACCACAGTTTGTACTTATACGGAAAGAGCATTACCGGAGATTGCAAAGGCAATCCAGACGCGCATAAAGCGAAGAAGTAACATAGAACGCTGGCTTGGGCCGGCGTTTTTTATATGGTCACTACATAAGACGATTAATCGCAACTTATTCTATAATTGACGACTTTATTCAGATACAAAAAAACCGGCTCTAAGCCGGTTTTTTATTAGGGTGCTTATCGAAAGCGAATCACTTTAGCGATTAAGCTTCAGTTTTTCCCCAAGTATCGCGTAGACCAACCGTACGGTTGAATACTAGTGCAGCTGCTTTAGAATCTTTCGAATCTACACAGAAGTAACCTGTTCGTTCAAACTGGTACGCTTGCTCTGCTACACCTTCAGCTAGGCTAGGTTCAACAAAACCGTTAAGTGTAACAAGTGATTCAGGGTTGAGCGTTGCAGCAAAGTCATCAGCAGCAGCTGGGTTTGCCACGGTGAATAGACGATCGTACAAACGAATCTCAGCAGGCAATGCTTTATCAGCCGATACCCAGTGGATAACGCCTTTCACTTTACGGCCATCTGCAGGGTTCTTACCCAAGGTTTCGTGATCGTAAGAACAGAAGATAGTCGTAATGTTGCCTTCTGCATCTTTTTCGATACGTTCAGCTTTAATCACGTAAGCACCACGTAAACGAACTTCTTTACCTAGAACCAAACGCTTATACTTTTTGTTTGCTTCTTCACGGAAGTCATCACGTTCAATCCAAATTTCACGCGTAAATGGTACTTCACGAGTGCCCATTTCTGGCTTGTTTGGATGGTTTGCAACGGTTAGCGTTTCTACTGCGTCTGCTTCGTAATTTTCGATAACGATCTTAACCGGATCCAGAACAGCCATTGCACGAGGTGCATTTTCGTTCAGATCATCACGGATACAAGATTCAAGTGAACCGAACTCAATCATGTTCTCTTGCTTAGTCACACCAATACGCTTACAGAATTCACGGATAGAGCTTGAAGTGAAACCACGACGACGTAGACCAGAGATAGTTGGCATACGAGGGTCGTCCCAACCTTCAACTAGGTTTTCAACCACAAGCTGGTTCAGCTTACGCTTCGACATTACCGTGTATTCAAGATTCAGACGGCTAAACTCGTACTGACGAGGTTGGCAATCAATCGTGATGTTGTCTAGCACCCAGTCATACAAACGACGGTTATCTTGGAATTCAAGCGTACAGATAGAGTGGGTAATGCCTTCTAGTGCATCAGAGATACAGTGTGTGAAGTCGTACATTGGGTAAATGCACCACTTGTCACCTGTCTGATGGTGGTGAGCAAAACGAACACGGTAGATAACAGGATCGCGCATCACCATAAATGAAGAGCTCATGTCGATCTTAGCACGTAGGCACGCTTTACCTTCTTCAAAGCCACCGTCACGCATTTTTTCAAACAACGCTAGGTTCTCTTCAGGGCTGCGGTCACGATATGGACTCGCTTTACCAGGCTCTTTTAACGTGCCACGGTATTCACGGATCTGCTCAGGACTTAGCTCGTCAACATACGCTAAGCCTTTATTAATTAATTCCACAGCATAAGCGTAAAGCGTATCGAAGTAGTTTGATGAATAACAAATATCACCAGACCATTCGAAGCCTAACCAGCTTACATCATTCTTAATTGACTCAACGTATTCAACGTCTTCTTTTTCAGGGTTTGTATCATCGAAACGAAGATTACATTGTCCCTGGTAGTCCTGAGCAATACCAAAGTTCAAGCAAATAGATTTAGCGTGACCAATGTGCAGGTAGCCATTTGGCTCCGGCGGGAAACGAGTATGCACGCTACTGTGTGTACCATCCGCTAAATCTTTATCAATAATTTGGCGAATGAAATTCGATGGACGAGCCTCAGCTTCACTCATCTATAGCACCTCTATGTATTTAGTATTGTCAGAGAAAGTTATCTTTCATATCCGAGACAAAGGCCGCTTTTATTGCCTGTCAAAGATAGAAAGATCATTGTTGCTAATCATCCACAATTCTGCGCCTTTGCACAATAAGAACCGTCCTTTAATTGTGAATATTTCTCCGATTCGATGAAGAATAGAACGAACATTGTTCACTGGCTCTAAACAACAGGCACAAAAAAGCCTCCCATGTGGGAGGCTTTCAATTTGACACTTACTTAAGAGTAACTTTACGTCTTAATTAAGTACTTCCCTTACTATGGAAGTTTTACATCAGATAGGTCTTCACCTGCACCGATAGCTTTCATTTCGCCAGCTACAATTTCAGCTAGTGGACCTAGGATAACCTGTAGGTTGTTTTCACCTAGTTTAACCACACCTTTAGCGCCGAGCTTCTTAAGAACAACTTCATCAGCGATAGAGCGGTCTTTTAGCGTTAGACGTAGACGAGTGATACAAGCATCGATTGAAGTCAGGTTTTCGTGACCACCTAGTGCTTTTAGGTATTGGCGTGCAACCTCACCTTTTGGTGCGTCGCCAGCAGGAGCCGCTACAGCTTCGTCATCATCTTCACGACCTGGCGATTTCAAGTTGAAAGCGCGGATTGCGAAAGAGAAAGTGAAGAAGTATAGAGCACCGAATGCTAAGCCAATCAATAGTAGAGTGAATGGTTTAGTTGCTAGACCCCAGTTCAATACGAAGTCGATAAGACCAGCAGAGAAACCGAAACCGTGCAAAGTACCAAACATGTTAGCAACAACTAGAGACAGACCAGTAAATACAGCGTGCATTGCGTATAGAGCAGGAGCTAGGAATACGAACATGAATTCTAGCGGCTCTGTGATACCTGTTAGGAATGAACAGAATGCAACAGAGAACAGTGCGCCACCAACTTGACTACGTTTTTCAGCAGGAGCAGCTAGGTACATTGCAAGTGCAGCACCTGGCAGACCAAACATCATTACAGGGAAGAAACCGTTCATGAATACGCCAGCACCTTTATCACCACCGAAGAAACGGTGTAGGTCGCCAGATTTAACTGTTTCAGTCACTTCTTTCACAACAGTTGTGATTTCTGGAGTAACAGAGTTAGCGAATGTGAACGTGTGCTCTTGACCAACAATTAGTGTTTTAGCCAGTGCAGGGTCAACACAAAGTTGAGTGATACCAGCGAATGCGCCTTGACCAGCAACGATGATTTCTTGACATGTGCCCATACCAAACCAGAAGTATGAGTTCAATACGTGGTGAAGACCAACAGGGATAAGTGCACGGTTAAGAGTACCGTAAACGAATTGACCAACAGCGCCAGACGTTGATACTGCGTGAGCTAGTGCGTCTAGACCAGATTGAACACCAGGCCAAACCACACCAGACACAGCACCTGCAACAAGTGCAAATAAGCCGGCCATGATTGGTACTAAACGTTTACCTGCGAAGAAAGCCAGCCACTCAGGAAGACGTGTTGCATGGAAGGCGTTGTAAGAGTGACCTGCGATGATACCTGCGAAGATACCGCCGAAGAACGACATGTTAACGTCGGCGTTAATTGTCGTTGCTGTAGCTGTTAGTACGAAGTAAGCAACTGCACCAGCAAGACCCGCTGCGCCGTTACCATCTTTAGAAAGACCAATCGCGATACCTAGACCAAAAAGCAATGGTAGGTTACCGAAGATAGCACCACCAGCTTGCGCCATAAATGGAATATCAAGTAGATCGCCTTGACCTAAACGTAGTAGAAGCGCCGCAATCGGAAGCGTTGCGATAGGTAGCATTAACGCTTTACCTAGCTTCTGTGCATATCCTAGAATATTCACCAGTTGTTTCCCCCTATAGGATTTTTTAGAATTCGTCTGAGAAACTTATTTTAGTCGCTCAATTTAGTCCTATTCAGTGTATTCAATTAATTTTGCTCCGCAAATTAAAACCTTACCATTTGTGATCCTAATCACCAGTTTTTACCAAATCCAGAGGTTTTTGCTAGCGAGATCATAAAACTTATTTTATCATTCAAAAAAATGAACATTTATAGATAAAATCCAAATATAAAGATTGGGTTAATGCCCGGTTATTTTAGGTAGAAAATGCCAATAAACAACCGAAAAACATTAGCTTAAAACTATAAAATCAACTAATTGTTCATTTGTTTTTCAAACACTTAAATACGTTTCTCATTTTAAAAACGTTTGCTCGTAAAAGATAAATCGTTACGTAAATGATGCTCGCAAACTAAGTCCACATTTAGGTAACGAACAAATTTAAAAGATCTCACGAAATAAGGATTAGCTGACTATGTACGCGCTAAGTAACTGTAAAATTTACACTGGTAGTGATGTTCTAACCGATCATGCTGTTGTAATTGAAAACGAACTGATCAAAAAAGTCTGTCCTATCTCTGAATTACCAGAAGGAATCGAGGTCCGTGACCTAGATGGTACAAATCTAAGCCCGGGTTTTATTGATCTACAACTGAATGGCTGTGGCGGTGTAATGCTGAATGATGAGATCACTGCTGACACAATGCAGATCATGCATAAAGCAAACCTTAAATCGGGCTGTACTAGCTTTTTACCTACGCTAATCACCTCTTCGGACGAAGATATGCGCGCGGTTATTACGGCAGCTCGTGAATACCACAACCAATACCAAAACCAGTCTTTAGGTTTGCACCTTGAAGGCCCATATCTAAACGTTGCGAAAAAAGGCATCCACAGTGTCGATCACATTCGTAAATCTGACAATGAAATGATTGAGCTTATCTGTGAAAACAGTGACCTTGTGACCAAAGTAACACTGGCTCCTGAGCTCAACGACCCAGAACATATTGAGCGTCTACACAAAGCTGGCGTAGTGGTTTCTATCGGCCACACCAACGCCACTTACGCTGAAGCGCGTCAAGGCTTTGAATCAGGCATCACTTTCGCGACTCACCTGTTCAACGCTATGACACCTATGGTTGGTCGTGAACCTGGCGTTGTTGGCGCGATTTACGACACGCCTGAAGTTTACGCTGGCATCATCGCTGACGGTTTCCACGTTGATTACGCAAACATCCGAATTGCACATAAAATAAAAGGAGAAAAGTTGGTATTAGTGACGGATGCCACAGCTCCTGCAGGTGCTGACATGGAATACTTTATTTTTGTCGGTAAGAAAGTATATTACCGTGATGGTAAGTGTGTTGATGAAAACGGCACACTGGGCGGCTCAGCTCTGACTATGATTGAAGCAGTTCAGAATACAGTTGAGCACGCTGGTATCGCTTTAGACGAAGCTCTTCGCATGGCTACGCTATACCCAGCTCAGGCTATCGGTGTAGAAAGCAAGCTAGGTCGAATCAAAAAAGGCATGGTTGCAAACCTTGCCGTATTTGACCGAGACTTTAACGTTAAAGCGACTGTTGTTAACGGACAATACGAGCACAATTAAGTATGAATGGCGGACAAATAGGTAACGTAGACTTAGTTAAACAACTAAACAGT
Organism: Vibrio sp. S/42/10; assembly: GCF_029890535.1. Taxonomy (NCBI): domain Bacteria; kingdom Pseudomonadati; phylum Pseudomonadota; class Gammaproteobacteria; order Vibrionales; family Vibrionaceae; genus Vibrio; species Vibrio sp. S/42/10. The sequence goes on along the minus strand of NZ_JAKMZC010000004.1, from coordinate 34,088 downwards.
GCGGCGGTATACCGACTTATAGACCAACAAGGGCCTATCAGTCGTATACAAGTGGCTGATGTAAGCCAACTCGCACCGGCAAGTGTTACAAAAATTACCCGCCAACTTTTAGAACGCGGCCTAATTAAAGAGGTTGCGCAGCAAGCGTCTACTGGCGGTAGACGCGCTATTTCCCTAACCACAGAAGTAGAACCCTTTCATTCTGTTGCTGTGCGTTTGGGGCGAGACTACATTCAAATAAGCCTGCATGACCTTGGCGGTCGTGAATTGGCTTTCCAACAACAAGACCTGAATTATTCAGACCAATCAGACCTTACCCAAGGCTTGGTCAACAGCTTGAAGGCTTTCATTGCTGAACATCAACCAAAGATCGATCAGTTGATTGCCATTGGTGTCACTCTTCCTGGCTTGGTTAACCCAACAACAGGTGTTGTTGAGTACATGCCAAACACAGACATCGATAACCTAGCATTAAGCGACATTATTCGTGACACATTCCATGTTGCTTGTTTTGTGGGTAATGACGTTAGAGGAATGGCACTTGCTGAGCACTACTTCGGTGCGAGTAAAGATAGCCAAGACTCTATTTTAGTTAGTGTTCACCGCGGTACAGGTGCCGGCATTATTGTAAATGGTCAAGTGTTCCTAGGCCATAACCGCAACGTGGGTGAAATTGGTCATATCCAAATTGATCCGCTCGGCGAGCAATGCCAATGTGGTAACTTCGGCTGTCTTGAAACAGTAGCGGCAAACCCGGCCATTGTTGAGCGAGTACAGAAACTGATTAAGCAAGGCTATGAGTCTTCTTTGACCGAGCTTGAACATATTACGATTCAAGATGTTTGTGACCACGCGATTAATGGTGATGAACTAGCGAAGCAAAGCTTAGTTCGAGTAGGAAATCAGTTAGGTAAGGCTATCGCAATGACGATTAACTTATTTAACCCTCAGAAAGTTATCATTGCTGGTGATATAACTAAGGCACAAGAGATTGTTTTCCCTGCGATTAAGCGCAATGTTGAGAATCAGTCGTTAACGGCTTTCCATAGCGGCCTGCCTATTGTAGCATCTCAGATCGATAAACATCCTACGATGGGAGCTTTTGCCATGATCAAGCGCGCCATGCTCAACGGTGTGTTACTTCAAAAGCTACTCGAAGACTAAAGAAAAACAATTCTGATTGTCCGCGGGCCGTGTTTGTATAAACACGGCCCGTTTTTTTAAGCTAGGGAACTACAACAACAAGTTATGGAACTTATATTAATATCCACTGCGTTTATTGCAGGATTTATTGCTTTAAAGTGTCACCTTCCTCCATTAGTTGGTTTTTTGGTCGCAGGTTTTGGGCTTTACGCTCTAGGCTTTGAAACCAATGACACCATCATTACCTTGGCTGACCTTGGTGTCACCCTGCTCCTATTTACAATTGGCTTAAAGCTAGACATCAAAACCCTACTCTCTAAAGAGATCTGGGCCGGTGCTACCATCCATAACCTTTTATCCACTCTGTTTTTTGCTTTAGCCCTGTTTGGTTTTAAATTCTTAGGTATTTCGTCTCTAGCAGCAATGTCGATAGAACAAATCGTTCTACTCGGTTTCGCTCTCTCATTCTCTAGTACCGTATTCGCGGTGAAGTCTCTGCAAGAGAAAGGGGAAATGAACGCGACCTATGGCACGCTAGCGATTGGTATTCTCGTCATGCAGGATATCTTTGCAGTGGTCTTTTTGACCGCATCGACAGGTAAGATTCCAGAGTGGTACTCCATCGCACTCTTCGCTTTACCATTTTTACGTCCGCTGTTCTACAAAATCCTTGATTGGGTTGGGCACGGTGAAATGTTGGTGCTGTTCGGCATCTTTTTCGCATTAGTTGTTGGTGCTGGCTTGTTCCAGTTTGTAGGTGTAAAACCAGACTTGGGCGCTCTTATCTTAGGTATGTTGCTAGCAGGTCACCCAAAAGCTTCAGAGCTGTCGAAATCGCTGTTTAACCTCAAAGAGCTTTTCCTCGTTTGCTTCTTCTTGAATATTGGGTTATCCGAGCAACCTACTATCCAAGGCTTCATGCTCGCCATCTTATTCTTGCTGTTGCTGCCAGTGAAAGGCGTGCTTTACTTCTTGGTACTCAACCGCTTCAAATTCCGTGTTCGAACATCCCTACTCGCCTCTCTATCACTGTTTAACTACAGTGAATTTGGTCTTATCGTTGGCGGTTTAGCCTTTAAGATGGGTTGGATGTCTGGTGACATCTTGGTGGCTGTGGCGATTGCAGTTTCGCTATCGTTTTTGATCGCTGCGCCTCTAAACAAAGCGGGCCACAAACTTTATCAACAATCAGGCCGCTGGTTAAAAGAGCATGCAGCTGAAAAACTTAACCAACGTGATAAACGAATTGACCCGGGTCGTGCACAGGTATTGATTCTAGGTATGGGACGTATTGGTACTGGCGCCTACGATGAATTACGTTCGCGCTATGGCAAGGTTAGCTTAGGTGTCGAAGTTCGTGAAGAAGCGGCACACAACCATAGAAACCTAGGAAGAAACGTTATTTCTGGCGATGCAACTGACCCAGATTTCTGGGAGCGTATCTTAGATACAGCAAACGTGAAGTTAGTGATCTTGGCGATGCCTCATCACCAAGGAAATCAAACCGCCTTAGAGCAATTGAAGTCACGCCACTTTAAAGGTCAAATTGCGGCGATTGCTGAGTATCCCGATCAGCTCGAAACACTGAAAGAGAATGGCGTCGATGCGGCATTTAATATTTACAGCGAAGCGGGTAGTGGTTTTGCTCGACACGTCTGCGAACAACTAAACCCAAATATCGATAAAACCTAACCTTAAATGCCCTCTGCCAAACCTCTCAAATTTGCTGTTTTTTTGCACTTTTGGGAGGTTTCTGTACAAAAAACCGACCACAATTAGATAGCAAACACCAAAAACACTAAATAATTAGATATTTTCTAACAGAACACCCTTTATATTATTTTTTTGCTCACATCTGGTTGCTTTTTTTAGCCAGAATGGCAAATTGAATGCAGTTAATTTAGAAATTATTTAAAAGGAAGTTCTATGTGTTCAGTATTTGGCATTCTCGACATTAAAAGTGATGCCGCAGCACTTCGCCCTATTGCTTTAGAAATGTCAAAGAAGCTTCGTCACCGTGGTCCAGACTGGTCTGGTATCTACGCTGGTGAAAAAGCAATCCTCGCTCACGAACGTTTGGCTATCGTTGGCCTGAACAGTGGCGCACAGCCACTATACAGCCAAGATAAAAAACACATTCTTGCAGTGAACGGCGAAATTTATAACCACAAAGAACTTCGTGCACGCTATGAAGATAAGTACCAGTTTCAGACAGATTCTGACTGTGAAGTAATCCTAGCGTTATACCAAGAAATGGGCGCAGACCTTTTAGAAGAGCTTAACGGTATTTTCGCATTCGTTTTATACGACGAAGAGAAAGACGAGTACCTAGTGGGCCGCGACCATATTGGTATTATCCCGCTTTATCAAGGTTACGATGAGCACGGCAACTACTACGTTGCTTCAGAGATGAAAGCATTGGTTGAAGTATGTAAAACAATCAGTGAATTCCCTCCGGGTAGCTTCTACTCTTCAAAAGATGCAGAACCTCAACGCTATTACATCCGCGATTGGAACGAGTACGCTGCGGTACAAGGCAACAGCACAAGCAAAGAAGAACTAACTGAAGCGCTAGAAGCAGCGGTTAAACGTCAACTAATGACTGATGTTCCTTACGGTGTACTTCTATCTGGAGGCCTTGATTCATCAATTACTTCAGCAGTCGCTAAACGCTTTGCAGCAATGCGTATCGAAGATGATGAGCAATCTGAAGCTTGGTGGCCACAACTGCACTCATTCGCTGTTGGCCTTGAAGGCGCACCAGATCTTATCGCTGCTCGTGAAGTTGCAGACAAGATCGGTACAGTGCACCACGAGATGACTTACACCATTCAGGAAGGCTTAGATGCCATCCGTGATGTTATTTACCACATCGAGACTTACGATGTAACGACGATTCGTGCATCAACGCCGATGTACTTACTTGCTCGTAAGATCAAAGCAATGGGCATCAAAATGGTACTGTCTGGCGAAGGTGCTGATGAGATCTTTGGTGGTTACCTATACTTCCATAAAGCACCAAACGCAAAAGAGTTCCATGAAGAGACAGTACGTAAGCTACTTGCTCTAAGCATGTTCGACTGTGCTCGTGCAAACAAATCACTGGCGGCATGGGGCGTTGAAGGTCGTGTACCATTCTTAGATAAAGAGTTCATTGATGTAGCAATGCGTCTGAACCCTGAAGATAAAATGTGTGGTAACGGTAAGATGGAGAAACACATCCTACGTGAGTGTTTTGAAGACTACCTACCAGACTCAATCGCTTGGCGTCAAAAAGAACAGTTCTCTGACGGCGTTGGCTACGATTGGATCGATACGTTGAAAGCAACGGCTGAAGCAAAAGTAACGGATCAACAAATGGAAGCCGCTAAATTCCGCTTCCCTTACAACACGCCAACAACCAAAGAAGGTTACGCTTACCGTGAGATCTTCGAAGAGTTATTCCCTCTAGAATCAGCAGCAGAATGTGTCCCTGGCGGTCCTTCGGTTGCCTGTTCATCTGCGAAAGCCATTGAATGGGATGAGTCATTCAAAAACTGTGTAGACCCATCTGGTCGTGCGGTACAAGCCGTTCACAACGACTCTTACTAAGAGATTTCGTTTGAATAAATGCTAAACACTAAAAAGGCGCATAATGCGCCTTTTTTATTAAGCCTTGTTTTTATTCTTGCGCTTATGCTTGGGCTTGAAGTGCCTCGTTCTCAATACTGACAGGTACCACTTGACTGATCATCTTAACTAACATGATAGAACGCGCCTCACCATCTTTTTGATGATAGATAGCCTCAATACCAGCAAACTGACCACTCTTAATTTTCACGACTTGCCCTGATTCAAACTCAATACAACAGTCTTCAGTATCGTCACTAAAACATTTCTCGAACTCTTTAAGCTCAAACACTAAATCACCTTGTACTTCATGTGGCCTAGATCCGAATTTAATAAAGTCGACAACACCACGAGTAGAGCGAACCGTCGTAAAACTTGGGCCTTGCTCATAATCAAAGCGAACAAAGATGTAAGATGGAAATAACGGTTCTTTGACCTGCTTTTCTTTCCCTCGAACAACCTTTTCAACTTCTACTTGGGGATAAAAACACTCCACCCCTTGATTTTCTAAGTGCAACTGCGCGCGTTTTTGATCACCACGCTTACAGTAAAGTAAATACCAACGTTTCATTTTACTAGCCATTTTATATTTTTAGATATTTTACCACATGCCTAAAACGGTTGAATCGCCATTAATAAAATGAATCGAGCAAGCAAGAAATAATGCGTAGCAGACCAATTTATCAACAAAAAGTTATAGGTAGCAAAAGTGGTTAAGCATTGTACAGGGATCGTTTTCAGATAAAAAGGTGCATTATTGTAAGCGTGTGTACGCCACTCCTATTGTGCATAGCATACTCTTTAAAACCCGAAGCAATACACCAAACTGATACATAACAATTAAACCATTCAGGGGCGCGCTTAAATTGTTTATTACGCCACCAAACCAAATTTGAAAAATTAGTTTGCAGCACGCGTTAACTGGGTGACATTACAAAGAAAACCTCACATTATCATTCACTTATAAAAAATAAGTTGTCGTAACCATAAAACACACCTATTGCAGATGGTTATTCTACTCTGTATACATAAGTAACTATAAAATCTTTTAATACCTAAAATTAGTAAAACTTATGCCAAGCAATCACAACATTTTTGGCCACCCTAGAGGCCTATTTCTACTTTTTAGCACAGAGCTATGGGAACGTTTTTCCTACTATGCGATGCGTGCAATTCTGGTTTTATTCTTAACTGACACTACCCTCAACGGTGGACTTGGTTGGTCAACAAAAGACGCACTCGATCTCTATGGTATTTACACCGGTTTAGTCTATATCACACCATTAATTGGTGGCTGGATTGCCGATAATTACCTAGGTCAACGTAAATCGATCTTGATTGGTGGCCTATTAATGGCACTTGGTCAATTTACACTTGCTCTGCCCAATGGTTTTATTGGCTTAGACCAAGTAAACGCTCTTTACCTTGGTTTAGCGCTGCTTATCAGTGGTAACGGCATGTTTAAACCAAACATCTCGACCATGGTTGGCGATCTGTACCAAGAAGGCGATAACCGACGTGACGGTGCTTTCACCATTTTCTACATGGGCATTAACTTAGGCGCACTACTTGGTGGCTTAATTTCAGGCGCTGCAGTCGACTCTTTCGGCTGGAAGGCAGGTTTCCTTGCCGCTGGTATTGGTATGGTCATTAGCCTGATTATGCAAATGACGATGGCTCAATCTTGGTTAGGTAACATCGGTTCGGTGCCAGCAGCTGCACGAGCAAAAGCACTGAACAAGTCGAAAGAGAAAACGCCACTCACAAAAGAAGAGTTCGACAGATTAAAAGTTATTCTGGTTATGGGTCTGTTCGTGATCGTTTTCTGGGCAGGCTTTGAACAAGCCGGTGGCCTAATGAATATTTATACTCAGCAATATACTGACCGTATGATCGGCGATTTTGAAGTACCAGCTGCTTGGTTCCAGTCTCTGAACCCGTTCTTCATCATCACACTTGCGCCATTAATAGCCGCATTCTGGGTCAAACTTGGTAAGCGCGAACCAAACTCTCCTGTCAAATTTGCGATGGCTCTGTTTTTCTTAGCTCTAGGCTTCGTGTGCATGATGGGTGCAGTAATGGAACAAGGTGGCGACCTAACAGTCAAAACATCCATGCTTTGGCTAGTCGGTGCTTTCTTCTTCCATACTCTTGGTGAGCTTTGTCTATCTCCTATTGGCCTGTCGTTGGTCACTAAGTTAGCTCCACTTCGCCTAGCATCGTTAATGATGGGGGCATGGTTTGGCTTTAACGCCATTGCAAACTACGTAGCAGGCCTGGTAGGTTCACACGTAGGTGAGCTTGGTGCTATGTCTATTTTCAGTGGTATTGCGATTACTGCAACGGTGAGTGGCATATTACTGTTGCTGTGTGCTGGTAAACTCGTGTCATGGATGCATGGCGTAGAAACTAACACCTTGCTAGAAGCTGAACCAAAAACAACAGAAGCTTCAGCTGTTTAATAGCTAAGCGTCTATTACTAGACGAAACATCAAAATAAAAAAGGACTGCTCAATGAGCAGTCCTTTTTTATTTCTATTATGTGAAGTGCTGTTGCCAGTAAACAGTCGTTAGCGATGAATCGCCACTAGCTCTGCCATCATATCAATATGAGAGTCCCTGTCGTTGAGACACATAATATAGCTAAAGTCTGAACCACCAGCTTCAATGAAGGTCTCTTTGCACTGGTCCGAAATCTCTTCCAACGTTTCCAGACAGTCAACTGAGAATGCAGGTGCCATGATATCGATCTTTTTGATGCCCTTGCTCGGCAGTGATTCCAGCGTCTCGTCAGTGTAAGGCTTCAACCACTCTTCTCGGCCAAATCGAGACTGGTACGTCATGGTAATATCGTCCTCTGACAACTCTAACTCTGCAGCCAGTAATTTTGTCGTCGCTTCGCAATGCTGCGGGTAAATATCACCCTCATCTGCCAATCGCTTAGGGATACCATGGAAAGAACACACTAAATGATCGGCTCTGCCATTTTTATCCCAATGGCTACGAACGCTTTCAGCCAGTGCTTTTGCGTAACTTGGATGCGCGTAGTAGTCACGAATAAAGCGGTAGCTTGGAATCACAGACATCTGTTTAAAGGCTTTAGTTAAACCATCAGAAACAGCCGCTGTCGTTGTTCCAGAGTACTGAGGGTACAGAGGTAGTACGATGATGTCTTCGACGCCCTTCTCCATCAGCTGTTCGACACCCGTCTTAAGACTTGGGTTGCCATAAGTCATACCCAACGCAACAGGCATTTGCAATTTCTTCTGCAGTTTCTCAGCTTGTCTTTGTGAGTACACAAGCAGCGGTGATCCATCGTCCATCCACACAGACTGATACAATTTAGCCACTTTCGGAGCTCGAATCGGTAAGATTACACCATGCAGGATTGGACACCAGAGCCAACGAGTTAGGTTTACCACTCGCTTGTCATGTAAGAATTCACTCAAAAATCGACGAACGCCAGCCGGGGTTGCCGAATCTGGAGTCCCTAAGTTCACCAGTAAAACGCCCTGCTTTTTATTATTTTCCATAGATACCTGAGACTAATATGTGATTTTCTGGAAAGTAATATACTAATCGGAATAAGTTCAAGATCATTGTGTATACCAAATGTTTGAATAATCATTCTGAACATGAGGTACCTCAAGCTCCACACTGCTATCTATCATCAGGACTAATAATCTTGAATCATGTGCAATCAAACTTATCGAGATTGGTATCGTACTAAAATTTGGAACAAAAAAAGCGACCCGTAAGGTCGCTTCTAATATATCAAATTCTAAAACTGGCTGTTAGCCAATTATGCTAGTGCTTTCTCAAGTTCTGCACTAACTTCAGCGACTTGCTTAGTACCGTCAAATTTAAGGTACTTAGTGTTGCCTGCTTCCGCTTCTTTACCGTAGTAAGAAATAAGCGGAGCTGTTTGATCGTGGTACACACCTAGACGAGCACGAACTGTTTCTTCTTTGTCGTCATCACGTACAACTAGTTCTTCGCCAGTGATGTCATCTTTGCCTTCTTCTTTAGGTGGGTTGTACACATTGTGGTATGTACGACCAGAAGGAAGGTGAGCACGACGACCAGCCATACGTTCAACAATCACATCATCAGCTACGTCAAATTCAACAACGTAATCTACAGCGATGCCCATTTCTTTAAGGCCATCAGCTTGTGGGATTGTGCGTGGGAAACCGTCTAGTAGGAAACCTTTCTCGCAGTCATCTTGAGCAATACGCTCTTTGATAAGACCAAGGATAATTTCATCAGAAACTAGCTGACCAGCGTCGATTACTGATTTTGCTTGCTTACCAAGCTCAGTACCCGCTTTGATAGCAGCACGTAGCATGTCACCAGTTGAAATTTGAGGGATACCAAATTTGTTCATGATGAAGTTAGCTTGAGTGCCTTTACCCGCGCCAGGAGCACCTAGAAGAATGATGCGCATGTTTAATCCTCTTATAAAATTATGATTTATACCGAAGCTCACTATTCCACTTTCGTAGTTCATTTTTAGGATAAACAGAAAGCGTTAGATAACCATTGAGGTTAAGTAAAACTGCAAATAGAAGCCAAACGGTAAGTTTCGGTATAACGTTTAAAAATCATACAACTGGGAACGATAGGTTCCTAGTCCCAGCTGATTAGGTCGAGCATTCTATCACATTAATATTCAATTTGGCTGAATTTACGACTAAAGAATGCATCGACAACATTTGTGGTAACGATAACGGTGGCGTTGGCCACATTTACCGAATTTTCAACGACGTTCATAAAAAAAGCTCGCATTTGCGAGCTTTTTATTACAATTATTGGATTAGCCCAAAGTCGAAAGACTAGCGCTTTGTTAGTAGCTCGTTGATTGCACCCAAGAATTGTGACGGATCTTCCATTGAGCCTTTTTCAGCTAGCATAGCCTGGCCAAGGAGTAACTCAACCCAACGACCGAACGCTTGCTCGTCCGCTTCATCTGCCATTTGTTTAACCAGAGCATGCTCAGGGTTAATCTCAAAAATGTACTTAACTTCAGGTGCCGCTTGGCCAGCAGCTTCAAGAAGTTTAGCCATTTGCGTACCCATTTCGAAGTCGTCAGTGACAACGACTGCTGGCGTTGTTGCTAGCTTGAAAGTAGTACGAACTTCTTTAACACGATTGCCAAGGTAAGCTTGAGTGCGTTCGACAACAGATTTGAACTCTTCTTCTGTCTCTTTTTGCTTCTCTTTCTCTTCTTCACCTTCAAACTTGCTTAGATCTAAGCCAGCTTTAGTGATTGACTGGAACTGCTTACCGTCGAAGTCCGTTAGGTAGTTCATCACGTACTCGTCAATGCGATCGTACATTAGAACCACTTCAATGCCTTTGGCTTTAAACTGCTCTAAGTGAGGGCTGTTCTTAGCGGCTGCGTAGCTATCAGCAGTTAGATAGTAAATCTTGTCTTGGCCTTCTTTCATGCGCTCAACATAAGAAGCAAGGCTGATGGTTTGCTCTGCAGAGTCTACTTCCGTAGATGAGAAACGAAGTAGACCAGCGATCTTCTCTTTGTTAGCCATGTCTTCCGCTGGGCCTTCTTTCATCACTAGGCCAAACTCTTTCCAAAACTCTAGGTACTTATCGTTATCATTCTTTGCCATACGCTCAAGCATCGTTAGAACACGTTTAGTACATGCACCACGTAGAGATTGAGTTACCTTGTTGTCTTGGAGAATTTCACGAGACACGTTGAGAGGCAGATCATTTGAGTCAATTAAACCACGAACGAAACGCATGTAAGATGGCATGAATTGTTCAGCATCATCCATAATGAATACACGCTGCACGTAGAGTTTCAAGCCACTCTTATGGTCACGGTTCATCATATCCCAAGGAGCTTTCGCTGGGATGTAAAGCAAGCTTGTGTAGTCGTTCTTACCTTCAACTTTGTTGTGGCTCCATGTTAATGGATCAGCAAAGTCGTGAGATACATGTTTGTAGAACTCTTGGTATTCTTCTTTCTCGATATCAGATTTGTTGCGGGTCCAAAGTGCTTGCGCTTTATTGATCTGTTCCCAATGCTCCTCCTCGGTATCTTTACCTTCGTCATCTTTAACGGCTGTTAAGATAGAAACCGGGATACCGATGTGGTCAGAGTATTTACCGATCACTTCACGCAAACGCCATTCATTTAAGAACTCTTTGCCGTCTTCACGCATATGAAGAATGATGTCGGTACCGCGAGACTCTTTAGTGATGTCTTCAATGGTGTAATCACCTTCACCTGCAGAGTGCCATTGAACGGCTTCATTGCTCGCTAGGCCCGCTGCACGAGTGCGAACAGTTACTGCGTCTGCCACGATAAATGCAGAATAAAAACCAACACCAAATTGACCGATCAGCTGAGAGTCTTTGCTCTGATCTTCAGACAACTTTGAGAAAAAGTCTGCAGTGCCTGACTTCGCGATCGTACCTAAATGCTCAATAACGTTGTCGCGGCTCATGCCGATACCGTTGTCAGAAATCGTTAAAGTATTTGCTTCCGCATTAAACGACAGTTTAACACCTAGATCCGCGTCACCTTGGTAGAGGTCACCATTCGATAGCGCTTGAAAACGAAGCTTGTCAGCCGCGTCAGATGCGTTAGAAATCAACTCTCGTAGGAAAATTTCTTTGTTTGAATACAGTGAGTGAATCATCAGATGAAGTAGCTGTTTTACTTCAGATTGAAAGCCACGAGTCTCTTTATTTTGCGTTGCCGTTTCGCTCATTTTTACTCCAAAACATCTATACTTTATGTTGAACAAATACAGGGGCGTTATATTGAATACCTCTCATATGTTCATTAACATGAGGATGACAATTGTAAATTCAAGGTCAAAAATCATAAAAACACTGTTTTTTTGATCTGTTTTTATTATCCTTGAGCCTGATAAATATAAAAGAACATAAAAGAAGCCATAATTTGGTGAAGAATCAGACGAACTTCACCTCTAATTTGTCTATTTCGCACCCAAAATCATCCAAAAATAGAAGAATTCAATGAGCAATATCGGCACAAAGTTTATTCTCGCACAGCGGTTCGTATTCGATCCAAATAGCAATTCACTTGTTGACCAAATGAGCGACGGCGAAGTAGTACGTCTTGGTAGCAATGAAAGCCGCATTCTCCTAATGCTGTCAGAAAGGCCCAATGAAGTTATCACTCGCAATGAATTGCACGAATATGTTTGGCGAGACCAAGGCTTTGAGGTCGATGACTCAAGCTTAACGCAAGCAGTATCGACACTGAGAAAGATGCTGAAAGACTCGACCAAATCTCCAGAGTTCGTTAAGACCGTTCCAAAACGGGGTTACCAATTTATTGCCACTGTTGAGCGTTCTGCACCACTTTCATCAAGTGACCAGTCAATGATGACTGAAATTGCAGAAAATGACGTCGAACCAATCTTGACATTTGCACATACTACGACGACCGAAGATATCGCATCTGAAACCATAGAACTAACACCAATCACGAAAATTCAAGAGACAAAAGTTGAGGTCGAGCCAACCATAACGCCCGTTTTAGCTTCGACCAACAACAATAAATGGCTAACGTTTTCGTTACTGCTTGCAGCTTTCATCATGCCTATTCTGGTTTTGACGTTTACTAATCCTGCAGAATCAGAGTTTCGCACGTTAGCTGAGGTTGACGGCGTGAAAGTACAATCACCAATCAATCACCCTGATCTATCCAGTTGGCTACCAGCCATAGAAAAATGTGTGTTGCATTACAATACCAATCACACAGGAATGCTAAAGCCAGCTGAAGTGATTGCGACAGGCGGTCAAACCAATAATCTTGCTCTTAACTATATTCACCCTCAAGAATATTCGAGTGAAAATGTAACCCTTAGAATTTACGCTAACCAGGCGGATTTAAACGACATTTGTAAAGGTAATCAGTAATATGAAATTAAAAGTATCCATTATTTTACTGGTCCTTTCTGCATTCCTAAGTGGTTGGTTGTATTGGGGAAGTGATGCAAAAGTCGAGCGACTACTTACTCAGCACGAGTGGCAGTCAAAAATGGTGACTCTGATCACTGACAACAAACAAGCTGACTCGATTGGCCCACTTCGTAAGGTTGAACTATCTTCCAACGCAAAATACTTACCTAATGGCACTTACTTAAGAATGTCGATAGTTAGGCTATATAGCACACAAACTGCACCGGCGAATGTGATCAACATTTCAGAGACGGGTCAATGGGATATCAATGACAACTACTTACTTGTCTCTCCTACTGAGTTTAAGGATGTGACTTCGGCCCAGCGCCAAGATTTCTCTGAAGAGCAGCTAAACCTAATCACTCAGGTTATCAAGATGGATGCAGAACAGAGCCGTCGAATTGATATTGTGAACACGAAAACGCTGTTACTCACTAGTTTGAATCACGGTTCTACAGTATTGTTTTCAAACTAAGGTCGAATAGCTCCTACCTCATACCCATTGCTGTGCAACCTTAAACGGTATACCAATAGAAAAAGGGGCATGATGCTCCTTTTTTTATTACCTGTAGCATCTGTATTCTCATTGAAGTCATGATGTTGGTATCAGGATTTACTCATACTTAAAGGACGTCCAATGAATACAAGCTCAGACAAAGCATCATCAATCACTAAAGCATCTATATCCATACACTATTGTCGTCAATGTAATTGGATGCTTCGCTCTAGTTGGTTGTGCCAAGAATTACTGCATACTTTCAGTGAAGAAATAGAGCAAGTGAGTTTGAACCCAGGCACAGGAGGCAGGTTCGAAATCTTTTGTAATGGCGTGCAAATTTGGGAAAGAAAAGCAGATGGAGGCTTTCCTGAAGCTAAAGTACTGAAGCAAAGAGTTCGAAACATCATTGCTCCAGATAAAGATCTTGGCCACGTAGACTCAAAATAAGCGTTCCAGAAGGGTTTAGCTATTTAGCCTCAATTAACTGTTGTTTTTAATTAACTGAGGCACTCAAATCAACGACTCTCCTCAATCGGCGACTGTAGTATTCATAAGTCTCTGATCGGTTTACTCACGACGACCAGTTTATAGATTGCCACTCACAAGCAAGTCGCCTTCGAGGCTAATCACTTGAAATGTGTTGTTTTCATAGATGCCATAGCTAGCGGCATGACCATCTCTTGGAAACGTGACTGAGCTTGGATTGAAGATAAATACACCATCTTGGTATTCTGCAACAGGGATGTGAGTATGCCCGTGCGCAATTACATCACCCGCTTTTAATACAGGTCGCTTGTTGGTGTTATAAAGGTGACCATGAGTTAAGAAGATACGCGCGCCAGACTCTAACAGTACCCATGAATAATCCATCATCATCGGGAAAGACAGCAACATCTGATCCACTTCGCTATCGCAATTACCGCGAACGGCGATAATCTCTTCTGAAAACGCATTTAACTTTTCTGCGACCGCAGGCGGATTATATCCCTCAGGAATCGGGTTTCTTGGACCATGATTCAGAATATCACCCAATAGAACTAAATATTGCGCACCAGACGCTTGATAAAGTTCTAATGCCTTTTCAGTAGCTGGTAGCGATCCGTGTAGATCGGAAGTAAAAAATAATTTCACACATACTTCTCCATAAAAATTATGTGTCTATTGTACGTATTGAAAGGTTAAACGTCATCTCTCGCCATACCATTGATCACGATATTATTGTAACTAACCATACCGACTATCTTATTATCACAGACCACCGGAGCACGGCTGATACCAAAGCGCTCAAACAAACGAGCACAATACTTAACGTTCATATCTGCCGATACGCTTAAGGCTGGTTTTGTCATGATCTCATAAACATTTGTACGCTTTGGAGAGCGGTTCTTAGCAAGCACTTTCTTAGCAATATCGTTCATTAGTACAATGCCGTATTCATCATCCTCATGACGCTTGTCAACGATAATCGCTTTTACCTTGTGGTCTCTTGCCATCTCAATCGCTTCTAACACGGTGGTTAACCCATCGATAATCACATAAGTATTGGCCATCACATCACTTACTCGGATTTTTTCGCTGCTACTCATAGTTCATCCTCCACAACCTTGGTTAGCTTCTCTACTTGATGCGCAACCCCTACGGCATCTTCGACATCTATCTGTACCGCAATACCCTGTCCCGATTCTTGGTCAAACTCCCCCACTTCACTAATTCTTTCGAGAATATGCCTTGCTAGATGCTCCTCGACGACAAACAGCAGCACGTCTTTTTGAACCTCTAACGTCAAACCAAAAAAGGTACGTTTCTGGTTTAAACCTTGCCCTCTGGCATTGTTAATCACCGTCGCCCCGGTTGCTCCAGCATCACGCGCGGCGTCAAGTACGATGTCTGTCTTGCTCTCTTCTACAAACGCTAAGATCAGTTTAAAGCGCATCTTTACTCTCCTTAGAGGTGTATATACGGTTTAACCAATGAGTTATTTGGGCATAACCCATAACCGAAATAATTGGAAATAAGCTGGCAAATGCAATCAAGCCGAAACCATCGATCACTGGATTACGTCCAGGTACGGTTGAAGCAAGTCCTAATCCTAGCGCGGTCACCAAGGGTACCGTCACCGTTGATGTGGTTACACCGCCAGAATCGTATGCGAGAGGGATGATTAATTTGGGGGCATAAAGGGTCTGAATCACGACGATGACATAGCCGAAAATAATGTAGTAATGTATAGGGTCGCCTGCAACGATACGATAGCTCCCAAGAGATATACCAATAGCAACACCGAGTGCAACCGCAATTCTTAACCCGTTGATACTAATGCTGCCACCAGAAACTTGATTCGCTTTAATCGCGACGGCAATCAAAGAAGGTTCGGCAATAGTGGTACTAAAGCCAATAAAAAATGCAAACAGATAAACCCAATAATAGTCAAACCACACCAACCCATGTCCTGAGCTGATCTTAAATTCCGATAAAAAGTTTGGCTCGGTCAACTGCATCGCCATCGTTTCCCCTAGAGGAAACAGGGCCAACTCTAGTCCCATCAAAAACAAAGATAACCCTAAAATGACGTAGAAAAAACCTAGCAATACTTTGGCTAAATTAGTCACAGGTTTACGCAGCACCACTAACTGAAAGCCAAAAATAATGACCCCAATTGGAATGACATCAGTCACGGTACCAAGAAAGGTATCCAAAAATTGCTGAAAGCTCATCATGTCACCACCATTCCATAAACCATCACAAACATCATCGGTAGCAAGGAAGCAAAAGCAATCAAACCAAACCCATCAATCATCGGATTACGTCCCTTGATTGCCGAAGCTAAACCAACCCCTAATGCTGTAACCAATGGAACCGTGATGGTTGATGTTGTCACCCCTCCAGAGTCATACGCAATGCCTATGATGTTCTCAGGAGCAAATGCAGTTAGCACCACGACACCAATATAACCACCAATAATCATGTATTGAATTGGCCAGCCTTTTAGGATTCGCAATACGCCGAGTAAAATAGCGATACCAACTGACAACGCCACAGTGAATCGTAAGCCATTCGCGTAGTGTTCCATTTCATCTAAAGAGTTAGGGATTACCCCTCCCTCAGCCGCGACTTCGGCCGCCTCGGCTGCTACCGCAGTTAATGCAGGTTCAGCGATAGTCGTGCCAACCCCCAAACAAAAAGAAAAGGTCAATAACCAGAACACGCTCCCCTTACGAGCAAATGCTTGAGCCATCGATTCACCAATCGGGAAAAGTCCCATTTCGAGTCCAAATATGAAGAAAGTGAGACCCAAAACCACCAGCAGCAAACCAATAAGGATAGAAAAGAGATGTGGAAGCGGCTCTTGGAGGACCGCGAGTTGAAAAAAAGCAATCACCGCGACAATCGGTAACAAATCTCTCAGACTGCCTAACATCGCTCGAAACAAAGCAAGCACTGCTGTCATCGTGACTCCTTTTGTTTGCGATTATGTTCGGTTATCAATTACTAATAATCATGGCAAATCCTTATCATTGCTTGTGTGACAAATATTACGCAGTTGGTAACCTATCTGAGTAAAGTTCATAAGTGTGATAAAGGTACATAGTCCATCATCAAAATTTAAATTCAGGTACCTGTTTATTGCGGTCGTAATTTCACTATCACACGATTGAAACCAACTGATCGTTATAGTTATTTTTTCGTATTGGTTGGCTATTAAAAACAAGCCATGTCTATAATTATGTTTAATAGGGAGATTGGTATGAAGATATTGTTAACTGGTGGTACTGGATTTATTGGCTCAGAATTGATCAAGACTTGGAACACTGATGACGTGACATTACTGACGCGGAGCCCAGAAAAAGCAAAGCAAAGCCTAAACCACCTTAATCAGAATAATCTTCATTACATTCAATCTCTGGATGAACTAAGCGATCTCAATGACTTCGATGTGGTGGTTAATCTTGCAGGTGAGCCTATCGCTGACAAGCGCTGGAGTTCAGAGCAAAAAGACAGGATTTGTAACAGTCGCTGGCACATTACGGAAAAACTGGTCGAATTAGTTCATGCCAGTAGCAACCCGCCTGAAGCTTTTATCAGCGGCTCAGCCGTCGGCTACTATGGTGATCAACAACAAAAGCCGTTTGATGAAACATTAGAAGTGGAAGATGAAAGCTTTCCTCATGAAGTTTGTGCTCATTGGGAAGAAATCGCCAAACGAGCTCAATCTGACAAAACGCGCGTTGTTTTGCTGCGCACGGGCATTGTTCTTGGCGAAAATGGCGGTGCATTAAAGAAAATGCTGACGCCCTACAAACTGGGAGTTGGTGGGCCTCTCGGCTCGGGGAAACAGTACATGCCATGGATTCACATGCTTGATATGGTTCGGGCCATAAACCACTTATTGTCGATCCCTCACGCTCAAGGAGAATTCAATCTGTGTGCCCCTCATCCCGTCACCAACAAACACTTTAGTAGGACATTAGCCAAGCAATTACGACGCCCGCATATCCTTTTCACTCCTAAATGGGCAATGTCGCTACTCATGGGTGAGTCTTCTTGTCTATTATTCGACAGCATTCGCTCTAAGCCAAAGAAGCTCACTGAGATGGGGTTCATTTTTAGTTATTCAAGAATCGAACCTGCTCTGAAAAACTTGTTACAACATCAAGACTAATTCTTTACCCTAGAACAATAGAAACTCTAATTAAGGATTAAGTGTGAACAAGTCAATTCTTATTACCGGTTGCTCAACGGGTATTGGCTACACATGTGCTCATGCACTTCAAAAGCGCGGCTTTAATGTCATCGCATCTTGTCGTGATCCACAAGATGTAAAACGTCTTCAAGACGAAGGGCTCACATGTATCCAACTGGATCTTTCCAACCAGGAAAGCATCGAGCAAGGCGCAAAACGAGCATTAGAACTGTCTCCGAACGGATTATACGGCCTCTTCAATAATGGGGCTTATGGCCAAGCTGGCGCACTAGAGGACTTACCAATCCAAGGACTTAGAGAGCAATTTGAAACTAACTTCTTTGGCTGGCATCACTTAGTTTGTCAAATTCTTCCTCACATGCGCGAGCGTGGTGAAGGGCGCATTGTACAAAACAGTTCTGTGCTAGGCTTTGCAGCAATGAAATATCGTGGTGCTTATAATGCATCGAAGTTCGCTCTTGAAGGATGGACTGATACCTTGCGCTTGGAGCTACATGGCAGTGGTATCCACATTTCTCTACTGCAACCTGGTCCGATTGAGACTCAATTTAGAACCAACGCCCTGAAAGCATTTAACAAATGGATATCGATTTCAGGTAGTGCACATCAAAAAGCTTACCAACAGCAAAAAGACCGACTCGAAAAAGAATCATCGAACAACGCGTTTGTTCTGCCGCCTGAAAGCTGCGTTGGGCCAGTATTTCATGCACTCACAGCCGATAAACCCAAGCTAAGATACCGAGTTACGACCCCGACTAAAGTGTTCGCGATATTGAAAAGAATTCTACCAAGTCGCTTGCTAGACCCTATTTTGAGAAAAGCTGCATAAATTACTAACTTTGTATCAATAGTCGCAAACTTTAATGTAACGATGTAATTTTTCCGTAACAATAAGATGCCATGATTACCCTATCTCATCAATTATTCCCGATTGATGAATAGACTCTGGAAACTTCATGACTTTAAACCGCCTTAATTGGGTAGGTGTGGGTTTGGCTATTACGTTGTTTATTCTGTTTTGAGTATCTCACGCAACACCTCACTGACTACCTTTATGATAACGCTATGCCTTCCATGTAGAGACAACTACTTTACCAACATAGAAGCATAGCGTTTTTCTATATTTGTCTCTTTTTATCTGAGATAACAGAGTTAGATCTTGAAGTTACCAACTTATCCCCCCATATTTGCAACGTATCCATAAAACAACCCTCAAGGAACGTAAATGCAATCTCCGCATATTGTTGAACTTAATGAACAGAACTTTCGCCAAGTATTAGAAGGTTCGATGCAGACTCCTGTACTCATCCATTTTTGGGCACCAATGAGCCAAGAGAGCGCCCAAGTCATTCCTGAACTACAAACATTAACTCAGCAATACAACGGCGCTTTCACCTTAGCCCTATTGAATTGCGAGCAAGAGCAAGCCATTGCTAGCCAATTTGGTGTACAAGCACTGCCAACCATCGCACTGTTTGTTAACGGTCAACCTGTCGATGGATTAGGTGGTCCTCAAAGCGTGGAAGCGATTGTGGAAATGCTAAGTAAGCACTTACCTAGTCAAGATGAGCTCGCTTTGCGCCAAGCTCTAGAGCAAATGCAAGCCGGTGAGCACGCACAAGCACTCTCGGCAATGCAACAACTGCCAACAGAGTTAACAAACAAAGGTGAAGTAAAACTGGCTATCGCTGAATGCCTTTTAGAGACACAACAGTTTGAACTCGCTGAAACTCAGCTTGCCACTATCCCTCTCGAGTACCAAGACAACTACTATAAAGGCTTAGTCGCTAAGCTTGAACTTCACAAGCAAGCTGCTGACAGCCCAGAAATCCAAGCATTAGAAGCGGCTTTACAGCAAAATCCAGGCGATGCGAAGACCGCTTCTGAATTGGCATTGCAATATCACCAAGTAAATCGTAGCGAAGAAGCTATGGATCTACTTTGGTCATTCCTAGCTAAAGATCTCAATACGCTCGATGGTGACATGAAGAAAGAGTTCATGGATATCTTAAGTGCATTAGGACAAGGTAACGCAGTTGCGAGTAAATACCGTCGTCAACTGTACTCGCTACTGTATTAGTAAAGCACACATATCACAGCGTAGTGTTTAGCTGATACCTATCTCGATAGATAACAAACCCTCAGCAGACCGTACGAATCGAACAACGTTAAATGGGCCATAAAATCAAGGTTTTATGGCCCATTTCTCATTTATAGATTTGCTCGATTTTTAAATATGAGCCAGTATGAGTAATGAACTATCAAAAACTTAAACTTACAAAGGATTTTGTATGGCTATTGATACATTAATTACCATCGGCGTCTTTACTGTCGTCGCAATACTGTTCATTTTCGCTGGAGTAAAAACGGTTCCGCAAGGCAACAACTGGACTGTAGAACGCTTCGGTCGTTATACACAAACACTCAAGCCAGGATTAAATCTGATCATTCCATTTATCGATAAAGTTGGACAACGCATCAGTATGATGGAGCGAGTTCTCGATATCCCGGCTCAAGAAGTCATCTCCAAAGATAACGCAAATGTGGTTATCGATGCGGTGTGCTTTGTACAAGTCATAGATGCCCCAAAGGCAGCTTATGAAGTCAATGATCTTGAGCATGCGATCCGTAACTTAACCCTAACTAATATCCGTACTGTGCTTGGTTCCATGGAGCTAGATGAGATGCTTAGCCAACGTGATATGATCAATACCAAATTGTTAAATATCGTTGATGAAGCAACAAATCCTTGGGGCGTAAAGGTTACACGTATAGAGATTAAAGATGTACAACCACCAGCCGATCTTACTGCCGCGATGAATGCTCAGATGAAAGCCGAACGTAACAAACGTGCTGATATCTTAGAGGCAGAGGGTGTGCGACAAGCTGAGATCTTAAAAGCAGAAGGCCACAAACAATCAGAGATCCTCAAAGCGGAAGGTCAAAAGCAAGCAGCAATCCTGCAAGCAGAAGCGCGTGAGCGTGCTGCAGAAGCAGAAGCGAAAGCAACAGAAATGGTATCAACAGCTATCGCTCAAGGTGACATGCAGGCAGTTAATTACTTTATAGCACAAGGTTACACCGACGCATTGAAGTCTATTGGCCAAGCTGAAAACGGTAAGATCATCATGTTACCACTCGAAGCAACTGGCCTAATGGGTTCTGTTGCAGGTATCGCAGAGATGTTTGCACATAAGAATGACAAGGGTAGTAAGGACTAACTTATGGTCGAATTACTAGAACAAGTAAACCATTGGCATTGGTTAGCGTTTGGTCTAGCACTGCTAGCACTTGAGCTGATTGGAACCGCTGGTTACTTTTTATGGATAGGGATATCTGCCATGCTCGTCGGTGCCCTATTAGGCGCACTACCGATCGGTTGGCAGATGCAATGGTTGTCCTTCGCGAGCTTCTCTCTTATTACCACTTGGCTGTGGTGGAGAAGGCAGTTGTCTAATGACAAGGAATCAGACGCAGGGCGAGAGTTAAACCAAAGAGAGAAACAACTGGTAGGTCAAACGGTTCGTTTAACAGAAGATATTCAGCGCGGGAATTGCCGTATTAAGGTAGGCGACTCTTCTTGGTCAGCAAGAGCGAGTCAAGATATCCCTTCTGGTACCGAAATTAAGATCATCGCTTTAGACGGAATTGTTCTAATAATAGAACCTTTATAGCCAAATGAAATATAAGGCCTGCATTTTGAACAAGTGTAGGCTTAGGGGATTTTCAGGGCTCAATAATATTCGAATTATCATTGTGATAGTTCAAACTAAATAAAAAATAAGTTCTTATTTCGTAAGGCTAATTTACGTAATAAGATTAAAAAGATATAAGAAAGCCTAGTTTATTTACCAACATGTATATGAATTGGAAGCCGTAAACTCGCTTAATTATAATTAATAAAAATGTTAAGTCTGTCTAATTTTTGAAATTTTCTTTTCCTTGTCCATACTTCATTTATCTCGATTAGAGATAAACATAATGGAGTTCATATGAGACATTTTTTAATAATTTTAACAGCTATTTTCAGCCTATCATTTGGAAACGCTTTAGCAAGCAGTCAGTCTCCAAGCAATGGCAATATGGGGCCTATTGTTAAGTGTTCAGATGGAAACGCGGTCACTCATGTGCCACTGCTGATCTGTAAACATTACGGCGGAAAAGTGCAGTGATAGAAGACTAAGTCAGGCTAGTGATGTAATTGCAGCCTGACGATTATTTATAACTGAAACCGGCTAACTGCGACCTGATAGATTGTTTAGGATTGGGCATTCCGTTGAAGCATCTCCTGGGCAATCATGTACCCAAGATTGCAACTGAGCTTTCATCTTATTTAACTCCACAAGCTTCAACTCTATTTCATCTAACTTCTGAGTGGCCTTTTTCTTTACTTCGTAGCTTTGTCTGTTGGGATTCATTGCCAACTCGACAAGTGACTTACACTCACCGAGAGTAAACCCAACCATTTTAGCTCTCAGTACAAACTCTAACTGTTCGATGTGAATCTCGCCGTATTGCCTGTACCCATTTTCTGAACGGTGCGGTGGGCTCATCATGCCTTTACTTTCGTAAAAACGAATGGACTTCGCTGTTGTGCCAACACGTTTCGCTACTTCACCAATATTCACTGTATTACCTGTAATATCTAAAATGAAAAACCGCAGTACTGCTGTTATACAATACTGCGGTTGAAAAACATAGTTAGAGACTTACGTTGGAAGCTTACTCTTGCTCTAACAACCAAATCATAGTTTGAGACTTTTCTTCGCTGTCTAGCTTGTTGAACCAGTATGAAACCATCTCGATTTCTTTTGAGCCTTCAATTGATGCTGGAGAAGCGTTCTTACGATTTTTGAATGCCCAATCTGTCACTGCAGACTGCTCTTCTTTTGTCGCTTGCCCATACCAGTAGTTAACCATCTCTTGAGCTTGTGAAGCTTTTGGTTCTTCAGCAACAACCGCTGCTACAGGTACCGCGACTGGGGCAACCGCGATCGCAGTATGATTATTTGCACCATTATAAATTGTGTCGATATACGCTTTCGGCACAATGAAAGTTGTACTCATTACTGAGTTTTGTCCATCAAGTGTAAATTCTAAATTCTTTTCTCTTGCTTGCTGGATGTCAGCTTCGCTCAATGGAAATTTAATATATTGAGTCTTTGTGCAGTGTTCGCTGCAACTTTCTCTTGGAAGTTGTCTATCTTCTAGCTCAAGCGTTTTACCAAAAAATCTCACCGTTTCGTATTCTTTATAGCTCTGGAAGTAACTCACATCCATGATAATTGAAGATTCTGGAGCCGAGCTCTGTGTTATTTCTTTGTTGTATGTAAAGTAGAGTGACGATTTCAGGATATCAGCACCGACGTTCGCTTTACTTTCCGCCACGTAAGATTGTCCAGTCACTTGAATGTAACCACCTTTAGGCTGTACATCTGCTACTGAATCTGAAAAATTACTTTTTGAATCAAGTGAACTACAAGCTCCCAAAAATAATGATAATACAACTACGCTAACTTTATTCATTATGACTAATTCCTTATGTTCACTATGGAAAAACGCTGGCAAAATAATTTACCAGCGTTTTGATTTTTATCTAACTATTTTTAAGCTGATAACTTTAGCTTAGAAACCGTATTCAAGACCAACGCGAGTTACGATATCTGTATCAGCGTCACCAACAGTACGACCCGCTACACGTAGGTAAGGTACGAAACCATTGTGAACAGCCATTAGCTGACCAGAGATAGTGTTGCTATCTGTGTTAGCTTCTTTGCTACCGTTAAGCTCAGATTCTAAGTTCGCTGCATAACCAAGTTTGAAACCGATTGGACCATTCCAGTATTGACCAATAATAGAGTAAGAATCTTGAGTTTGCTTACGGATACCGTTATCTAGCTCTTCGCCTTTGAATGCTGCTGCAAAGCCGAAACCTGCAGGTAGGCTAGCTTCAAAACCAACGATGTATGCGAATGTATCATCATCGTAGCCAGCTACTTCAGGAGCTTGCTCTGGCTGACCATTTTCGTCGAAAGACCAATCTCCACCAGTAGCAGCAACTACACGTGTACCAGATTCAACCGCACCCATGAATGTGATTTTTTCAAAGCTGTACTTAGCACTTGCGCCAACGAAGTTCGCATCACGAGTCGCTGCACCGCCACCATTGTCGTTATCATCACGACCAACAGAAGCTGCAAAAGAGAAACCACCAAATTTAGCTGAGTCGTAACGTACTTGGTTAGATTGACGATCGTAGTGACCGTTGATGCCGCCCCAATCGAATACTGAGCCTAGACCAGGGTTAGAGAATGGCCAATCGACGATTTCGTATAGTGGCGTAAGAACACGCCCCACACGTAGGTTACCCCAAGAGCCAGAAGCACCAACGAACGTATCACGGAAACCAAGCACACCGCCTGAAACACCACCATGAGACCAGTCTGTGCTATCTACGTAACCAGATTCAATCTGCATTGTGATTAATACGTCATCAAACATCTCTTTGTGTGCACGAAAGCCGATACGAGATTCATTCTCTACAGCGTAACCTGAGCTAGAGTCATTGTTGTCTGTTGTGTTGTAGTTCACTAGAGAGATAGCTGCAACACCGTATACGTCAACGTTGAAGTCAGAGTTGATACCAACTTCTTTCGCCATTACGCCTGTCGATAAAAGTGCAACCGTTGCACCTAGTAGAGTACGTTTGAAAAATTTGTTTTCCATGGAATAAAACTCCTAAAAATGGATATAGCTGTTTGAATATTCCCCGCCTAAAGTTGGCCGCCGTAGAGAGAAATACCTTTTCTTGTTTGAGAACCCTAAACTCTGAATTCTCTATTTCCTTTCTGGTTATACACATCGTGTGCATCCATGGCATTAAGACTAACTTCGCCCTCAAAAAGATCAATGAGAACTTAATTTTCATCTAAAAAAATATGAGTTAGTGCAAATTTACTGGGTACTTAGTGATCTCGCTCGCTAATTTTAAAAAACCACAAAACAACACACAAAACTAAAATAAAAACAATAACTTAAAATAAAATTAGATTTCATAAAATTGATATGACTCGCAAATATTCTACAACTAGAATAGCATTTCATTAATATTGAGCGTCATCACTGTCCTGATTTTATAGTTCGTATAGACACAAAATTCTCAGCAATTAAAAAGCCTTAATTTTTATAGCGGACACAAAAAAAGCACTCCAGAGAAAGGAGTGCCTTTGAGCTTTTTTTATCTGTATTTACTTACGAAATGAGGGCTATTAGATCATCTTCTGTTCTTATTTCGATACCTAAATCTTGTGCTTTGGTTAATTTAGAACCTGCCGCTTCGCCAGCAAATAATATGTCGGTTTTCTTCGATACGCTACCCGTCACTTTCGCACCTAATGCTTGTAGCGCAGCTTTAGCTTCACTTCGACCTAATTGGGACAATGAACCTGTTAACACAACGACTTTACCTTCTAATGGTAGATCTTGGTCATCCGCAACAGCTTCAATTGCAGGCCAGTTAACACCGAGCTCTAGCAACTGCTCGATTACGGCCCTATTTTTCTCTTGTGAGAAGAAGCTTGTGATATGACTAGCAACAATGTCGCCAATATCTGACACTTCAACCAATTGTTCATGTGTTGCTGTTTGAACTAAATCGAGAGTCTTGAAGTGTTGCGCTAAGTTCATTGCTGTCGCTTCACCCACTTCACGAATACCTAGTGAGTAAAGGAAACGTGCCAGTGTTGTGTCTTTAGCTTTGTTAAGAGCACTCACCACGTTCTGAGCTGACTTAGGCCCCATTCTATCAAGTACCGTAATCACACCCGCACTGAGCTTAAATAAGTCAGCTGGAGTTTCTACCATTTCACGATCCACAAGCTGCTCAATTACTTTTACACCAAGACCATCAACATCAAGTGCTTTTCTAGAGACAAAGTGCTTAAGCGCTTCCTTACGCTGTGCCTGACACACCAAACCGCCAGTACAACGCGCTACCGCCTCACCTTCTACGCGCTCAACAGTAGAGTTACATACAGGACAAGTATCAGGGAAAACAATGTCTGTAGCAGTATCAGGACGACGGTCTTGTACAACAGCCACTATTTGTGGAATAACGTCACCAGCACGGCGAATGATAACGCTGTCGCCCACCTTCACGCCTAAACGAGCAATCTCATCAGCATTGTGAAGCGTGGCATTACTTACCGTCACACCACCAACAAAGATAGGTTCTAGTTTAGCCACTGGCGTAATCGCGCCAGTACGACCAACCTGAAACTCAACATCGTTAAGTAAAGTAATCTCTTCTTGAGCTGGGAACTTGTAAGCAATAGCCCAACGAGGTGCTCGTGCAACAAAGCCTAAAGTTTCTTGTGCGGCAATGTCATCGACCTTAATCACCACCCCATCAATCTCATAGGCCAGAGTATCACGACGAGACATAATATCTTGGTAATACGCTTTCACATCATCGAGTGAAGTTAGCTGCTTGGTCTCTGGGCACATTGGTAAACCCCAGCCTTTAAGCTGTATAAAACGTTGGTAGTGACTAGTAGAGAGCTCAGCACCTTGCACAACACCGACACTGTACGCGTAAAAAGCTAATGGTCGCTTTGCCGTAATACGAGAATCAAGCTGACGTAGACTACCTGCGGCGGCATTACGAGGGTTAACAAAGACTTTCTCGCCTTTTTTCAACGCCAGTTCATTCAGTTTGTTGAAGCCTGCTTTTGGCATAAACACTTCACCGCGAACTTCAATGCGCTCAGGCCAACCTTCACCTTGCAACTTAAGCGGAATAGAACTGATCGTACGCACGTTTTCGGTAATGTTTTCACCTGTTGCGCCATCACCACGAGTTGCAGCTTGAACTAAAGAGCCATTTACATAGAGTAAGCTCACCGCTAAACCATCAAGTTTAGGCTCACAACAGAAAGTCTTGAGGTTTGCCGTTGGCGCTCTATCAGACATACGCTTATTAAACGCATCCAAATCTTCATCAGAGAAAGCATTGTCCAAAGAAAGCATTGGTATCTCATGAGTCACTTGCGTGAAGCCCTCTAAAGGCTGGCCACCAACACGCTGGCTCGGAGAATCTACCGTCACTAGCTCCGGGTTCTCTTCCTCAATCTTGAGCAACTGCTGCATTAAGCGATCGTATTCGACATCAGGGATCTCAGGGCTATCTTCTACGTAATAACGAACGGCATGATAGTGCAGAGTTTCTCTTAACTGCTCTAAGGTAACTTGAATCGATTCTTTCATATCATTCTCTGTCGTGATTGAAATATCAAAAAGGGCTCCCTTAGGAGCCCTTTTCTATAAATATAGATTATTTACAAGGCTAAACAATGAGGCTAGGCATTGGAAGCCGTCATAAAGTCTCTGATTTGTTTACGGTAGTCAGACAAGCGGTTTGGTGTCATTAAGTTACGTGACTCATCTAATACGTTACCGCCCATGTCGTCGGCAATTTTCTGAGCTGCACTGAGCATAACGTTGAAATTTTGATCAGCTTGGCCATAACAAGGCAGCGTCATAAAGAACGAAATACCTTTTGTGGTAAAGTCAGCAGGATCGTCGTGTTCTAGAGTTCCTGGTTGCATCATGTTCGCAACACTGAAAATAACTTTGGGCTTGGCACTAGATTGCGCAAAACAGTGATAGATAGACATCTCACCATAGGCTAAGCCGTTACTCTCCATACTACGGAAAAGTTCAGTACCAACAAATGGAATCTCTCCAGCGCAATGAACATTAAGAACAATCACTTCCAGACCTAACTCTTCATCTTGCTTAACTTCTTCAACAGGCGCAGCACTTTGTGTCACAACGGCTTCTGTTGTAATGAACGGCTCATTCGGCGTCAAGCGCTCGCTTTGAGTTAAAGGTCCATCAATCACCTCGTCTGACTTGTCATCAAAAGAACCATATTGTTCTCGGAAGCCAGCGTGATTTTCTCTCTGCTCATCAGTCAAATCAAAGCTTGGAACTTCATGTTCAACCACTTCTTCAAGCTCTTTAGGTTCTTCTACCTTGATTGGGTCTTCAACACTGAAAGAAGGAAGATCACTCAATTCTATACCATCTTCGTGCACTTCTTTTGTTTGTGGCGCGGTTAACGGATCTGAGTCAATCAGAGGATCCGTCGCAGATGGCGAAACCGCAAAATCCGGCTCTTTACGCTCTTTTCGGATTATCTCAAAATCATCTTCTGGGGCGAATGAACGGTTTGGGATAGTTTCTGCGTCATCTAAGCTATCGTTATCAAGCTTACCAAGCGGCTTATCACCAAACTTTGCTTTTCCTTCTTTTTTACTCGTCCACAGACCGTGAAACAATAATGCGGCGATAGCTAATGCGCCAACAATAATGAGTACAAATCGCAATTCCTGCATTTTTCGCTCTCAGCTTTCTTAGTCAACTAGCTATAAAGACGCTGTCACTAAGTTGGGTTAATTTGGCCAATTTCACTACTCTATCAAAAGTAGCCACTGTTTTAGAACAACTTAATACAATTAGTTCCTTACATGGTGTGATTTTCGCCACGCTTTTTTTCTTAATTTCGGTCGAGTACACTAGGGATGTTTGCTATTTAACCAAATTCACATGTGACCTAATTTAAATATGACTATTGAATCTGTTCCCCGCTCTGGCTTTGGCTACTTTATTTTCGGAATAAAGATCGCTTTGTCGCCGAGTATTCGTAAGTTTGTACTACTTCCTCTCATCGCTAACGTGTTACTCGTTGGTGGTGCTCTATTTTATATTTTCTCCAATCTGAACACTTGGATAGAAGGCTGGATTGGAGCACTGCCAAGCTTTTTGTCTTGGTTGTCATATATTTTATGGCCACTCTTAGTATTAACCGTATTGGCAACATTTTCGTATTTCTTTAGCACACTTGCTAACTTCATTGCCGCGCCCTTCAATGGTTTGCTTGCAGAAAAGGTAGAAGAGTTGCTCAGTGGCAAAAAAGTCAATGATGATGGTTTACTCGATGTTCTCAAAGACACTCCACGTATATTAGCGAGAGAATGGCGCAAACTTGTCTACGTTCTGCCAAAAGCGATCGGTTTATTCCTACTTTTGTTAATTCCAGCGCTAGGACAAACCGTTGCACCGTTTTTATGGTTTATCTTTACAGCATGGATGTTAGCGATTCAATACGCTGATTACCCATTTGATAACCATAAAATCAAATTTGATGACATGAGAAACAATTTGAAACAAAAACAAGGCAA
Source organism: Vibrio sp. S/42/10 (assembly GCF_029890535.1). Lineage (NCBI taxonomy): Bacteria > Pseudomonadati > Pseudomonadota > Gammaproteobacteria > Vibrionales > Vibrionaceae > Vibrio > Vibrio sp. S/42/10. The sequence continues at coordinate 4,930 of NZ_JAKMZC010000004.1, read as the reverse complement.
GACCTACAGCTTCGGAGCGCTTGTTTCTGTGTTCACAACGATTCCAATTCTAAACCTCATCGTTATGCCGGTTGCCGTCTGCGGCGCTACTGCGATGTGGGTTGCTGAGTTTAAAAACCAAGCGCTACGTTCTCGCCTATAAACTCCCTCAATTTTTAATAACTGCGCCTATCTTTTTTGAAGTTCTTATTTCCATAAAGATAGGCGTGAATTCTGCGACATATCTATATGATATAACTTTTTAATCCTTTTACCTTTTTTTCAAGTTGTTTAATCTAAATTCAAGCTAAACAAACATCGAAAGACACTAGACGGTAAAGTGATTGATATACTACGTTTAGTTCTGTCATTAAATGAAGGAATATCGCATGAGCAAGATCTACGAAGACAACACACTAACGATTGGTAACACGCCTCTAGTTCGCCTTAATAAAGTAAGCAAAGGCAATGTCCTAGCTAAAATTGAAGCTCGTAACCCAAGCTTCAGCGTGAAGTGTCGTATCGGTTCAAACATGATCTGGGAAGCAGAAAAAGCAGGTACTCTAAAACCAGGTATTGAACTTGTTGAACCTACAAGTGGTAACACAGGTGTTGCTCTTGCATTCGTAGCAGCTGCTCGCGGTTACAAGCTAACGCTAACGATGCCTGAATCAATGAGCCTTGAACGTCGTAAGTTACTTAAGGCGTTAGGCGCAAACTTAGTACTGACTGAAGCGCCAAAAGGCATGAATGGCGCAATCGCTAAAGCAGAAGAAATTGTCGCTTCAGACCCAGAAAAGTATCTGCTGCTTCAGCAATTCAACAACCCAGCTAACCCACAAATTCACGAGAAGACAACAGGCCCTGAAATTTGGGAAGCAACAGACGGTGAGATCGATGTCTTTGTCGCTGGCGTGGGTACGGGTGGTACGCTTACAGGTACAAGTCGCTATATCAAAGGCGAGAAAGGTAAAGCAATCACTTCAGTCGCGGTTGAACCAGCAGAGTCTCCAGTGATTGCACAAGCGCTTGCTGGCGAAGAAATCAAACCCGCTCCACACAAAATCCAAGGTATTGGTGCCGGTTTTATCCCTGGTAACCTAGATTTAGACCTGATTGACCGAGTAGAGCCAGTAACTTCTGAAGAAGCGATTGAGATGGCTCAACGCCTAATGAAAGAGGAAGGTATTCTAGCGGGCATCTCATCTGGCGCAGCAGTAGTAGCGGCAAACAGAATCGCGGAACTACCTGAATTTGAAGGAAAAACCATTGTTACCGTGTTACCAAGCTCAGGCGAACGTTACCTAAGTACAGCCTTATTTGCTGGCATCTTTACGGAAAAAGAGAACCAACAATAATATGTGGTCAAATCAATTTTTCGTCCAAAAAAGCCCCGTTTAGGGGCTTTTTTGTTGATCCCTGCCCCACCTTTGGTAATATCGGGTCTGTTTTATTTTTCGCTTCAAAATAAAAGAAGCAATAAACAAATTCTGAAAGTCATGAGTACTCAATAAAAGATGACCATGGCTGGATAAAAATTTATAACCAGTCTAAGTTCTAACACGAACATGGCGTACTAGCCTCTAGCGCATTTGGGCTAAAGCAGTTAAGCTAATCTGGTTACAAACTTACAAAAAATAAATTAATTGGGGTATATAAAATGTACGAGAAGCAAGTAGAAATCACAGCAGAAAACGGCCTTCACACTCGTCCAGCTGCACAGTTCGTTAAAGAAGCAAAATCTTTCGACGCTGACATCACAGTGACTTCTAACGGCAAAAGCGCTAGCGCTAAAAGCCTGTTCAAACTACAAACTTTAGGCCTAGTAAAAGGTACTAACGTTACTATTTCTGCTGAAGGCCCTCAAGCTCAGCAAGCAGTAGACCACCTAGTTGCTCTTATGGATCAACTACACTAATACGGTCTTCTTCTTTCAAAGCCATTTTGCATAGCAAAGTGGCTTTGTTCGAAATAGATAGCAATAAACGCGACATTAGTCGACGACTTAAAGTCACACATTCTCCCGTTTACAGTTGAACAACTAAGGTAAGGCTATGATTTCAGGCATCCTAGCATCTCCTGGTATTGCTTTCGGTAAAGCACTACTACTTCAAGAAGATGAAATTGTCCTAAACACTCAATCTATCTCAGACGATCAAGTTGAAGCAGAAGTTCAGCGTTTTTTTGACGCTCGTAACAAATCTTCTCAACAACTTGAAGTTGTAAAGCAAAAAGCACTTGAAACTTTTGGCGAAGAAAAAGAAGCAATCTTTGAAGGCCATATCATGCTGCTTGAAGATGAAGAGCTAGAAGAAGAGATTTTAGCACTCATCAAGAAAGACAAAATGCACGCAGACAACGCGATCTACACAGTGATCGAAGAGCAAGCTGTTGCACTTGAGTCACTTGATGATGAGTACCTAAAAGAACGTGCGACTGATATCCGTGATATCGGTACTCGTTTCGTTAAAAATGCACTAGGCATCAACATTGTTTCTCTAGCAGATATCAATGAAGAAGTTATCCTAGTTGCTTACGACCTAACACCATCTGAAACTGCACAAATCAACCTAGATTACGTTCTTGGTTTTGCTTGTGACATCGGCGGTCGTACATCTCATACTTCAATCATGGCACGTTCACTTGAGCTTCCAGCTATCGTTGGTACTAACGATATCACTAAGCAAGTTAAGAACGGCGACATGCTTGTGCTAGACGCGATGAACAACAAAATCATCATCAACCCTTCTGAAGCTGAGCTAGCAGAAGCTAAGAAAATCAAAGAAGATTTCGAAGCTGAAGCGGTTGAACTAGCAAAACTAAAAGATTTGCATGCTGAAACTCTAGACGGTCACCGTGTAGAAGTTTGTGGCAACATCGGTACAGTAAAAGACTGTGACGGTATCCTGCGTAATGGCGGTGAAGGCGTTGGTCTGTACCGTACTGAGTTCCTATTTATGGACCGTGACGCGCTTCCTACTGAAGAAGAGCAATACGTTGCTTACAAAGAAGTAGCTGAAGCAATGGAAGGCGAGTCAGTGATTATCCGTACTATGGATATCGGTGGCGATAAAGACCTACCATACATGGACCTTCCACAAGAGATGAACCCTTTCCTAGGCTGGCGTGCAGTACGTATTAGCTTGGATCGTCGTGAAATCCTACGTGACCAACTGCGTGGCATCCTACGTGCATCTGCACACGGTAAACTACGTATCATGTTCCCAATGATCATTTCTGTTGAAGAGATCCGTGAACTGAAAAAAGCAATCGAAGAGTACAAAGTTGAACTTCGCGCTGAAGGCCTAGCTTTTGATGAAGAAATCGAAATCGGCGTAATGGTTGAGACTCCAGCAGCTGCTGCAATCGCACACCACTTAGCGAAAGAAGTGTCTTTCTTCTCTATCGGTACTAACGACCTAACGCAATACACTCTTGCGGTAGACCGTGGTAACGAAATGATTTCTCATCTATACAACCCATTATCTCCTGCTGTTCTTACAGTAATCAAGCAAGTGATCGACGCATCACACGCTGAAGGTAAGTGGACTGGTATGTGTGGTGAGCTTGCTGGTGACGAACGTGCAACATTACTTCTTCTTGGTATGGGTCTAGACGAGTTCTCTATGAGCGGTATCTCTATTCCTAAAGTTAAGAAAGTAATCCGTAACTCTAACTTCGCTGAAGTTAAAGCGATGGCAGATGAAGCACTATCTCTACCTACAGCAGCAGAAATTGAAGCTTGTGTAGAAAAGTTCATTGCTGAGAAAACTCAGTAATCGCCAAGAGCTTAATAAGATTAGACGGCTAAAAATAGTCGTCTAATTTGTTAGATTGGTATAGTATATTCTACAGAATAAAACTAAACGTTAGGAGCATGACACAATGGGTCTGTTTGACAAACTGAAAAAGCTTGTATCTGATGACAGCGCTGATGCTGGTGCAATCGAAATCATCGCACCTCTTTCTGGTGAAATCGTAAACATCGAAGATGTGCCAGATGTAGTTTTCGCTGAAAAAATCGTTGGTGACGGCATCGCTATCAAACCAGCTGGCGATAAAATGGTAGCTCCAGTTAACGGTACTATCGGTAAGATCTTCGAAACTAACCACGCATTCTCTATCGAGTCTGACGACGGTGTTGAGCTTTTCGTTCACTTCGGTATCGATACTGTTGAACTTAAAGGCGAAGGCTTCACTCGTGTAGCTGAAGAAGGTCAATCTGTTAAAGCTGGTGACACTATCATCACTTTCGACCTAGCGCTTCTAGAAGAGAAAGCGAAATCTACGCTTACTCCAGTTGTTATCTCTAACATGGACGAAATCAAAGAGCTGAACAAGCTTTCTGGTTCTGTAACTGTTGGTGAAACTCCAGTTCTTAAAGTAACTAAGTAATTCTGATTACTTATCTGCTTTAATAAAAACGCTACCCAAGGGTGGCGTTTTTTGTGCCTGTTATATTGATCGAGTTCCTTAAACAACGGTTCTGACTGCCGCTCTTCACCTCCTTGTAGACAGCCCCTCAATAAGCCACAGCAATACCAATCCTTAATTGCCAACTAACCGCACTACTTTGTTATTAAACCCAGTTAAACGCACCCTAGGCGCTGACCTTGCATGTTAGATAACGCGGTATAACTTCAGGTAGACACAGACCTCTGATATCTCGCTCAGATCGATTCTGAGATGACGACCAACGACTTCGATTCAGGTACCTCTCTATAGTCGTCATTCCCTACAGCGAAGGACGAGCGTTATAGGGAATCTCGCTTTTGCTCCTTTCAGCATTACGGCACTTTCTCAAACTACACTCTTAGCTAAATCACAGGCAATAAAAAACCCAGCCGAAGCTGGGTCTGTTTAGCGCTCATCTCTCACCACGAGCTAATTTGTGGAAACCAAACGTTAACGCATTGGGTCATGGGTCAACGTGGCCTTTCAATCGATTAAC
>NZ_JAKMZC010000049.1:0-557 GCF_029890535.1 Vibrio sp. S/42/10 | reverse complement strand
TAAATAATGGTGCGGTCGGAGAGACTTGAACTCTCACACCTCTCGGCGCCAGAACCTAAATCTGGTGCGTCTACCAATTCCGCCACGACCGCAGCAAAGCTTTTACTCTAGCGAAGAGTATAGTTAAGAAGACTTATGGTTTGTCTAAGTAACGTTGTAATGGCTGGGCTACCTGGATTCGAACCAGGGAATGCTGGCATCAAAAGCCAGTGCCTTACCGCTTGGCGATAGCCCAACAGGATATCAATTAAGATATCTAAATAATGGTGCGGTCGGAGAGACTTGAACTCTCACACCTCTCGGCGCCAGAACCTAAATCTGGTGCGTCTACCAATTCCGCCACGACCGCAGCAAAGCTTTTACTCTAGCGAAGAGTATAGTTATATCGACATTGGTGATTCGATGTAACGTTGTGCTCTTGGTTACTTACTTCAGTAAATGCTTACTGAAGTAAAAACAAAGAGTTTAAATAGTGGCTGGGCTACCTGGATTCGAACCAGGGAATGCTGGCATCAAAAGCCAGTGCCTTACCGCTTGGCGATAGCCCAACAGGATAT
>NZ_JAKMZC010000048.1:0-567 GCF_029890535.1 Vibrio sp. S/42/10 | reverse complement strand
GCCCTTTCACGGCGGTAACAGGGGTTCGACTCCCCTACGGGATACCATTGGGTCGTTAGCTCAGTTGGTAGAGCAGTTGACTTTTAATCAATTGGTCGCAGGTTCGAATCCTGCACGACCCACCATTTCCTCCCAAGGAAATAAAAATATGGGGCTATAGCTCAGCTGGGAGAGCGCCTGCCTTGCACGCAGGAGGTCTGCGGTTCGATCCCGCATAGCTCCACCATTCCTTCCATAAGGAATTAAAACTTTTATGGGCGATTAGCTCAGTTGGGAGAGCACCTGCCTTACAAGCAGGGGGTCACTGGTTCGAGCCCGGTATCGCCCACCATCTTTAAGCATTCTCGTAAGAGAGTATTTAAAAATGGTTTTGAAAGTTTATAACTTGAAAAACTCTTGCTCTTTAACAATTTGGAAAGCTGACTGATTGATTTACTTAAGAGTAATTCAATCAAATTTAAAAGTTCTCAATGTTTATCTTTCATTAGATAAACACAACAAACACATTCAAGTGTCTTGTATTCGAATCAATGTTTACATTGATTCACAATTGAGTCCGGCAAACAG
>NZ_JAKMZC010000047.1:0-628 GCF_029890535.1 Vibrio sp. S/42/10 | reverse complement strand
GGCGACCATAGCATTGTGGACCCACCTGATTCCATGCCGAACTCAGAAGTGAAACACAATAGCGCCGATGGTAGTGTGGGGCTTCCCCATGTGAGAGTAGGACATCGCCAGGCTTTAATTTCGACTTTGTCTATTTAGTAGACAAGTCACCATAGAGTTCTAAGTTTTCTTAGTGTTTTATGTTGACTTTCAAAGTGGAAAGCGTATTATACGCGTCCTGCTTAAGTGCTAAGGCACTGAAAGCAAAGCTCTTTAACAATTTAAACCTATCAATCTGTGTGGGCACTCGTTGATGAATATCAAAACGTTTTATCGTTAGATAAAACAGATTCTTCGGAATCAAAATTGATTTCAATGAACTGAGTGACCAATACGAATAATTACTTTCTTTATAGAGAGGGGTTATTTGGCACAGTCAATTCATTACCATTCTGTTGGAATGGTAATAGCTTTAAAATTACATAGTAGTTTTGAAGTCAGTATTCGTTGAGTCACAAAATCTTAAATTGAAGAGTTTGATCATGGCTCAGATTGAACGCTGGCGGCAGGCCTAACACATGCAAGTCGAGCGGAAACGACAACATTGATTCTTCGGAGGATTTGTTGGGCGTCGAGCGGCGGACGGGTG
>NZ_JAKMZC010000046.1:0-694 GCF_029890535.1 Vibrio sp. S/42/10 | reverse complement strand
ACTCTAGACACAACAGCGCCAGATGCGCCAACACTGACACTGGATACGGACTCTGGCTCAGCGGCGGATGACTTCTTAACCAACGACGGCAGCTTCACAGTCGGCGGCACAGAAGAGGGTGCGACAGTCGAATACCTCGTTGACGGAAACTGGACGACAACCGCACCCGTATCAACGGAAGGTGACAACACGATCACCGTTCGTCAAACCGACGCAGCGGGTAATACATCAGGCAGCAGCGAGCTGACGTTCACTCTGGATACCACAGCGGCGGGTGCGCCAGGCGTTGAAATCACAGAAGATGCGAACGACGACGGCCTGATCAGCGCGGCGGAGCTGGATGGTGACGTGAACGTGACCATCTCTCTAACCGACACAGGTGCGGTTGAAGGCGATACCTTGACGGTGAACGGCACAGAGATCGAACTGACAGCGGCTCACATCACAGCAGGCGAAGTGTTGACGACAGTCGATGCACCGGCGGAAGGCGCGACGTTAACAGTCGAAGCGACCATTACCGATGCGGCGGGTAACGTGTCTGATAAAGGCACAGACAGTGCGAAACTGGATACCACAGCGGCGGGTGCGCCAGGCGTTGAAATCACAGAAGATGCGAACGACGACGGCCTGATCAGCGCGGCGGAGCTGGATGGTGACGTGAACGTGACCATCTCTCTAACCGACACAGGTGCGG
>NZ_JAKMZC010000045.1:0-919 GCF_029890535.1 Vibrio sp. S/42/10 | reverse complement strand
TTTTGCTAAGTAGAGAGATGACGTGCCATCTAAGTATTGCCTAGCAATGATACATTTTAGCTCTCGGCTATATTTGGACATAAAAAGACCCCCAATAATTGGTGTCCAACTATTGGGGGTCAGTTCACTAGCATCGGCTTTTTTGTATCTTCTGTTTATCCCAAGATCGCCTCTACACTATCTATAAACCACCTCCCTACACACCCAAAATAACCAAAATAACCAAAATAACCAAAATAACCAAAACAAGTATTATTCAATAGAGGCACCTAAACACACGGAAAGCTACTTTAGCTGTGTCTCGTTTTTTTTGAGCAAGCTCTTTAAAAGAGATTCAAGAAGCTTAGTCGATGAAGTGATACCTATACCCCCACAGTGAATGACGTTCATTTCGAGAGTAACAGAAGATGTTTAAAGATATTTACCAGTAAATTCAAACCACGGTAAGTTAGCCATTAAGTAACTATCCATATCCAGCTATAGAACGTTAAAAGCTTGTTATTTTTATCGACGCTCAGCTTAATAATAAGTAAGCCGTTCTTAGACACTCTGAAAGGTTAACCAATGAAAGGTCATGATCAGCGAACAACACTTCGACAGAACTCGGAAACGAATATTCAAACTCATACGTCGTAAACGACGAAAGCCTAGTCGTCAGACTAGGCTTTCTAATATGTGCCGGCATAGCGTTAAGTGCAGGGGCTCGATGCCTTTACCGCACTCATACAATCTAAAAGCAAAACACTTTTCTTCAAATGCAAAAAAGCCCTGCTATTACTAGCAGGGCTTTCTAATAAGTGGCGGAGTGGACGGGACTCGAACCCGCGACCCCCGGCGTGACAGGCCGGTATTCTAACCAACTGAACTACCACTCCGCAGTGGTCAACTCACTAAGTGAGCGTCCATATCTCCAGGTTGG
>NZ_JAKMZC010000044.1:0-977 GCF_029890535.1 Vibrio sp. S/42/10 | reverse complement strand
AAAGAAGTGGGTAGTTTAACCTTTCGGGGAGGACGCTCACCACTTTGTGGTTCATGACTGGGGTGAAGTCGTAACAAGGTAGCCCTAGGGGAACCTGGGGCTGGATCACCTCCTTATACGAAGATACCACGATGAGTGTCCACACAGATTGATTAGGTTTAGAAAAGCAAAGAGATGAAGAACTCCCAAGTTCTTCAAGGTTTGTTTCTACTTTTAAAAGTAGAATAAATTAGCAGTGTCCCGTTCGTCTAGAGGCCTAGGACACCGCCCTTTCACGGCGGTAACAGGGGTTCGACTCCCCTACGGGATACCATTGGGTCGTTAGCTCAGTTGGTAGAGCAGTTGACTTTTAATCAATTGGTCGCAGGTTCGAATCCTGCACGACCCACCATTCTTTCTCCGCGAAGGAATTAAAACTATCGTGGGCGATTAGCTCAGTTGGGAGAGCACCTGCCTTACAAGCAGGGGGTCACTGGTTCGAGCCCGGTATCGCCCACCATTCTCTAAATATTCTTGGAAGTTAAATCTCCAAACCACTTCTTATGTCGTTGGTTGGATTTTTCGACTGTGAGAGTCTTTAGAAAATGTGAATTTTAGAACACTGGTTCTTAAAGTCTCATGCTCTTTAACAATTTGGAAAGCTGACTGATTGATTACTTACGAGTAATTCAATCAAATTTAAAAGTTCTCAATGTTTATCTTTCATTAGATAAACACAACAAACACATTCAAGTGTCTTGTATTCGAATCAATGTTTACATTGATTCACAATTGAGTCCGGCAAACAGTTATCAAGAATTAACCCTTCTTGATGACAACCAAAAACCTTGGTTAGTTGCCATACGCTAAGACCCTTTCGGGTTGTATGGTTAAGTGACTAAGCGTACACGGTGGATGCCTTGGCAGTCAGAGGCGATGAAAGGCGTAATAACTTGCGATAAGCCCAGATTAGGTAGTAATAACCTTTTGAGTCTGGG
>NZ_JAKMZC010000043.1:0-1283 GCF_029890535.1 Vibrio sp. S/42/10 | reverse complement strand
CGAATCAACAAGCCAAATTAGCCAAGCTAAGCGCTTGAAAAAAGTTTTGAAAATAGTGGTTGACACTAAAACTTAAATCGCTAAAATGGCCGTCCGATTTGAGCGAAGCTCAAAAAGGAAAAGCTCTTTAACAATTTAAACCTATCAATCTGTGTGGGCACTCGTTGATGAATATCAAAACGTTATTACTTAGGTAGTAACAGTTACTTCGGTAACAAACTTGATTTCAATGAACTGAGTGACCAATACGTTTAACTACTTGTAGTTATTCGGCACAGTCAATTCATTACCATTCTGTTGGAATGGTAATAGCTTTAGAATTACATGTTCATCAATCTTTTTCGAAAGAGCAATGAATATTAGTTTTGAAGTCAGTATTCGTTGAGTCACAAAATCTTAAATTGAAGAGTTTGATCATGGCTCAGATTGAACGCTGGCGGCAGGCCTAACACATGCAAGTCGAGCGGAAACGACACTAACAATCCTTCGGGTGCGTTAATGGGCGTCGAGCGGCGGACGGGTGAGTAATGCCTAGGAAATTGCCTTGATGTGGGGGATAACCATTGGAAACGATGGCTAATACCGCATGATGCCTACGGGCCAAAGAGGGGGACCTTCGGGCCTCTCGCGTCAAGATATGCCTAGGTGGGATTAGCTAGTTGGTGAGGTAATGGCTCACCAAGGCGACGATCCCTAGCTGGTCTGAGAGGATGATCAGCCACACTGGAACTGAGACACGGTCCAGACTCCTACGGGAGGCAGCAGTGGGGAATATTGCACAATGGGCGAAAGCCTGATGCAGCCATGCCGCGTGTATGAAGAAGGCCTTCGGGTTGTAAAGTACTTTCAGTTGTGAGGAAGGGTGTGTAGTTAATAGCTGCGCATCTTGACGTTAGCAACAGAAGAAGCACCGGCTAACTCCGTGCCAGCAGCCGCGGTAATACGGAGGGTGCGAGCGTTAATCGGAATTACTGGGCGTAAAGCGCATGCAGGTGGTTCATTAAGTCAGATGTGAAAGCCCGGGGCTCAACCTCGGAACTGCATTTGAAACTGGTGAACTAGAGTGCTGTAGAGGGGGGTAGAATTTCAGGTGTAGCGGTGAAATGCGTAGAGATCTGAAGGAATACCAGTGGCGAAGGCGGCCCCCTGGACAGACACTGACACTCAGATGCGAAAGCGTGGGGAGCAAACAGGATTAGATACCCTGGTAGTCCACGCCGTAAACGATGTCTACTTGGAGGTTGTGGCCTTGAGCCGTGGCTTTCGGAGCTAACGCGTTAAGT
>NZ_JAKMZC010000042.1:0-1292 GCF_029890535.1 Vibrio sp. S/42/10 | reverse complement strand
AGCGTTGCGAATGATCTTCACCCGATAAAATGGACACCCTATCTTCTTTAACCCGTCATGACTTCATATTCATGCGGGCTTCGATATCCAAGACTTGAGTGCAGTCTATAACGGTTATAAAAATGCTGGATATAACCGACAAGTTTATCTCTAAGCTGCTTCTCACTTTTAAAGCTATTTTTCCTAATTATGTCGCCTTTGAGCGTATGGAAGAACGACTCCACCTCTGCATTATCAGTACAATGACCTGGGCGATTCATGCTTGGGACAATTCCATTTTTTGATAGTAAAGCTTGAACTTCATGGGCTCGATATTCAGAGCCTCTGTCAGTATGAAATAACAGGCGCTCTTGTGGCTTTCGATTTCTAATGGCCATTCTCAGCGAACTCATCGTTAGTTGTGTACTCTTCTTACTACCAAGCGACCAACCGACGACTTTACGCGAGTAAAGATCAATAACGACCGCTAGATACATCCAACGTTTGCCTTGCCTGATATACGTTAGATCTCCAGACCACTGTTGATTAACTGCCGTTGGTTTTGGTGTGTCTTTTTTAATATTCTTAATCGATTGATAGAACCGATGTAGCTTGGCCATTTTCATGTAAATGCGATAACTTCGTGCTCTTAGCCCTTGCTCTCTCATGATCCGAGCCACACGCTTGCGGCTAACCAAAACTCCTTGGCGCCTCAGTTCTGCATGAACTCGTGGGCTACCGTAGGTCTCTCGACTCTGGGTAAACACTTTAATTATACGCTTCTTCAAAGCCTGCTCTTCTTGATCGTAGCGGCTTGGTTCTCTATCAAGCCATGCGTAGTAACCCGACTTAGAAACAGATAGAAAACGGCACATCAATACAATGGAATAACGCGTTTTGTAATGGGCTATGAATCGGAATTTTGTCGATTTTCTTGGGCAACGAATCGTTGCCACTTTTTTAGCAAGTCATTCTCGAGCTTAAGTTGTTCGTTCTGACGTTCGAGCTCTGCAATCCGACTAGACTCAGTTTTCTGGCTCGGGATCTGAGTCCTTTTCTTACGTTTATCTTCCATAATAACCCCTTCTCTATAGTCCTTTCGCCATTTAGAAAGCATATAAGGGTGGATATCTAATGATAGCGCCACGCTTTTAACTGTAGCTCCTTCTCGAAGCGAAAGTCGGACAGCAGTTACCTTAAATTCCGTAAGATATTGTTGAGTTTTTTTACCTGATTTATAAGCTGGCATAATCACCTCCAATTACAATTGAAGGTGTCCATTAGATCGGGTCAACTACAGAATCACTCTTAAA
>NZ_JAKMZC010000041.1:0-1426 GCF_029890535.1 Vibrio sp. S/42/10 | reverse complement strand
TGAACTGACCCCCAATAGTTGGACACCAATTATTGGGGGTCTTTTTATGTCCAAATATAGCCGAGAGCTAAAATGTATCATTGCTAGGCAATACTTAGATGGCACGTCATCTCTCTACTTAGCAAAACAATATTCAATTTCTTCAAGACAGATACGGTATTGGGCTCAAGTCTTTGCCATCCATGGTGCTGATTCATTTTTACCAACTAACCAAGCGGCTACTGCTCAGACAAAACGAAAAGCATTGAATTTAATGTGGACGAATGAATGGTCTCTCACGCACACTAGCGCAGTATTAAACCTCTCATCCCCTGGGATACTCTCTGTCTGGCTCAAACGATTTAATGAGCACGGTATCAAAGGGCTCAAAATGCGCCAGAAAGGAAGACCCTCAATGAAACAGCAACCTCAACGTACCACTAAGCCTGATGATGAAATGACACTTGAGGAGCTAAAAGAGGAGTTGGTCTATTTGCGAACCGAGAATGCCGTTCTAAAAAAGTTGGAAGAGTTGGAGCAGGAAAAAAACCGTCGAACAAAGAAAAAGCGGTCATAGCTCTAACTCTTAAAAGCAAGTACCCGTTAAAGCACTTACTGCACACTCTACAGCTGGCAAAAAGTGTCTTTTATTATCAGGCTCAAACGAGCAAGCGCCCAAATAGCTACGAACGTGAGCTGCGGTTGATAGAGTCAATTTATCATGAGCATAAGGGGCGATACGGCTACCGCCGAATTCACTTGGAACTAAAAAATCAGGGGTTCGAGCTTAATCACAAAACGGTTCAAAGGCTTATGTCTCAGCTCAACCTTAAATCGACGGTCAGGATTAAAAAGTATCGTTCATATCGAGGAGAGTCTGGAACAGCAGCTCCTAACGTGCTTGAAAGAGATTTTAGTGCGACTCAACCCGATGAAAAATGGGTAACTGATGTCACGGAGTTCAAAGTAAAAGAGCAGAAAGTATACTTGTCTCCCGTTGTCGACTTGTTTACTCAGGAAGTGGTTGCTTATAGAGTGGCTAAAAATGCCTGCTTGCCGCTTGTCACGGATATGCTGACGGAAGCCATATCAAAGCTTAAACCCAACTCAAAGCCAATTATACATAGCGATCAAGGTTGGCAATATCGCCATCGACAGTATCAAAAAAAGGTAGCGGAGAGTGGGTTAACGCAAAGCATGTCGAGAAAAGGTAACTGCTTGGATAATGCGGTTGCTGAAAACTTTTTTGCTTTACTCAAAACAGAGATGTATCACAACCAAAGCTTTGAAGATGCAGATGCTCTGATAGAGCAAATTAAAGAATACATCGAGTACTACAATACCAAACGTATAAAAGTGAAACTAAAAGGCCTGACTCCGATAGAATATCGAACTCAGGCCTTGAAAGCCGCTTAACAGAAATGTCCAACTTTACGGGGTCACTTCA
>NZ_JAKMZC010000040.1:0-1591 GCF_029890535.1 Vibrio sp. S/42/10 | reverse complement strand
ACTCAAATGAATTGACGGGGGCCCGCACAAGCGGTGGAGCATGTGGTTTAATTCGATGCAACGCGAAGAACCTTACCTACTCTTGACATCCAGAGAAGCCAGCGGAGACGCAGGTGTGCCTTCGGGAGCTCTGAGACAGGTGCTGCATGGCTGTCGTCAGCTCGTGTTGTGAAATGTTGGGTTAAGTCCCGCAACGAGCGCAACCCTTATCCTTGTTTGCCAGCGAGTCATGTCGGGAACTCCAGGGAGACTGCCGGTGATAAACCGGAGGAAGGTGGGGACGACGTCAAGTCATCATGGCCCTTACGAGTAGGGCTACACACGTGCTACAATGGCGCATACAGAGGGCAGCAAGCTAGCGATAGTGAGCGAATCCCAAAAAGTGCGTCGTAGTCCGGATTGGAGTCTGCAACTCGACTCCATGAAGTCGGAATCGCTAGTAATCGTGAATCAGAATGTCACGGTGAATACGTTCCCGGGCCTTGTACACACCGCCCGTCACACCATGGGAGTGGGCTGCAAAAGAAGTGGGTAGTTTAACCTTTCGGGGAGGACGCTCACCACTTTGTGGTTCATGACTGGGGTGAAGTCGTAACAAGGTAGCCCTAGGGGAACCTGGGGCTGGATCACCTCCTTATACGAAGATACTTACGATGAGTGTCCACACAGATTGATTAGGTTTAGAAAGAAAAAGAGAAGAAGAGCTCCCAAAGTTCTTCGAAGTTTGTTTCTACTTTTAAAGTGGAGATAAATTAGCAGTGTCCCGTTCGTCTAGAGGCCTAGGACACCGCCCTTTCACGGCGGTAACAGGGGTTCGACTCCCCTACGGGATACCACTTCCTTCAAGAAGTAAAAAGGGTCGTTAGCTCAGTTGGTAGAGCAGTTGACTTTTAATCAATTGGTCGCAGGTTCGAATCCTGCACGACCCACCATTTCCTCCCAAGGAAATAAAATTTGGGGCGATTAGCTCAGTTGGGAGAGCACCTGCCTTACAAGCAGGGGGTCACTGGTTCGAGCCCGGTATCGCCCACCATTTCCTCCCAAGGAAATAAAAATATGGGGCTATAGCTCAGCTGGGAGAGCGCCTGCCTTGCACGCAGGAGGTCTGCGGTTCGATCCCGCATAGCTCCACCATTCCTTCCATAATGAATTAAAATTTTTATGGGCGATTAGCTCAGTTGGGAGAGCACCTGCCTTACAAGCAGGGGGTCACTGGTTCGAGCCCGGTATCGCCCACCATCTTTAAACATTCTTTGATGACAACAGTCTGAAGAGAGTTTTTAAAAATGGTTTTGAAAGTTTAAAACTTGAAAAACTCTTGCTCTTTAACAATTTGGAAAGCTGACTGATTAGCTTAATTATTTTTACTTTTTAAAAAGTAAAACAAAACGGCCAAGGCTGTGATTAAGTTAATCAAATTTAAAAGTTCTCAATGTTTATCTGCTCTTATTTAATAAGAACGGCATAAACACAACAAACACATTCAAGTGTCTTGTATTCGAATGATCAGAAATGATTGTTCATTTTTTGATTCTACTTTTTATTAAAAAGTGGAAACAAAAAGTAAATTGAGTCCGGCAAACAGTTATCA